>JBGOTP010000135.1:0-12126 GCA_041476545.1 Vicinamibacteria bacterium | reverse complement strand
TCCTCGTCGGTGAGACGCGCGACAAAGACACCGCGCACACGGCGGTGGAAGCGGCGCTGACGGGCCACCTCGTGTTCACGTCGCTTCACACCAACAGCGCCGCCGGCGCGTTCACGCGGCTCGGCGAGATGGGCATCGAGCCGTTCCTCGTCTCATCGTCTACGATCGGCGTGGTCGCGCAGCGGCTTGCCCGCCGGCTCTGCCAGTCGTGCAGGGAGCCCTATGAGGCTGATGCAAGCGCGATGCGCTTCTTCGATCTGCCCGCGGGGACGACGCTCTACCGCGCGCGCGGATGCGGCGCGTGCGGCGGGAAGGGTCTGCGGGGACGCATCGGGATCTACGAAGTCCTCAGGATGAATGCGGCGATCCGGTCGCTCGTCGGCGGCGGCGCGCACGCGGAAGCGGTCCATGCCGCGGCGCTCGAACACGGCATGATCGATCTGAAACGCTACGCAGCCATCCTGCTCATCGAGGGATTGACGACGGTGGAAGAGGTGATGAGCGTCGTCAGCGTCGAGAACTAAACAGTCGAGTAGCCGAGTAGCACTACTTTGTCCCACTCGGATCGTCAGGCCAGAAACATGCGGCTCGGCGAACCGCTCGGCGGCGCGGGAAACCTCATCTCGGGATCCGTTGGCGGCATGCGGCAACTCCGTGAGTTGCCGCGGACCTCGGCCCTACGATTCGGTTTCCCGACTGACGCCTGAGACGCGCCGCTCGCAAGGTTCGCTGCCGCCGCATGCTTCCGGCCGGTCGGACGCCCGTCGTGACCAAGTAGTGCCCGACGCACCCCGCTACGACTTTCCGTCGTCCCGGACGAGATGAGCAGTGCCCCAGGCGAGTCCGGCCAGCATCATCACCGCGCCAACGGCGTGGACCGTCCATGCGATTTGATGATCGTGCAGCGTGAGGCCGGTCAGCTGCAGGATGCGCTCCCAGTCGTGTCCCTCGACTTCGGCGCCTGTCCGGCCTCCGAGCAGGATCAGCTGGAGCGCGCGCGCGTCATTGATGTAGATGCATCGGCCACAGGAGGAAGATCATCGTCCAGCGCGCGAGCAGGATGAGGAGAACGGCGCGTCCGGCGCGGGTCACGTTGGGATGATAGGCTGAATGGGGCAGGTGGGCCGGCGTGGGGCAGGTGGGGCATGTGGGGCAGGCAAGGCGGGCAGGCCGCAGGGCAGGCAGGGCAGGGTCGGTATCCGTAGCTCGCAGAAACCCGATCGTTCAAGACGGCGGTAGTGAAGACGCTGATGACCAAGCCCTCATCTGACGACAACCTGCACGAGATGATTGCCAAGGCTCGCGCCGATCGCAAACGGCGCGGCCATAGCTTCCGAGCACGTGCGTTGGAGTTGTTTCCGCCCGTGTGCGCGCGGTGTGGGCGCGACTTTGCCGGACTGAAGATTCGCGAGCTCACCGTTCATCACAAGGACCACAATCACGACAACAACCCGCCCGACGGAAGCAACTGGGAGCTGCTGTGTCTCTACTGTCACGAGAATGAGCACGCTCGCAACGACGTCGCCAACGCGTACGACCAGCCTTCCGACGCGGACACTCCGGCGTCGTCTACGTACCAGCCATTCGCCGGTCTCGACAAACTGTTGAAGAAGCCTCAGTAAGGCCAATCGCGGGCGGTGGCTTCGGCGTCTTCGAGTTCCTGCTTCCGGAGTGCCTGACGGCGATTGGTCTGGTATGATCAAGTCATACTTAGTCGTATCCCCATGGCCCGTACCACTTCCACCCTCACCATCTCTTTGCCACCCGCCATGCTTAAAGAGCTGGAGCGCGTGCGAAAGCAGGAGCATCGCACCCGGTCCGAACTGATGCGGGAGGCGCTGCGCTCCTACTTTTCGAACCGGATTTCCGAGGAAGTTCCGACGCCTGACGAACTGCGCGCGATTCGCCGGGGTCGAGCCGCGATCGCCCGTGGCGACTTCGTGACCCTGGACGAACTCCGCGATGAAGTGGGAACTACTCCTCGCCGGTCGCGCAAGAAAAGCGCTTAAGCGGATGGCCGTCGCTGAACGCGACCGCGTCCTCGCGGCGCTGGACGCGATGGAGCACGATCCGTTCAGTGGCGACATCGTGCGCCTCAAGGCGCAGCCGACCGCTTGGCGACGCCGCGTCGGCGATTGGCGGGTTCTCTTCGACATCGAGCCCGAAAAGCGCCGCGTGCTCGTGCACGATATCGTGCGGCGGACGTCGGTGACGTACTGAGTCGGAGGGCCTCGGATGGCCGTGGCGACGCGGTGCGTGCCTACGTGGTACGCTGCGGCCAATCGCGGGCCGCGGCTTCGGCGTCTTCGAGTTCTTCCTTGCGTCGCCAGTAGCCGTGTTTCTCGATCAGCCGGCGTGCCTCGGCGAGGTCGTCGTGTGGGCCGCGGGCGTGGCCATCCGCATCGGTCGCCCACGGATACGGTGTGACGGCGTGGAAGAGCCTTGCTCGGTAGAGATGGATGTCCGCGAGGAAGAGGGGCATAGGGCCGCGCTCGGCGATTTCCCAAGCTTCGTCCAGGTCGCGCTGCGCGCTCTCCCGGTTCTGCCGGTTGGGAAGCCTGTGTGGAGGCCTGTCCGTCGTAGCTTCAGCGAAGGCGGAAGCCTCGACGGCAAGACACCAAGCGCGACTGAGGAGGCCGCGGGGGAGGTGGTCCTGCGTGCCGGCACGGCGGAGGCCATCGACGGCGGCGTCAAGCTCCGTTGCGGCGGACGTGAGTTCGCGCTGTTCTTCCGTAGACAGGCCAAGCGGTGGAGACGGGAACGTTTGCGCCGACTCACCTCGATGGCTGCGGGATTCGAGCACGGACCGGTAGAGCGTGGCGCGGCCCAGCGTGAGGTGGTCGAGGGCGATGTCGAGAAGCGAGTCGAAGGCGGGATTCCAAGTCGGGAGCTTCCTCCAAGCGAATATTCTCGCCGCGCGCTCGAAGATGGCACGGCAGGATGCCACGTTCGTCGCAGTCGCCGATCGATTGTCAGCAGGAGCCGCCTCACGTCGGCTGCGACCGAGCAGGGTGTGCCACGCGCCACGCGCCGCCGCCGTCAAGAGCAGGTCGCAATACTGGAAGCCCTGCACGGAATACAGCAGCGGGTAATTGGGCTGGCTCTTGGCCTGCATGGCCTCGGCCTCGCGGAAGCGCGCCTCCGCCTCGGCCCCGCGGCCCGCCTGGTGCAGGGCGTCGGCATGGGTCGTGCGACTGATCATTCGCTGGTCCGCATCGCCGCTGCGGTCGGCGTAGGTCACGGACTGCTCGGCCTCCCCCACTGCCCCGGCCACATCGCCCAGCGTTAACTCCAGCTCGCTCAGGTTGCTAGCCCCCTGGGCGGCTTGCTTCCAAGTCTCCTGCTTGACGGCCATCTCCAGCCCAGCCCGCATCGGCTCGAGGGCCTCGGTCAGCCGGCCCAAGGCGCGCAGGCGGAAGGCGGCTTCGTTCAGCAGCCAGGATTGGGCGGCTTCCGTGAGCGCTGGCGAGACGCGGCTCCACGGGTTGTCGAAGAAGCAGGCGACGGCGCCCAAGTCGGAACCGAACGCGCCGAGCTTGTGCACGACGTAAGCTTCCCGCCCACGGGTGATGCGGGCGTAGTACACCTCACACGCCTCCTGCTGCATCCCCGCCTGGCAGCCGTGGGCCACGGCTTGGTAGAGAGCGGTTGCAGGTCTTCGAGTGTAGGCTGAGGCTTGTCCTTCGTGGTCGCGCAGAGGTGTTCGTAGAGCCGCCGGTGCCCGGCGCGCCAAGCCTCGGGCTGCTGCTCGCGCACGCGCCGGGCGAAGTATTCCCGGATGAGCGGATGCGAATCGAGTGTGAGCAGGTCGTTGGCGACACTGCGGTTCACGGTGAGCAGCTTCGCGTCTTCGAGCCGCTTGAGAACGATGTTCAACTGGCTTGGATCAATCTCGAACTGGACGGACGCTCGTCCAAGCCATTTCTTTTCTACGGTAAAGAGGGGCTCGGTCAGGCCGGGGATGGCCGGGGGCTCTCCACAGGGCCTTTAGGCAGTCGGCGGTGGCGGGGCGGTCGAACAAGCCGAGCAACCGCAGCAGGGCGAGGGCGCGGAGGCCCTTCTGATTCTCCTCCTCAGTTTTCCCTCCAGTCTCGAACGACTGCACGTATGCATCCATGACGTGGAATGCATGACCGCCCTGCTCTTCGGCGTCGGCGTCCTCCAGCTTCACGAGGTCGCGCCGGCGGATGTCTCCGGCGTGGGCGTCGCGGAGAAACGTTCCGAGCAGGTTCAGCGTGAGCGCGTGGCCTTTCACGTCTGCCACGAGCGTCTCGAACTCCTTCTGATTCCCTTTCACGCCAAGTGTTCTGAGTAGTGCCACGCCGGCTTCCGAGGACAGCCGCGGGAGTTTCTTCTCTGGCGCGGTTGTCTGCCAGTAGGCGCGCAAGTCGGGGATGGAATACCGGGTGGTGACGACGCACAAACAATGATTGGTGGCGGCGAGCCCTTTCAGCAGGGCGGCAATACCTTGGTCTTTCAGTTCGCCCGGTGTGGGCGAGGTGGGCGCGTATTGCAGCGGCTCCAGGCCATCGAGGATGAGGAGTGCCCGCCGCTCGCCGACGAGCTTGGCCAGCCGCCGGCCTTTGTCGAACGCGCCAGCGCTACTCTCCGCCATTGCTGAGTCGCCGAAGAATGTGAGGGCTTCTTTGAGAAAGAAGTCGGACGAAAACGCGGTCTGGTCCCGTGTGCCCTGGCTGTAGAAGGACCAGGCAAACGCGGCATCGCACCCCGGCCAGTCCTGATAGGCCAGCTCCGCTGCCCACTTCGCGACGAGCGACGTCTTCCCCTCGCCCCCGAGCGCGACGAAGGTGAGGACGTGCGGGCGTTTCGTCTCGCCGCGCATCGCTTGGTCCCACGCATCAGAGAGAAGCTTGGTTTCCGCTTCGCGGCCGATGAGTTCCTCCGGGGCGTATTTGATGATGCGGGAAATGTCGACCTTCGCTGCTTGAGCAGCGGACGTTTCGCCGAAGGTGAGTGCGGTTCCCTTTTGACGAGGCTTCGTCCTGATCGCGCCGACTGACCCAGGCTCCACGCCCGCTTGCTCGAGCAGGAAATCGTAGAGGCTCTGGTAGGCATCCTCAGATGTCAGCGCATAGTGGGTGCCGGGGCGGAGCGGCTCGGGGATCCAACTGTTATTGGCGGTAGCCAGGAAGACCGGCACGAACTTCAGCGTCTTGCTGCGACTGTCATAAATCTCCTGGGTGATGAGCGCACCCTCCCAATCCACGCCCTTTCCCTTGCCGGGTTCCTCATGCCCACGGAATCGGCCGTAGTAGGTTTCCGTGCAGATGACGAGAACCGAATCCGCAGCATCGAGTTGATCGAGCATCCAGCGCGGCCAGCCGTGCTCCGGCGATCCGTTCACATACTGGTCGAGGAGCGTCTCGACGCCGTCCTCGCGCAGCCGCTCCGAGAGCGCGAGCACTTGTTCGCGGTGGGAGTCGGAATCGTGGCTGTAGCTGATGAAGACCGTTTTCTTCATATCGTTGAGCTAGCCGAGAGCTAGCCGGATGCTAGCAGAAACAGGAGACTGCTTGCCTGCGAGTTCCGCGGGAGGAGCGTTCGCAGTCGTTCCTGGCATTGGAAGACACCGGTGGACTCGCGAGCGGACGGGACGGCTCGGGGACGCGGCGCGTCGAACTCGCGTGATCTGCGGGAGCCGGTAAAACACGTTCAAGAGGCCTGCGGATCGCGTCGACTCTCAATGGCGCCCAAGTGCTTCGAGTCGTCCCAGCAGTCGAATGTTCAGGCGCCGGCAGTCGAATCCGCTGAATCGACGCGAGAGTCGACAGCACACGCCGGTGAACGTGTTTTTCCACGCGACGTTCGCCGCGACGCGGCCCCGAGTTGTCTCGTCCGCTCGCGCTTGCCCGCGACTGCGAGCGATTCGGGCGGCGAGTGTCACGAGGTGCCGTCAGCGGTGAGCCGGAAGAAGCCGCCGAAGCCAGTGTAGACTGCGGGGCGCAAGCAGTCACAGCAAGTTAAGGAACGAAGAGGACCACATGAGCATCAGAGCCGCATCCTGGGCGGTCGCGGGTGTCACGACGATCGCGTTGTCGCATTCGGTGATCACGGCGTGGCGAGGCGAGCCGATAGCGCAGTCGCGCGGCGTCGCCGCCGCCGTGCTCTATGAAGGCGCTCGGCTCATCATCGGCGATGCCAGCGCGCCGATCGACCGCGGCGCATTCGTGGTGCTGGATGGTCGCATCACCGCGATCGGTCGGCAAGGTGCGGTCACGGCGCCGGCCGGGGCGACGCGCGTGGATCTGACCGGCAAGACGGTCATGCCCGCGATGATCAACGCGCACGTCCATATTGGATACGAGGGCTACACGAGCTGGGGTGCCGAGAACTACACGCCGCGGAACGTGCTGGATCATTTGCAGCGCGAAGCGTTCTACGGCGTCGGCGCCACGACGTCGGTCGGCAGCAGCCCGACCGACCCCTCGATCCAGTTTCAGCAGGATCAGGCAGCCGGCAAGTTTCCGCCGGCGTCCCGCTTCCTCTTCATGCCCGGCATGGCGCCGCCCAATGGCGGGCCCGACGCAATTCTCATGCGAGGGACCTCCGCGCTCCATGCGGTGAATGAAGTCTCAACAGCCCAGGAAGCGCGCGCCGTGGTGCAGGCCATGGCGGCCAAGAACATCAAGAACGTCAAGATCTGGGTGGACGATCGGCGCGGCACGTACCCGAAAATGTTGCCGGAGGTGTACAACGCCGTCATCGACGAGGCCCACAAGCACCAGATGATGGTGCACGCGCACGCGATTGCGCTCGCGGATCAGAAGGCGGTGGTGCGGGCCGGCGTCGATGTCCTCGTGCACATGGTGCAGAACGAGCCGCTCGACGAGGAGTACCTGGCGATTCTCAGAGAGAAGAAACCGTACTGGGCGACCGTCATCGGATTCGGCGATCGCAGTGAAGTGTGCAACAACGATCCGTTCATAGACCAGATGTACCCGGCCAAGGCGCTCACCGCCATTCGGGCGGCCAGCTGCGGTCCGGTTTCGGCGAATGCGGCTACGCGAGAGACCATGCTCGCCGGCAATTTTCAGAAGATGATCGCCAGCGGCGCGCGTCTCGTCCTTGGCACCGATGCCGGCATCGCGTCCCGTCACTCGTTTGGCTGGGCCGATCATCACGAGATTGCACACTGGGTCGCCCTGGGGCTCACGCCGGCGCAGGCGATTGTGGCCGTGACCTCGAGGCCGGCCGAATTGCTCGGGATCAAGGACATGGGCACGATGGCGGTCGGCAAGAGCGCCGACTTCGTCGTGCTCAACGCGAACCCGCTGGAGGATATCCGCAATACGCGTACGATCGCCGACGTCTACTTGCGTGGGGCCAGGCTCGATCGCGATGCACTCGCGGCGAAATGGAAGAAGGGGCCTACTTTTTGATGACCTTGCCGTTGGGATTCATCCGCGAGAGGTTGAAGAAAATGCGATCGATGTAGGTAATCGTCTCTTCGTGGCGCCAGCGCGGGACCTCGGGCGCGACGACGATGATGCTCGGCCATGCGCGCGCGTTGAGGGAGCGCTCTTCCGCGATCTTCTGCGCCCGCTTCATTGTCGTGAGGCCCGCATTGTAGCTGCCGAACGTGAACTGCCATTGATGCGAACCTTCAGGCGCGCCAGCCCAGTTCTTCCAGAGTGTGCGGTCGTACAGAATGCCGGCGGCGATATTCCACTCTGGGTCGGAGATCGTCTCTCCAACCATCGCTTCCTTGGAGCGCACCTCGGCATACGTTGAGGGCATCAGTTGCATGATGCCTCGCGCGCCGACACGGCTCGTGGCGTCGGGATCCAGCCCGCTCTCGGTCATTCCCTGCGCTTTGAAAATCCGCCAGTCAACCCCCGGGCCGAAAAACCGCTTCGCGTACTTCCGAAACGCATCGTCGAGCCGGTCGTTGACGACCGGCAATGCACGCCGCTCCGCGGCCGCGGGTGACTGTGCATTCGCGCGCGCGGTTCCGCCGAGCGCGATGCCCCCCACCAGCACGGCGACGAGTACCGGCCTGGTCAGTTGAGCGATCCTCCAATGATGAGGCCGATGGCGATGAACAGGGCGCCGATGAAGATCCCGACCGCGAGGTTCCCTTTCTTGAGTTCCTCTGGGAAGTTCACCTCCGGAGTGAGCCGATCGATGACGCGGTACGAGACGAACATCAGCACCACGCCGAGCGTGGCATAGAGAAAGTTGAGCCCGATGATCCGCCATTCCATAGGGACGCCGCCGGAGCGGCTGACTGCATTCTATGCCGTCCTCGTGTCCCGTCGTGGATCTTTCTCTGGGCGCCGGCGCGCACGTCTGCTCGGGCCCGGCCCCCGGCACGGAGCCACTTGTCTTCCTGTGAGTCGACTTTTGAAAAAGGGATTCTCAAAATCCCACTAGATTTGTCGATTCTGCGTACTGCCTGCGTGGCATTCCTGTTGCGATACGGATGCCCGGTGACGATTCTCGCGTGGCGTGCTCGCGACTCGCAGCGGCGTCTGGCCACTCAGGCTCGCCGGCCCGGCTCGTACGCCGGACGCGCCAGATTTCAACCGTTGTACCCCGAGCTGCTGCCGACGATCCTACAGCAGGCGATCGGGAAGATCGTCGAAGTCGGGTTCGCCCGCGTCGCGTCAGACGACGATGCGTTTCCGGGCCAGGAGCTGTATCTCGAATGGTGTCGCGACGACGTGTTCGACGGCTTCGAGATTCCGGCGCGCGACCTGGATTTCCTCGGAAGAGACTAGCAGGGTGCGGAAAGACCCGGTCACGGCGCCTTCGGCGCCATCCCGACGATGAGCAGCGCTCCGGCGATGGCGACGGCGGCTCCGAGCACATCCGTCGCGGTCGGCCGTTGTCCTTCCGCCAGCCACAGCCAGACGAGAGAGGCGGCAATGTAGACGCCGCCGTATGCGGCATACGCACGACCGGCAAAGGCGCTGTCGGCCCGCGCAAGTGTCGCCGCAAAGCCGATCAGACTGACGACGCCGAGCAGGGCGATGAGCGGCGACGATCCGCGCCGGAGCCACGACCAGAACGCGAAGCACCCGCCAATTTCGAGAAGCGCAGCCGTTGCGAAGACGAGGATGTTCGTCCTCATCGATTCGAGCGCAGGTCGCGCAGGTGGACAATGTCGTCCACCGTGAACGCAAACGAAAAGCGGTAGCCCGCCAGGATCCGGGTGGGTCGAAGGTCGCAGAGTTCCAGGGACGGGTGATCGAAGATGGTCAGCGATGCGTCTCCCTTCCAGATCGCGGAAAACTGCACATTTCGTGACTTCAGTTGCACGAGCTCGTGCACGGTCGGGCGGTCGTGGTGGCCGGCGGCAAGGTCGGGGAAGTAGCGGACGTTGATGGCGTTGGCAAAGCCGGGAGACGGTGGGGTGCCGGTCGTCTCCCGCAGTGTCACGCTGGCGTCCACCAACCGGCGATCCTTCACGGCCAGGCTCGCCCCAAACCTGCCGCCAGCGCCGGGCGGCGGCGATGCCGGCGAGGACAATTCGTAGGCACGCGTCAGCCAGACGGATCCGATTTGCTTGGGCCAGCCCTGGATGAGACCGCGCATCAACGACACGTCCTGATCGACAAAGATGAACGGACAGTACGCGACCGTCGCGCCTTCGTATTTCGCGGACACCAGAACGATCGCTTCCTTGTACTGACTGCCGACCGGATCCAGATACTCCTCGCCGCCGTCGGTCGCAAACTGCCAGTCCGCGAAGTACACCGCGCACCGCGCCGAGTCCGGCTCCAGTCCCTCAGGAAGGAACGCCGCGATGGCCGCTGGCGCGGCCTCGAATTCAATGGCCAGTGAGGTGCTGACGTAGTGCCATGGCGGTCGGGGTGCAAGACCCGACCGTCCTCGTGGCGTCCTCGGCGACGTGAAGCCCTGCAGCATGCCTCATCCTAGCCGCGAATAACGAAAATCGACAGGCGTGTACGAGAACGGATCCGCCCACTCCGGCGGGTTCTGCACGATTTTTCGCTGGCACGTATTCGGCAAACGTTGCTGCCTCAATGGATTAGCAACAACTGGGCGTCAGGGCACATCCGTTGCTAACTGTAGAGACAGAAGGAGACTCCATGTTGATCCCGATTGTGATCATTGCGTCGGCGGTTGTGGCGTTTGCGTGGATCAAGGTCCGGCACAAACGCAGATCCGAGCCGCTGCCCGTCCGCTAAGAGTCTGTCCGACTAAGGTCGGACGCCACACCTGACAGTGGGATCCGACAGGCGTGGGATCCGGCTCGAGCCGGATTGCGCCCTCGACGCGGAGCCTGTTCGGCGCAGTGGTGGTAGACTGCCCGCATTCCTGACACACGACTCCTCGTCGATTGGCGTCCGTGACTGACTGGTCCTCGACGCCTCAGCCCGTGGGTGGCTGCCCATGGTCTTTCCCCGCGCCCTCCGAGTGGCCCGACGACGATCTCATTTGTGCGGGTGGCGATCTCGAGCCGGCGACGCTCGTTGCCGCCTATCGCCATGGCCTCTTTCCGATGCCGCTGCACGCACGCGGAGCCCCGGGGTGGTGGTCGCCCAATCCTCGCGGCATCCTCCCGCTCGATCACTTCCGCGTGACGCGATCGATGCGCCAGAGCGCCAGGCGCTTCGACGTGCGGATCGACACCTGTTTTGAGGCGGTCGTGCGCGGGTGCGGCCATCCGTCGCGCGAGCACGGGTGGATTACCGACGACATCATCCACGCGTTCACGGTCCTGCACGAACTGGGATGGGCGCACAGCGTTGAGGCGTTCGCGCGCGACGGTCAGCTCGCCGGCGGCTTGTACGGCATACGCATCAATCGGCTGTTTGCGGGCGAGTCGATGTTTCACGTCCAACGGGACGCATCGAAGGTGGCGTTGATGTCACTGGTGGACCTGATGCGCGCGTCGGAGATGACACTGCTCGATGTGCAGTGGCGCACGGACTACCTCGCCTCGCTCGGAGCGATCGACCTTCCCCGTGAGCAGTACTTGACGGCTCTTGCTGAGGCCCTTGTGTAGGGCAGGTAGGGCAGGTGGGGCAGGCAGGGCGGGCGGGGCAGGCAGGAGGAAGACTGAATCTGATCATTCTCGAGCCGGGCGAAGTCAGCGAGGCCGGCGACGTGCGGCTGTCGGGCGCGCGCGCCGTGCATCTGTTGAACGTCCTGAAGGTGGCGCGCGGGCATCAGGTGCGGTGCGGCGTTCTCGATGGCCCCCGCGGTGTGGGCATCGTGCAGGGCATTGTTCAGAGTGGGGCGGACGGTGTGGTGGAGTTGCGGTGCGCCTTCGAAGCGAGCCCGCCACTCCGGCCGCGTGTCGATCTGCTTCTCGCGCTGCCTCGGCCGAAGGTGCTGCGGCGGCTCTGGGCGCAGATTGCCGCGATCGGCGTCGGGCGGATCATCCTGACCAACGCGACGGGCGTGGAGCGTCACTATTTCGACACGCACGTGCTCCGCCCGGAATGCTACCGGCCTCTGCTCGTTGAAGGGCTGCAGCAGGCGCGCGACACGTGGCTGCCGGCGGTTTCCATCCACAGGCGATTCAAGGTGCTGGTCGAGGACGAACTGGACTCTTTGATCGGCAGTGGATTGCGGCTCGTGGCCGATCCGGCGGCGGCGAGGCCGGCGGGAGCGGCCGTGCAAGGAGCGGTGAACCCTCTGCGCGTCCTGCTGGCCGTCGGGCCCGAGGGGGGCTGGAACGAGTTCGAACTCGGCCTGCTCGAGGCCCACGGTTTCAATCCCATCAGTCTCGGGCCCCGTACACTCCGCACCGACACGGCCTGCATTGCCCTTCTGGCGCTCGTGCATGAGGCGCTGCTATCGTGCGCGTGAATCCTGGGCGTGTGACGAGTTGGCACTGGGTCCGTTTCCCAGGGAGGGGCTGCTGCCGCCGGACGCGTCGATTCAGCTGGTCCGATCGTCAGTGTTCGGAACTAGTCACGCCAGTGGTCGTTCGATTGGTGGGGGCGACATACGACGATCGCCGCGGCCGGCCCGCCTCTCGCCCGCATTTTACCGGCACCCGATCGTGCGAATTCGACGCGGTGTGGCCCCGAGTTGTCTCGTCCGCCGGCACGAACCGAGCGCCCGTCCGGATCCCTCGTCGCCGCCAACGTGGGAGACCGGCGTCCAGCTCGCACGACAGCGCGGCTG
>JBGOTP010000134.1:0-12160 GCA_041476545.1 Vicinamibacteria bacterium | reverse complement strand
TGTCGCACGAGGGAGGGGACTGGGTGGCGCGTTCGCAGTCGGCGGCGGACGGCAGCGTAGAGTTTCGTTTCCACGAGGTTGCGGACTCGTCCGTGGCCGGCGTGGCTGTCGCCGGATCTCTTGTCGGGACCGGAAACGAAAGCCGGAGTGGATTCACGTCCACACCCGGCGTCGTCTCATTCGCCGCTAGCGCGGCGGGCGGGTCCGCATCGGTCTCCGCGGAAACCGTGCCGCTCGTGTTGAACGGCATCGCGGGGAGGGTGACGGGGCACATCGTGTTCAGCGACAACGTGCGAGGCACGCTGGATTGCGCCGCTGCGGATATCGGCCTTCACCCCCCAGTCCCATGCGAATTGGACAGGACGGTGACGTGTGGAGGGTAAGAAGAATGTGAGGATGTAGGGAACGAAGCAACGGAGGATTTTCTGGTACAGATCGAAGTCCGTTTCTTCGCTTCTCCGTGTTGAACCGTTCGCTCCGCCCTCTCCGTTGTCTACGCTGTAGTGAAATCAGCAGTAGGGGCCAATTGCCGTCAGAATCTCCTCTGCGGCGCCCGCGTTTCCGTTCAGCGCGAACGGCGGGCTGATTGGCGGTTGCTGAAGGAGCGCCTCGACCGCAGCGGACCATCGGCCCGCCAGGAGATCGTCCTGGGCGATGTGCCGGCACCGATGGCAGGCCGGCGTCCTGCGGCGGCAAACGCGATCGGCGGAATGTCCCCGACGACCACCGAGGCGCCGAGTTGCCGAAGTACGGTGCCTTCTTCGCGGACGCGCCGATCGAAGTCGCCATAGAAATGAGCGGCGCGGCGAGCGGTCTCGTCTTCGTCGAGTCGCAGGCTGTCGAATTGAGCCATGCCGGTGTCGGTGTCGGCCGGCTGCAGATCGATCGTTCCGATCGCGGACGCTTCAATGAACCATCGCGGTACGGACGAGCGTATGACGATGTGGATGTCCGGCTGGCGTTGAATGATGGCGTTGATAACGGCAAGATCGCGCGACGCGTGGCCGAAGCCGTGGGCACTGATGTAGAAGACCAGGGTCATGCTACTGAGAGGGCAGATTGCATAGTGCAGGATCGCAGGCGGCGGGATAGCAGAGCGCGCAAGCTGGCAAGCGCAGGCGGGCAGACTTGTTCATCGATGCTTTGCCCTCAGGGATTCGCGGGTGATACTCGACACCCTCACGCCGCGACATCCGGCGCCCGTGGCAACGCAATCGCGAGCACTTCGTCCAAACATCCTTACATTCTTCCATCCCCACATCCCCACATCCTCAGATTTCCCAATTCCCCGATTCCGCAATTTCTCAATACAGATAGGGCACTACCCGCCAGCGGACGCGCGCCTTGTAGCGCGCGTACGCATCGCCGAAAGCCGCTTCCAGCGAGCGCTCCTCCCATGGGATCGCCACGACCAGATAGATGGACGTGATGGCCGCGAACGTGAGCCGGTCGCCGGTCAGGTGGGACGCACCGAAGACGATCAGCATCCAGCCGAGATACAGTGGATGTCGCACGAGACGATACGGTCCATCGACTTGCAGCGCCTCGGCGCCCTCTGTCGCCCGATCGATGTGAGGTGCTTGCTCCTCCAGTGCCCGCCCGGCCTGGCCAGCCTGCCCCGCCTGCCTGGCCTGCCGTGCCTGCCAAGTCTGCCTTGCCTGCCCCGGCTCACCGTCCTGACCCGCCCCACCTGCCCTAGCCGTTCGGATGCCGGCCAGCTCGAGGGCATCAATCGCGCGGACCGAACCGGCGATGAGCCAGACACCCGTGATCTGCACGACGGCGTGTAAGCCGACGGCCCATCCGCTGGCCGCCCGATATACCTCGCCGCCCACGCGCCTCCAGAGCAGGCACACGACGATCAGTAGCAGGCTGGCGACCCAGACGTAGAGGGAGCGCAGGAGCCGCTCGGGACAGAACGCCGCGAGCGCCGCTTTCATCCAGGGACGGGCAAACAGGCTGTGATGCAGCGCGAAGGCCGACACCAGCACGACGTCCCCAAGGATCGCCCATCCGCTGGTTCGTGGGCGCGATTCCGCGAACCACAGGACGTACATCCAGCCGGTCAGTGCGAGGGACGTCACAAACAGCGCCCCACCGATCCACGCAAACAGACGTTCCAGGGATCTGGTCATCTCGATATCTGGACATCTTGGCATTTGGGGGAAGCCAATGACGAACTCATTGACTAAATGTCCTGATGCCAAATGACCAGATGGTTACTATAGAGCGATGCGCATCGTCATCACGGGGATCGGCGTCGTGTCGCCATTCGGCGTCGGCCGCGACCGCTTCTGGGATCACGCGAGCCGCGGGTGCAGCGGCACGCGGGCGATGAGCGATCTCGATGCCGCGGACTTCGCGTGCCGGGTTGCCGCGCCGGTGTCGAACGTCACGATGGACGCGGTTCCGGTGGTGGACGGGGATGACGTACGGGACCGCGGCTCCCGCGCGGATCCCAAGCGCTACTCGCGCGCCGCCCTCATCGGCGTCATCGCCGCGCGAGAAGCGTGGAATGACGCCGGCCTTCGAATCGGTGAGCCGGGCGCCGGGGTGATCATCGGCAGCGGCGGCGGAGGCATCGACGTCGGCGAGCGGCAGTACCACGACTTCTTCGTCGAGCGCGGGCGCAAGGTGACGCCCTACGCCATTCCGATTTCCATCGTCGGGATGATGTCGAGCGAGATCTCGATTTCGCTGCGACTGCGCGGCGTGAGCCACGTGCTGTCGTGCGGCTGCACGAGCTCGACCGACGCGATCGCCTACGCCGCGGCGCTGCTGCGATCGGGCGAGGCGGACGTCGTGCTGTCGGGCGGTGCCGATGCGTGCGTGACGCCGGGCATGATGTTCGGGTTTTCACGCATGCGCGTGACGTCGACGGCCTACAACGACACGCCGGCGCTGGCGTCGCGGCCGTTCGACAAGGGTCGCGACGGCTTCGTGCTGGGCGAGGGCGCGTGGATGGTCGTGCTCGAGCGCGAAGATCGCGCGCGGGCGCGCGGCGCCCGCATTTATGCCTCGGTTGAGGGCTACGGATCGACGTGCGACGCGTACCATCGAGTGCAGATGGCGCCGGATGGGGCGGAGATCATCCGCGCGATGACCCTCGCGGTCGAGCGGTCGGGCCGCCGGCCAGAAGAAATCGGCTACATCAGTTATCACGGGACGTCGACCATCCTCAACGACGCGGTCGAGTCGCGCTGCGTGCGGCGGGTGTTCGGGGACCACGCCGATCGGCTCGCGGGATCCTCGGTGAAGTCGATGATTGGCCATCCGCAGGGTGCCAGCGGCGCGGCGGGTATCGTCACCGCGGCGCTGGCGATCACCCACGACTTCCTGCCGCCGACGATCAATCAGACCGAGCCCGACCCGACGTGCGATCTCGACTACCTGCCCAACCAGGGGCGTGCGGCGTCGGTCGATGCCGCGCTCTGCAATTGCCTCGGCTTCGGATCAAAAAACAGCGCCATGGTCATTGGGCGCGTACCATGAGGGCTGAGGGCTGAGGGCTGAGGGCTGAGAGCCGAGAGCTGAGAGCTGAGAGCTGAGAGCTGATTGATGATTGATGTCCTGATCGTCGGCGCGGGTCCGGCCGGAAGCGTGGCGGCCACGGTGCTCGCGCGCGCCGGCGTGCGCGTGCGGATCGTGGACCGCGCGACGTTTCCGCGCGACAAGCTGTGCGGCGACACGGTCAATCCTGGAACGCTGGCGCGGCTGCGTCACCTGCACATGGCCGAGGCGCTCGACCGTGATGGTCTGCGCATCGACGGCATGCTGGTGTCCGGCGATGGTGGGGCCGGCGCGGAGGCAAGTGCGAAGGCCGGTGCGAAGGCCGACAAGGCCACTGGTCACGTCGTGATCGAAGGGAGGTATCCGAACGATCTCTATGGCCGTTCGATCAGCCGATCCGATCTCGACTGGTCGTTGCTGCAGCAGGCCCTGGACGCCGGCGCGATGTTCGACTCCGGCGTTGCGGTCAGAACGGCCGTGGTAACCGAGACGCGCTCCGGGGCGATTGTCGAGGGCGTCGTGCTCGGATCGGACGTGACAACGCACACGGCAGGATCGCTGCGCGCACGCGTCACGATTGCGGCCGACGGGCGCCGGTCAACGCTGGCCTTCGGTCTGGGCCTGGCGCATCATCCAGTCCGCCCGCGGCGATGGGCGATTGGGGCCTACTTCGAGGGGGCTCTGGGCGCGACATCGACGTCGTGTTCGATGCCCTGCGCCCTTGGCGAGATGCACATCCGGCGCGGACGCTACATTGGTGTCGCGCCGTTGCCAGGAGGGCTCACGAATGTCTGCGTGGTCGGCCCGACCCGCGGGTCGGGCGCCGTTGGCCGTCGCGGCGGCCAAGGCGATCATGCTGAAGACAGGCTCGGCGATTTCCGCGATCCGTCCGCGCTGCTGCGACGCGAACTCGAACGCGACGCGGGTCTGCGCGATCGATTTGCCGGCGCGCGACTCGTCCGGCCGCCGGTCGTGCTCGGTCCCCTGGCTGTGGATGCCGTCGATCGCACCATCGACGGTCTGATCCTCGCCGGCGACGCGGCCGGTTTCATCGATCCGATGACCGGTGACGGCATGCGGTTCGCCGTGAGGGGCGGCGAGCTCGCGGCGGCCGCCGCGCTCCACGCCCTCGAGCATGGCTGGAAGGGCGTCCACGAGACGCTCGCGGCGGCCCGCCGGCAAGAGTTCTCGACGAAGTGGCGATTCAATCGGGCGCTGCGGACGATCGTCGCGTCTCCGCTGGCGGTGCGAATGGCGGCGGCGGGCGCCCGGCTTTCTCCTGGCCTCGTGCGGGCGATTGTGGCGCGCGCCGGCGACTGCCACCTGATGGACAACGCGATGGTCTTTGCCGAAGCGGCCGCGATCGCTGATTGACGCGTCATGCTTCCGTTCGTGCTCAGTGCCGTCTTTGGCTCGATGCTCGTCGAAGCGTCCCTGGCGCGTCGCAACGAGCGGACGCAGCGTGCGCGTGGCGGGATCGAGCCGCGCGGCGACGTCTACGCGCTCATGCGGGTCGCCTATCCGGGACTGTTCCTGGCGATGATTCTCGAAGGCGCGCATCTCGGCACGCCGCCAGGCGTTCTCTTCGCCGCCGGCGCCGCGCTCTTCGTCGCGGCCAAACTCCTCAAATGGTGGGCCATCCAGTCGCTTGGTTCCGCCTGGACATTCCGCATCATCGTCGTGCCGGGCGCCCCGCTCGTGACGATGGGCCCGTATCGCTACGTCGCTCATCCGAACTACCTCGCGGTGACGGGCGAATTCGTCGCTGTGGCGCTCATGACCGGCGCGCGGCTCACGGGTCCGATTGCGCTGCTGCTATTTGGCACGTTGATGTTGAGGCGCATCGCGGTCGAGAAGCGCACGCTCGAGTCGAGGTCGGGCCTATAATGAGCAGATGATGCGCCTCAGCCGGCCTCCCTTTCTTCCGGCGTTTCACTCGGCTCGATGGGTGTATGTGTCAGGTCTCCTGGCGCTGGTTTTGATCGGGCTTTTACCTGTTGCGATCGCTCAGACCCGCCGGCCACCAGCCGCCCTGCAGCAAGCCGAGCGCGCTCTCATCGAGGGGCGCTACGACGAAGTCGCCACGATCACTGAACGCCTTGATGGTCAGGATCCCGACGTCGCAGCCGTGCGCGCGCGTGCCCTCGTCGCACGAGGACGATACCAGGAGGCGGAGGCGCTGCTCGCGCCGGTGGCGCGTCGCGCGCCGACCAGCGAAGCGGCGCTCGAACTCGGACTGTTGCTGCAGATGCTCAGCCGCCCGGAGGCCGAACCGATCCTCAATCGCATTGCCGATACCGCCGATGCGCGTACCGTTCCTGCTGATCTGGCTCGCGCGGCTCGTGCGCTCCTGGCGCTCGAGCGCACGCAGGAAGCCAACGTCGTGTACAGCAATGCCGTCTCGTACGTCCCGAACGATCCCGTGATGAATGCGGCCTGGGGCGATCTGTTCCTCGCGAAGAACAAGAATGCCGAGGCCCTGAAGTCGTACCAGATCGCCCTGGATGCGGACCAGAAGTTCGCGCCTGCCATGATCGGATTTGCCCGCGCTCTTGCGGACGACGATCCGCCGAAGGCCAACCAAGCCGCCAGGAAGGCGCTCGAGATCAACCCAAACAGCGTCGATACGTACCTGTTTTTGGCCGGTCAGGCGGTTGATGCGGGCAGCCGCCCCGAGGCACGCCAGTTGATCCAGAAGGCGCTCGCGGTCAATCCGTCGAGTCTGGATGCCATTGCCCTCCTGGCAGGGCTCGCGTATGTCGAGGACAAGGCGCCGGAGTACGAGGCGCAGGTCGCCAAAGCGCTGTCCATCTCGCCGAAAGACAGCGAAGTCTTCCGGGTCGCGGGCGATCTGGCCGCCCACAACTACCGTTTCGACGAGGCCGTGGCTCTTGCCAGACGCGCGCTCACGCTGAAGCCGCAGGATCCCCGGGCCCTCTCCGACCTTGGCGTGCACCTCCTGCGCACGGGAGACGAGCCCGGCGCACGCGCGGTTCTCGACGCGTCGTTCAAGATCGAACCGTTCAACACCGTTACGTACAACCTGCTCCAGATGATGGACACGCTCGACAAGTTCGTCACGGTGCAGGACGGCGACATCGTCCTGAGGATGGACAAGAACGAGGCGCCGGTGCTGACGGACTACGCGCTCCGGATCGCCCATCAGGCACTCGCCTCCGTATCGTCGCGCTACGGGTTCAAGCCCAAGGGGCCGATCCTCATCGAGATTTTCCCCAAGCACGACGACTTCGCCGTGCGCAACGTCGGCCTCCCGGGCATGACCGGCGCGCTCGGCGCCTGTTTCGGCCGCGTCGTGACGATGGATTCGCCCAAGGCGAGACCGCCGGGAGAATTCCAATGGGAGGCGACGCTCTGGCACGAGCTCACCCACGTCATCACGTTGCAGATGTCGGAGCAGCGTATCGCCCGCTGGCTGACCGAGGGCATCTCGGTGTACGAGGAAACGATCGCCAGGCCCGAGTGGGGACGCGGGATGGACCTGGCGTTCGCGCAGATGCTCAACGCCAACAAGACGCTCAAGCTCAAAGACCTGAACGCCGCATTCACCAACCCGCAGCAGATCTCGGTGGCCTACTTCGAGGCGTCGCTGCTCGTCGAGCATCTGGTCGCGACGTTTGGGGACGAGGGCCTGCACAAGCTGGTGCGTGCGTACGGCGACAAGCTCGATACCGACGGCGCCGTCAAGCAGGCGTTCAATACCGATCTCGCTGGTTTGCAGGGCGGCTTCGATCAGTTTCTCGAGAAGCGTTACGGAACGCTGAGACGCGCGCTCGCGCTGCCCGCGGACAATCCAGATCTCCCGAAAATGCCGCTCGAGGTCCTGCGGCCCTACGCCGCCCAGCATCCGGGCAGCTATCCCGTTCAGCTCTACTTCGGTAACGGCCTGCGAAAGGCCGGCGATCTCGATCAGGCCATCCAGGCGTTCGAGCGGGCCGCCGCGCTGGCGCCTGTCGCCAGGGACGCCGACAGTCCACAGAGGCAGATCGCCGAGATCGCGATCGAAAAAAACGATCGGCGCCGCGCCATCACCGCGCTCAGGGCGGTGCTCGACGCTGACTTCGACAACGTCGAGGTCGCTCGGAAACTCGCGAAGCTGTACCGGGATGAAGGCACGAAAGATCCGGCCGTGCTCCGGTGGGTGTACGAGCGGATCGCCGCCATTGATCCGTTCGACGCCGAAGTGCACGGCGCGCTCGGCGCGCTGGCGTTTCAGCGGAACGACGCGGACACGGCCATCAGAGAACGGCGTGCGGTGCTCGCGCTCGGGCCCGTCGATCGGGTGGCCGCGCTCACCGACCTCGCGGAGAGCTATGTCAAGGGTGGCAGGACCGCCGAGGCGAAGAAGCAGGTGATGGCCGCGCTCGAAATCGCACCGAGCTACGAACGCGCGCAGGGACTGCTGCTGAGTCTGGCGGGGTCGCGCTGATTTGCGACCCTTCTCCATGCGCCGCATCGTGGCGGTCGCAGTGCTCCTGGCGTTGGTGTCTCTCGTGCCGATGGGCCCTGGTCGCGTAAGGGCTCAGCCCTCCGACACGCCGGACGACCGGTTTGCCGGATTGACCTGGAGTTTCGTCCGCATCAAATACCACTTCGCGACGCTCGACGACGTGCCGCAGGACTTCGCCGGCGAACCCTGGTTCATCGACGGCCCCGCCGCGGAGCAGAACCTGTCGCGGCGTGTGAAGACGGCCACCTCCATCCAGGTTGAGGATCCGCGGGTCATGACCCTCGACGACCCTGACCTCTTCAGCCATCCCTGGATCTATATGGTCGAACCGGGCAACCTGGCGCTGACAAGCGGCGACGTCCGCATCCTGCGCGAGTTCCTGCTGCGCGGCGGCACGTTGACGTTCGACGATTTCCATGGCCCCTTTGAGTGGGATCACCTCGTCTCAGAGATGAAGAAGGTGTTCCCCGAACGGCAGATCGTCGATTTCCCGAAGGACCATCCGGTCTTCAGCTGCTTCTACAAGTTCGACGAGTATCCGCAAGTGCCTGGCCTCGGGTCGTTCCTCTCCGGACGGACCTGGGAGAAGGGCGGATTCGTGTCGCACTTGCGGACGATCTTCGACGACACCGGCCGTCCGATGGTGTACATCAACTGGAACACCGACATGGGCGACGGGTGGGAGTGGTCCAACGCCGAAGACTATCCCGGCTACATCAAGTTCACGTCGATGGCCTACCGCATGGAGATCAACGAGATCGTCTATGCCCTCACGCACTAAGATTACGTCTGGGTGATCATGGACGGCATCAGTCTGAGCGCGGAGCGCGTGGCCGAGGGCCGCGCGCGCATTCTTGCCGAGCTTCGAAAAGTGGTCGTGGGTCAGGACGAGGTGGTGGAGCAGGTGCTCACCGCGCTCTTCACCGGAGGGCACTGCCTGATCACCGGCGTGCCCGGTCTCGCCAAGACGCTCCTCATCAAGACGATCGCCGAGATCCTGGACCTCGACTTCAAGCGGATCCAGTTCACGCCCGACTTGATGCCGTCCGACATCACCGGTACGGAGATCCTCGACGAGGAACAGGGCAGCCGCCGCCTGCGATTCGTGAAGGGGCCGATCTTCGCGCAGATTATTCTCGCCGACGAGATCAACCGCACACCGCCCAAGACGCAGGCCGCGCTGCTCGAAGCCATGCAGGAGTCTCACGTGACGGCGGCGGGCCGGACCTATCCCCTCGATCAGCCGTTCTTCGTGCTCGCGACGCAGAATCCGATCGAGCTCGAAGGCACCTATCCGCTGCCGGAGGCGCAACTCGATCGCTTCATGTTCAACATCGTCATCTCGTATCTGAGCGAAGACGATGAAGTGGCGGTTGTGACGAAGACGACGGGCGCCGATACGCCGAAGCCGGCGCGGGTGCTGTCGGGGCCGGACATTCTGCAGTATCAGGAACTGTGCCGCCAGGTGGTGATTGCTGAGGAAGTCGCGCGGTACGCCGTGCGTCTGGTGGACGCGTCGCGACCGGGCAGGCCCGGCGCGCCGGAGTTCGTGGAGAAGTGGGTGAAATGGGGCGCCGGTCTGCGCGCGTCGCAGGCGCTCGTGCGCGGTGGGAAGGCCCGCGCGCTCATGCACGGCCGCTATCACGTGTCCATCAAAGACGTCCACGCGCTGGCGAAGCCGATCCTCAGACATCGGATCATGACGAACTTCTACGCCGAATCCGAGCGCATCAACTCGGACGCGATCGTCGAACGTTTGATTGAGACCGTACCCCTTCCGAAGAGCGGCATGTAACCGATCGCCGCGCCCATTTTCACAACATGTCGGGGCGTTCGCAGATGGGGGACCTCATTTGCCTCGACAGTCGGCGCAGTGGACACCTCGTTGTGTGAGTGCCGTTCGGCTCTGCGATGGACCCGCGGCGATGGACCGCGCGTTGACTCTCGACGACGACGATGGCACGTCGTCGTCCGAGGTGCTGAAGATGCGCAACGAAGACTGGGACATTCGCCGCGAAGGACGGGCGTGGAAGCAAGAGGCGATGGACCGCTACGCGCTGACGCCGGAGAAGATCGAACTGATCAACGGCAAGCTTTTGTGGAGCGGCGACGAGCGGCGGGCCCTGCTCGCGCTGTTGTTGGAGAACGTGGGCGCCGACCAGGCCGTCCGTCTGGGCGATCCCGCCGTCTGGCGGGCGGCGGTCGCCGCGCTGCCCCGGTCGTCGTGATCGCTGGCGCGATGATTCAGGCGATTTCCCGGTCGCAATCGAGTGGCACGTGGTTGGCACGTGAGCCAGGCATGTCAACCCCAGCCAGTCCCAGGCAGACACCGAACCTCGTTCCTTTTCCGGAGGCCGAGTCACGCCCTGGCCCGAGCGTGAAGCTCCTCGATCGCGTGCGCCTTGCCATTCGATCGCGGCATTACAGCCGGCGGACCGAGCAGGCGTACGTCCACTGGATTCGACGGTACATCGTGTTCCACGACAAGAAGCACCCTTCGACAATGGGCGCTCCTGAAATTGCGAAGTTCCTCTCGTGGCTCGCGACCGAGCGACGTGTCAGCTCGTCGACGCAGAATCAGGCGTTCAGCGCAATCCTGTTTCTGTACAAACACGTACTGCGCATCGACGTTGGCGCGATTGAGGACGTGCCGCGGGGCAAGATGCCGCATCGTCTCCCGGTGGTGCTCAGCGTGGAGGAGGTCGGCACGTTCATCCAGCAGGTGCAGGGGACGATGTGGATCGTGGTGGCGCTGCTGTACGGGGCCGGATTGCGTTTGCAGGAATGCCTGGAGCTGCGCGTCAAGGACATCGACTTCGACCAGCACCAGATTGTCGTCCGGCGGGGAAAAGGCCAGAAGGATCGCGTCACGCTGTTGCCGGCGGCGGTCGAAGAGCGACTGCGGACGCATCTGCGAGAGGTGAAGGCACTGCACGCGCGCGATCTGGCCGGCGGGTTCGGACGGGTCGTGCTGCCAACCGCCCTGGACCGTAAAGTATCCGAAGGCGGCCACCGACTGGGGCTGGCAGTTCGCGTTTCCTGCGGGGCGGATTTGTCGGGACCCACGATTCGGGCCGCCGTCCCGCTATCATCTGCACGAGTCTGTCGTCCAACGGGCCGTGGCCGACGCGGCTCGCAAGGCGGGCCTTGCGAAGCATGTCGGGTACCACACCATGCGCCATTCGTTTGCGACCCACTTACTCTCCGATGGCTACGACATTCGAACGCTGCAGGAGCTGCTCGGTCATGCGGATGTCAGTACCACGATGCAGTACACACACGTGCTGAACCGAGGGCCGCGAGGTGTTCGTAGTCCGTTCGACAAACTGTAACGTCACGACGTCTGCATTGGCTGCGAGCATCGCAGCCAATGCCGTCACGGCCGCATCGCCCGTTTCACGAGGTAACACCCTCAGGCGAACGTGGTTGCACCGTTTCGACGCCTGGTTTTCTTCTGCGGTGGCTGCAGCGAGGCTGCGGCCAACGCCGCCGTTCGCAGCCAACGGAGCCGCACCGCTTGGCCTGGCGCATCTGGGAACGCGCGCATCGTCAAAGACATGGACACTGGCACCGCACAATTCGCCTCCAGCGTTGGCTGCGAATGAGAACGCAGCCATTGCCGGCGTTCCGGCTTCGTCTCGTGCGGCCAGCAGGTTCGCCCCACAAGGCTTGCGCTACTCTCCAAGGGGATCTCGCTTCCGGCGTTGGCTGCGAACGCGGCCGATCTTTCGAATCGCTTGCAGCCAACGAGCTGGAGGGGCTTCGTGGGACCAGGAGATCCTTGATTTTCGGCCAGGTTCAAGCCAGACTCTGCGAGCGTAGCCTGCAATGGCTGCGGAAAAGGGTCAGCGGTCTACTCAGTAAGAAGTTGGGCTGACGGCAAACATCAAACTCAACTTGACGATGGTAGAATCCTGAACATGGAAATCACCGAGAAGCAGCGAGCCATCGAGGCGCTTCGGGCATTGCCCGAACAAGCGACGATCGAGGACGCCATCGAGCGGCTGTGCTTCATCGCGAAGATTGAAGAGGGTCTTCGTCAATCGGACGCACGCCAACTCGTATCCCACGACGAGGTCAAGAAACAGTTCCTGTCGTGAGAGTCGTGCTCTGGACGAAGCAAGCGCAGGCCGATTTGGCCGCGATTCGCGCGTTCACCAGTCAAGACTCGCCTCACTATGC
>JBGOTP010000133.1:0-12200 GCA_041476545.1 Vicinamibacteria bacterium | reverse complement strand
CTCGGCATGCCCATCGAGCCGCTCAAGCGGTTCAAGCCGTGGTTGCTCGCGCTCACGCTGGTGGATCTGTCGGCCACGAAGGCCGGGTTCGAGGCCA
Organism: Vicinamibacteria bacterium; assembly: GCA_041476545.1. Taxonomy (GTDB): domain Bacteria; phylum Acidobacteriota; class Vicinamibacteria; order Vicinamibacterales; family CAVVIG01; genus JBGOTP01. Next base: position 12,103 of record JBGOTP010000133.1, on the reverse strand, counting down.
ACCTCGGGCTCGACAGGCATTTCTACGATCTGGCGAAGGCCGACGGAAGACTCATTCAGGGTCTCGAGACGCCCGAATTTCAGATCTCGCGCTTCGATGAGATGTCCATGAGTCAGCAGGACCGGCTGCTGGCGTCGACACTGAAGGACGTGGCGACCGCGACCGAGAGCCTCACGAAGCTGGCCGACGCCTGGAAGTCCGGCGATGTCGGCCTCATCGAACGCCTCGCGTTCGAGGACTTCAAGACGGAACCGGAGATGTACCAGCGATTCCTCGTCGAGCGCAATCGCAATTGGCTCCCGAAGATCGACGCGCTGTTCAACCGCCGCGGCCGCGCCTTCGTCGTCGTCGGCGCCGCGCACCTCGTGGGGCCGGATGGACTGATCGCCATGCTCAAGGCGAAGGGCTACACGGTCGAGCAGCTCTAACCGCCTCCATCGTTCGCGTGCGCGCCGCAGCAAACATCGCGCGGGAAGACGGCGTGCCGAGCAAAGTCGAGGGACACCTCCGCTTCGCGCACCGGGGGAAGTAGTTCTCGGGCTCGTGATTCTCTCGCTGAGCGTGGACGACTACCAGCTTCTTTGAACGACAGTCGATCGCGCACACATCGGCGGGGGTAGGTCCATCCTTCGGATCGCGTACACCTGAGTCGCCACGCCAGACTCGCTTCGAACAACTTCCCGGCGCGGGCCGGCGTTTTAAGGTCTGGCCCGCCTATGCGCCGCCGCGCTCAGAAGTCGGCGTCCCTCGACTTCGCTCGGCACGCCCTGAGTCGAACCGAAGGGCACGTCACCGCCACGGGTGAGCGCCGCTGCAACAGTCACAATGCCGGCGTCAACCACGCAGATCGGTGGCCTCGACGCCGGTCGTGACGAGCAGCGTCTTGCGGCGCGGGCCGCCGACAAGGGCGTTGAGCCTCGCGGCAGCGCGGCTAGATCGACGTACGCGTCGTACATCGCCACCTGACAGGCCATGTGCATTAGCCGCGTCAACTGGTCGGCGACGGCCTCGACGACGCGGGTGGTGGTGCCCGACGTTCAGGACGCCGATGCCGCAGGCGAAGTCGAGGTACTCCTTGTCGTCGACGTCCCACACGCGCGCGCGTCGGCGCGCACGATGTCGAGCGTTGGATGCGCGATCGCCAGGCGCCCGGAACCGCGTCCGTGCCTGGCGTCAATCGTGTGCTGCGCACGAGGGGCTAATGAGAGCGGCGTCACCGGCCCTTGGTCCACTTGCCCTCGAACGAGCGGGCCCACGTCTTCCCGTCGGCGGACGCATCCGAGGCCACCGTGAAGGCGCCCGCGCCGGTGAACGTGTAGGTGCCGCGTCCGTATGCCGGCTTGCCCTCGTACGTGATACCCGATCCGAGCCAGGTCCACGTGTTGCCGCTTATGGTGACGGTGCCCGATCCGGATTCACCCGCACTGGTGAAGTAGGTGTAGGCCAGGGACTTCTTGGTTGCGTCGTAGCTCCACATCTGCAGGCCCTTCACGGTGCCAAGGGGGTCCTTCTCGTCCCAGCGATCCTCCATGAAGAACCCGCCAGCCATCATGCTGAACGTCTCCGTGCCGGTGACCTTGCCGGCCGGACCAAACGGGCTCTGTTTGGCGTCGCCGGTGTAGGTCCACGAGCCCAGGAGGACCTCCAGTTTCTTAAGCTCCGGGTTTGGTTTGGCCGGCTGCGCCGGCGTTTGAGCGACCAGCACCGCGGTGACGGCGCACCAGGTCGCACACAAAACGGCCATCCTTCGAGTCATCGGTCCTCCTGACAGGCATGCGCGCGTCGACCTCGCGAAGCGCGAGACTGCGCAAGCCCGCGAATTATAGTCCAGCAGCCTCGGCTGTTTATTGCCTGTCTGCACGGTAGACAATAGGAACATTAGAGGCCTGCGGTCAACGGAAGACCACTCATAGGACATCCGTCCTGATGGTGGCGCCTTGATCAACACGCTGGCAATCCGCCTAGCCGGTCATACCGACTTCTCATCGACAACTACCCGAAATGACTGGAACGCCAGTCGTGAACGAAACACCGACACCCCAGGCGTTATGGCAGCGACCATCGCTCTTGTTTCCGACACGTCGAGCCGACTCTCAGGGCCTAAGACGACCTCGATTAGTTTCATGCAATCGTCGAAGAGCCAGAAGAGCTTGTCCCGATCGCGAACGGCGCCAGAGAGCAGGACGAATCGACGGAACTCCTCTTCGTGACGCCAGTGATGAGATTTCGTCTTCAGGAGGCGACTCTGCAGAGCCTTCGGTAGTGAGGACGGATCACTGACCCCGTCGAGCTTTTCCAAAAGACGCTTATCCTGGTACTCGACTGCTCGCGCCTCGGTTTTCTTGACATCGAATCCCAAACACATGCCCCGATGCTTATCGGCGTAGTGACTCCACAGGACTGGGTTGGTCCAGTTGCCGCTGAAGCACAGTGGCCCAGTTGTCGCGTTCTGTTCGGCCTTGAAAGCACGCACCAACTTTCGAGTCTTCCACTCGCCGAAGTGCAAGCCGAGCACCTCGAAGGGATCGTTCGCATCAGAAAATTGCGTGATCTTCATTCGACCAAGAGCGATGTTGCTGAGCGCGTGCGCCTCGGGTGCCAGGTGGTAGCCTCGAACAAAGCCCGGTTTGGGCGGAGGTGCCACAGTGGCGCTGCCCATCTTCTTTGGGTTGTATCCCGCTAGCTTCCACTGGTGCTTCAAAGCCCTACCGTCGATCATTGATTTGTCGGCCTAACTTCTTACTGAGCAGACGGCCACGCTCACACGCGGCTTATCGAAATCTGCGTGGATGCCTTCCATCTCCTATCCCATTTCAAAACACGGATGCTACCGACGTCGCTACCACGACGCATCCACCCAGATGCCGCTGCGGATCGCTGCGAGCGACACGGATAGCTGCGAAGTCGTCGCAATCAACCACGGCGCCGGAAAGCGCACCGATCGCGCATCAGCCGCGCGCACGACCCTTCGGTTTCTTCTCCCGCCGTTGAACGCGCATCGGCTGCATGCGCTGGTTGGCCGGCTTCTGGCCCAAGAGCTTGTCGTACTCCGCGTGCGATCCGATCCAAAACCACGCGCGATCCTCGCCGGACTCGACCGCAAGCGCTCGGTAGTGTAAGCCGACGCGTGTGGACCAGAAGTGGCCCACCTTCTTGAAATGCAGCGACGGATGGCTGGGGTTCGCCTTCAAGAGCGCGTAGCTCTTGTCGGCCAGTGATTGGACGTCCTTGGGCAGCCCGCGGTAGCACCGCCAGAACCGGGGGCTCGCCCGATGCTTCACAGGTCGGTGCACCGACCAGCGCGCAAGTCTCTCAGGGCTTCTCGCGCGAGTCGATCGAGCCGCCCCGCCGCGACATCCTGTTCAAACTCCCGATCCCACGCCGCCGCATCGTACGCGACGAACCACTGGCGGAACTTCTTCAACTCGCGCTTGGGTAGGCGCCGCACTGCGCCTGAAATTTCTGCCGCCGTCGTCATATCAACAGCCTACTCCTGGCTCTGGACTTGAGCAACTCGGCCGCGTGTTCTTCCGTCTGCCGAACGCGTGCAACTGAGCCGCGGCGCGGTGCGCTTTCCATCTGCCGTCGGGTGTATGCGATGTCAAACCGTCCGCAATGGAATAGTTAGCGCACAATCAAGTCGCTGAAGAGGCGCTGCGGCTTGCACTGGGGACAGGGCACCCTGCCAGCGGCTTCCGCATCTCCCCAGTAGTCGAACCAAGTGATGGGCAGGATGGCTCCATGCCTAGCTGGGCAGCTGTCCCGATGGTAAAGTGTCGACGCCCCGCAACCATACACGCGCCGATTCTTCAGCTCGGCAAGACGGTTCTCTGCAATCAAGCGCACCTGCGGGTGTTCGTCTTCACGTGCCAACACAAACTCAGCCTCCGCTGTAATCCAATCGCGTTTAGCCAAAGCTTCTCGTCCCCTTTTGACGTGTTCGTTCATGTCTCTACATCAATCTGATGTTCGAGCGACACTGCGCGGAAGTGTGTCGCTCCTCTGGGATCGAAACCCGGCCCTCCCGACTCGCGGCCTAACGGCTGCGCATCACCAGCGGCGCGCTCTCCGTTTCATGCCAGGGCGCCGTCTGGTGCATGCGCTTGTTCGGCCGCAAGTGGCCGACTACCTATGGCTTGATCACCTGTCCGCACGGATGCACGGTCATCCACATCTTCAAATAGTCTGACCTCATGTTCTTCAGCATCGGATTTGAGAGCATGAGATCGCATTGGAGAAACTCAAGAAGCTCAGGCTCGCGCTTCAACACGACCCATGCTGCATCGGCAGATTCGGGAACAGTGGCATCGACGAGCTTGATACGCACGATTGTGGGTTTGCTGTCCACGTTGTCCACGAGCACGACATTCGCATCTTTCAAGGAAATCTGTTGACCGAGCACTCGTGCCACATCTGCTATGTCATCAACGTCCACATCGAAAGAGAGTCCCCCGAATGTGAGTTGCAGTCTCGTATGCCCACCACCACCTCCGCCGCCACTGGAGTTGCCCCGCCCGCCCGCAAGCCAAGCCGGACTTCCTCGCCACAGAACGAGCAGGACCAGGTGTCCATTGCGAGCCAGGGCGCTCGCGACAACAGTCGATGAGACGTCGTTCGATGCCGCCTGCGTGCCACTGCTCCGAACAAATGGCGGCTGGGCCTGAAGCCCAGACGAACCTCCGAGCGTCACTCCCAATGTCCCAACCGCGGCGGTCATCACGATTACTCTCGCGGTATTCATGCTTGTCGTTTAGTCTGCCTGTCGGCCCAACTTCTTTACTGAGTAGACGGCCATGCTTCACACGCGGCCTCGAAACCGGCGTGGATGCCTCCATCTCTGTATCCCATTCAAAAACACGGATGCTACCGCGACGCGATCCGCCCAGACGCCGCCGAGGATAGCTGCGAGGCCATCGCAATTTCGCGCATCACGGGATGGCGGCGGAGACCGCTCGTTCCCGCGCTGCGTCGAACTCGCGCGATCGGCGTCAGTGGATAAAACGCGTTCGGAGGCCTGCCGGCCGCGTCGATCCTGATTGACTCCCGAATGCCTTCGAGCCAGCAGGGACGGTGATTGTTCATAACCGAGACGCCGGAACCAGCCCATTCGACGCGGAGATCGACAGAACTCGCCGGAGAACACGTTTTTCCGCGCGACGTTCGCCCGCGGCGCGGGAACGAGCGGTCTCGGCCGCCGACCCGAGACTATTTCTTGCCGAGCGGCAAATCGTCGCGGTTCCCCCACTCTTCCCACGCGCCATAATAGTTGCGCAGGTTGTCGTAGCCGATGAGGTGCAGCGCGAAAATGTCGACCGACGCGCGCATGCCGACCAGACAGTAGACAATCACCTGGTGCGACGGGAGGATGCCACGCGACTCGTAGATCTGTTTGATCTCGTCGGCCGATCTGAACGTGCGCTTGGTCGGGTCCAGCAGTTCCTCGTAGTACACCGGTATGGAAGACGGGACGAAGCCGCCGCGTTTGATGTTCGCCTGTGGGGCACCGCCGATTTCCCGCTCCGTGCGGGCATCAACGATCTTCGTCCCGGGCTTGTCGATCGCCGCGACGACATCGGCTGCGGTCGCCAGCCACTTGGGCTGCGGGCGCGGCGTGAACTGCGCGGCGCGCAGCCTGGGCTCCGCGGTGGGCGTCGGACGCTCCTCCGTCGTCCACTTCCTCCAGCCGCCGTTCACGACGGCGACATTCGGGTGGCCGAAGTAGTTGAGAATCCACCAGAGACGAGGCGCGTAGATGCCGCTCTCGTCGTAGACGATGACGCGGGTGGAGTCGGAGATGCCAAGCGTCTCCATCATCGCCTTGAAGGCGGCCGGCGACGGGAGAAACGTCGGCGCACTGTTGGCCTCGCGAATCGCTTCCGGCGCCAGGTAGACCGCTTCCGGGAGGTGTCCGGCCTGGTACCCGGAGCGGCGCATGTCGACAATGCGGAGGTTTGTGTCGGCCGCATGGGCGGCAACCCATTCGGTTTCGACGAGTTGGTCGGGGCGGGCGTAGCCGGCCGCCAGGGCCGCCGCCAGCACAAGCATGGGGAGCATGGGCAAAGTTTAGCTGCAGCGGAAGGCCATATCCAAATAGAGTTGTAAGGATGAGCGTGGGCGCAAATAGTCAGCTGAGTGGAGCGTCGGTCCTCGTGGCGGGAGCAGGGCTCGCCGGACTGGCGGCGGCACGGGATCTGATTGCGATGGGCGCGACGGTGACCGTTGTCGACGCGCGGGATCGGGTTGGAGGGCGCGTCATGACCCTTCGCGACGGTTTCGCCGAATCGCAGCACGGGGAAGCGGGCGCGGATCTGATCGATGAGGATCATCTGGAGATCCGGCGGCTCGCCGGCGAACTCGGACTGACGCTCTGCCGGGTGCTGCGCGGCGGCTGGGGCTACGCGCGTCCCGACGGCCAGGGCCGTACGCGCATCGTGCAGCGCAACGCCGCGCGGGGATGGGAGCGCCTGACGGCCTCGCTCGCCGACATCGGCGAGCGCTACCGGCTGGCCGACAGGCGCTGGGACAATCCGATCGCCGCCCACCTGGCGCGACAATCGGTGTCGCAGTGGCTCGAGGAGATCGGCGCCGACGAGGAGTTGCGCTCGACCGCGGCCGGTCTCCGCGGCTTCTTCCTCGCCGACCCCGAACGGCTCTCGATGCTGGCCCTCGTCGATCACTTCGGACTGGACGACAGCCCCGCGCCGGAATCGCTGTATCGCATCGAGGGCGGCAACGATCGGCTCGCGATGGCGCTGGCGGCTCCGCTCGGCACTCGCCTGCACCTCGACACCGAGCTCGTCGCGGTCTCGCATCGCGGACGCGGGGTCCGGGCGAGCGTCAGACGCCGGAAGGAGACCTCGCAGATTCACGCGGACTACGTGGTCTTTGCCCTGCCCGCTTCTCTGCTGCGACGCATTCCCATCACGCCCGCGCTGCCGGCACAGCAGCACGACGCGATCGCGCGCCTGACCTACGGCAAGGCGACAAAGACGCTGCTGCAGTTCTCGTCGCGCGCCTGGCGCGCGACCGGTCGCCCGCGCGCGTTCGGATCGCCGCAGCCCTTTGGGGCGGTATGGGAAGCCAACGAGGAGCAGCGCGGTAAGGCCGGCATCCTCTCGCTCATCGCCGGCGCGTCGGCCAGCGACGGGACGCGCGAGCTGCTGGCGAAAGAGGGCATCAACGGTCTGGTGCGATCGCTCGACTGGCTCGGCGTGCGACGGGAAGATGTCGTCACCTGGCGGCAGGTGATCTGGGAAGCCGATCCGTGGGCGCGCGGCGGATACGCGTGCTTCGATCCGGCGTTCGATCCCGCACTGCGCGATTGGCTGGCGCGTCCGGCTGGGCCCCTGTTCTTCGCGGGCGAGCACACGAGCATCGCCTGGCAGGGCTACATGAACGGCGCGATCGAAAGTGGGCGCCGCGCCGCCGCGGAAGTCGCCGCGTCACGCGCGCTCGCCACGCCGTGAGGAACGCGCCGCGAGCGTCACGTGGTGCCGCCGCGAGCAAGCCAGTGAAGACCGGCCCGGCGCGCATGCGCGCACTCGGTGTAAGCTGGTGGAATGGCTCACGCCAATCCGTAGATGCGAAAGCCGGCGGCCTTGTGGTCGTCATGAATCAGTGCATCGGGGTGACCGACGCGTTGCCCCGAATCTCGAAGAAGGACACGCGATGAGCGAAGAGGCGGGATCGCCGAAGCCCGAACGGCGAGTAGCGGGATGGATTGGGAAGGCCGTGCGGGTCGAGGGCAAGGTGGTCAGCACCGGGGATCTGACGATCGACGGCGATGTGGAAGGCTCGATCGAGCTCGGCAATAACAGTCTCACGATTGGACTCGGCGCCGAGATCAAAGCCGAACTCACGGCGCGGAGCATTGTCATCAATGGGGCCGTGACGGGCAACGTGACAGCCACCGAGCGGGTCGACCTGCGCGGCACCGGGTCGGTCCAAGGCAATCTCACCGCGCCACGCGTGTCCATGGCCGATGGCGCCATCGTCAACGGCAAGGTCGAGTGCGGCGTCCAGCGCACGCCAACACCGCCTGAGGTTGTCGCCGTCTGAATCAGGAAATCGCTTTCTCCAACCGCGTCACCAGCGCATCGAGCTGATTGACGACCGCGGCGACGGCCTCGGGCCTGCTGAGATCGACGCCCGCTTTCTGCAACAGCGTCATCGGATGATCGCTGCCGCCAGCCTTGAGCAACGAGAGGTATCGGTCCACCGCGCCCGCACGCCCGGACTCGGGTCCGCCCGTCATCTGAGTGATGAGCTGCGCGCTCGAGGCGTAGCAGGTGGCGTACTGATACACGTAGTACGGCGTGCCGTAGAAGTGCGGAATGCGGGTCCAGGTGAGTCGCGCGTGCTCGTCGTAGTCGAGCGCGTCACCATGATACGCCCGCAGCAGATTGAAGTAGATCTCCCCGAGGACGTCGCCGGTCACCGGCTGGCCGTCTTCGACCAGCCGGTGCGCCTGCCGTTCGTAGTCGGCGAACATGACCTGCGAGTAGAACGTCTGCACGATGCCATCGATCGCGTGCTGCAAGAGCACGATGCGCTCGCGCTCGTCGCGGCTATGGGCCAGCATGTATTCGAGAAAGAGCGCCTCGCTCAGGGTCGACGGCACCTCGGCGACAAAAATCGTGTAGCTGGCGTAGGCAAACGGCTGATGGGCGTGCGCGAGCACCGTGTGCATCGAGTGCCCGATCTCGTGGGCCAGCGTAAACGCCGCGTCGAGCGTGTCGTTGTAGTTCAACAGCATGTACGGGGGCGCGCCGTAGACCGGAGCGGAATACGCGCCGCTCTTCTTGCCGGGATTCTCGTAGACGTCGATGCACTGGCCGGCGAGGACATGGCGCATCTTCTGCTGATAGTCGGGGCCGAGCGGAGCGACCGACGCGGGCAGCCATTCCAGGACATCCTCGTACGGGTACTTGCGATCGAATTCCACGAGCGGAATCACGAAGTCGTACGAGTGATACGTCTCGAGCCCGAGCGCGCGCTTGCGCAGGCGATGATAGCGGCGCAAGGGTTCGGTACCGGCCTTCGTCGCGGTGATGAGATTCTCGACGACGGCGGGTGGAATGTTGTTGCCGTGCAGCGCGGCATCGAGCGTGCTCGCGTAGCCGCGCGCCTGGGCCAGAAACCAATCGCGCTGCAGCACGGCGTTATAGAGCGACGCGTACGTGTTGACGGTCCGCTCGTACATCTGATGAAACGCGTGGAACACGTTCGCCCGGTCCGCCTGATTCCGGTTCGTCGCGAGGATCGCCCGATACTGGCCGTACGTCAGCGAGACATCGGTCCCGTTGGACAGCCGCACCACCGGAGATTTGACGTCGGCCGTGGACAGGGCCGCATAGGCATCGTGAGGCGTGGAGGCGAAGCGGCTCGACAACGAGAGCAACTGCTCGCCTTTTTCGTCCAGCACGTGCTCCTGCTGGCGATAGAGGTCTTCGATCTCGAAGCGGTAGATGCCAAGCTTGGTATTGCCGGCCAGCTTTTCATTGCCCGACATCCATGCCTGCACGTCCACGAGCGGGATTTTCAGCAGTTCCGGTCCAAACCACGACGAGGCCTGAGCCGCTTTCGCAAACAGGATTTGCACCTGCTGGCGTTTCGCGTTGATCTCGTTGTCGCGCTGATCCTGGTCGTACCAGAGCGAGGCAAAATACCAGACCTTGTATTCGAGCTGGCCGATTTCGTCCCGCAGCTCGAGCGCAGCCAGCAGCTTGTCGCCTCCCCCGGCAATCGTGCCGTGCAGGCCCGCGTACGCCGCAATCTTCCTGTCCAGTTCTTCGTACGCGCGCTGCCACGCGCTCCAGTCGGTGAAGATGTTCTTCAGGTTCCACTTGAACCGTTCCGGAATCTCATCACGACTGCGAAACACTGGAGCAGCGGGAGCGGAGGCGGGCACGGACGGCGAGTCCATGGCGTGCATGATACCGCACGGCCGGCGCATCATTTGCACACTGATGCGCCGGGATCCCCACCTGCGCGCTCGACGTGGACGCATCGTGCAGGCGGCCGAGACGAGGGGCGCCTCCACTTCGCACCGGGACGTCAGTCGAGCGACTGGCGCCGGGGCCATTGCGTCCGCGAACCGGTTCGACGACGCGGGAAATCGCACCTTCGCGATCTGCTGGTGGAATGCGCCAGGTCCGTGACCTGTCGCGGACTTCGGCGCTGCGGTGTGATTTCCCATCTAGCGCGTGAGACGCGTCGCTCACACGGTTCGCGGACGCAACGGCCCCGGCGCCCCCCTCTCGACAAGAACCGTCCCGGCGTCTCCAGACATCTGCCGGATCGCGAGCGCACGGGCTTTGACCGCCAAGCGTCAACCTTTCGAGTGATTCATCAGCGTCGCCTCAAATCGACGCAGCGCTTCTTCCTGCCCTCGCACTTCTGGCCCAGAGCCAGCGGCCTTCACCGAGCGCCGCGCCGTCGCCGGGGAAGAACCAAGGGCCATCAGCACAGCCACCGCCATCGTTCCGGTACGGCCGACTCCAGCGCCGCAATGAATCATGACGGCTTTCGACTTGCGCAACGCAGAGGCAATCTTTCGGACGAGCTGAGCAAACGCAGCATCATCTGCCGGCGCCGAAAAGTCAGGTACCGCGAGCCGCCACACCTGACACGGAACCGTAGCGGCCGCAAGCACATTGCCGTATTCCGGAGATTTCCTGCGAACCTCGTCATCCGGTGCAAGATTCACGATCGCGCTGACGCCGTGAACGCGGACCTGTTTCCAGACTTCTCCCAGCGGCTCGCATCTTCCAGGCATGCTGTGGAGAAGAAGTCGGCCAGAAACGCCACGCGGTAGCTCGACTTCGCGAAAGCTCGTCATTTCTTTTGACGGGCTTGCCGCTTGCCGACACGTCCCGCCTTTTCGGATCGACGCTGCTTGGCCCGTGCGACGTTGAGCTCGTAAACCGTAAGATTCCGCTCGAAATCCAGGTCACGGACCGTAGGCCTATTCGACCAGTCTCTGCGGCCCAGCTGCGGTATGGTCACGTTCTGTCGGTGGCCAGACGGCGCGCGCCATCCCATCTGGCCGGCCCAATGATCCAGAGCCTCGTCCAGTATGCCGTCTTCCGCAAGCACCCTGGCCTCGTCATCCTCATACACTGCATCATCGGCAATGTCGAAACGCGTGCGTGCGCGGTCCCAGTGCCATTCATGTCGGGATTGCGGTACCGGCCAGGCTACACCCGACCCGCGCCGGTGGGGCCTTTCCAATCGGTCTTCGCCTCAATCAAGAGCTGTCTGTTTCTCTTCCACTCACGCATCAAGAGATCGAAGTTCCCCTCTTCAGGCTTGACGGATACTGCCCTCCGGAATTGATTGGTCAACTTGTTGTGTTGCTTTCGAATCCGCACGCTCCGCTTGGCCATCAGCGTAAGAGAATCCATTTCAGACTTGACGGGAAGGACTCTGTGGCCCAACTTCTTGCCGCTAGATTTCTTAGCGCTTTTCCGTCTGGGCACTGGACGGAAGTTCCGTTCCGCAACTTGCGAATAAACATCGAGATCGAACGAGTCATGAATTCCGTGGGAACCAATAAGGCGGTCGACGAGTGCGCTGGCACCATCTTCGTCCTGTTCCTCGCCCATGGCTCTGAGAAGGGGCTGAGTTCGCTGGTTCATGATCGGGAAACGACGATGGGGATCCAAACATGCTAGGACAGGGCTCAACGGATTGAACGGAGAAGTCGAACCGCCCCGTGGGGTCGAGATGCGGCGCATCTTCGCGAGTTGCGCAGCCACTTTCCTGACCTTGTCGCCAGGTGGGTATTGGCGAGAACTCGCTGCATTGAAGAGCCTGTAGAGATCCGCGGCGTGCCGCAACACGTACCGGCGGGTGCTAGGCCGAATCGCATTGTAATACTTGGTAATTCCCGTGTGGGTTCTCAGACGCCTGCGAGCCTTGAAGGCAGTGACTTTCGGAAACGCTCGGCTGAGCGCCGCTGCCAGACTCGTGATCGACTGATAGGTAACGCCAAGGTAGTCGGCCAGGTTGTCATTCCGCCACTTTCTGGTGGACTCATGACCCGTCCCGTCTGCCCTAACGTTGGTCCAGGCGCATGCGGTGAGGAACCAGAGGAACCCTG
>JBGOTP010000132.1:0-12206 GCA_041476545.1 Vicinamibacteria bacterium | reverse complement strand
GTTCACACCGGGGTCCGACGACCGAGGGCAGCCCACCCATTTCTTACCGCAGCGGCAATTCGGCGTGTTCGTGGCGGTCGTTCCCGGAGATTTCGGGAAGCAGACCGTCACGTGGACGTTGACGACGCAGGGCCAGGCCCTTTCCGTGCCCGGCTACATTCGTCCCGAGTGGGAAATCTCCGCGATGGAAGAACTGACGTCGGGCAGGCAGCCGCCCGTCATGCGATTCTCGTCCGACGGCCGGGCGATGCAGGGACCTGCGGGGCCGACGACCAGCCGGACCGCAACCGCGGGGACCCCTCTCGCCTTGGACGTCTGGCTGGCTGGGCCCCGGCCGACGGAAGAAGAACAAGCGTCAGCGAAGACTCCCGTGTCGTGGGGTCTGCATCGGGGAGCCGTGGCGGTCACGTTCGACAAAGCCGAGCAGCGGATCGACCGGCCGGGTCGTACGACGACGCTTGCGACGTTCGCTCGTGCCGGAGAGTACACCTTACGGGTTGTCGCTGGCCGCCCTGCGACGACGGGTTGTTGCTGGACCACCGCGTTTGTCAAGGTTTCCGTCCGCTGAGGAATGATGAGACAGATAACACACACGATCGTCGCCATCACCTTGCTGAGTGCCCTGCCCATCAACGCATCCGCCCAGGGCGTCGCTCGCGACGCGCCGGTGACCTTTGCGAAAGACATCGCACCGATTCTGCAGGCCAAATGTCAGACCTGTCATCGGCCAGGCGAAGTGGCGCCGATGTCGTTACTGACGTTTGCCGATGTTCGTCCGTGGGTTCGGTCTATTCGCGCCAAAGTGCTCGCACGGGAAATGCCGCCCTGGTATATCGACAAGACGGTCGGCATTCAGAAATTCAAGAACGACCCGTCTCTGACCGACGACGAGCTCGATCGGCTGGTGCGATGGATCGATGCGGGCGCGCCACTGGGCAACGAGAAGGATCTGCCCCCACAGAAGCAATGGCCGCCGACGGACCGATGGCTCTTCTCCGAGAAGTACGGTGCGCCGGATCTCATCGTCAAATCGAAGCCCTGGACCCAGCCCGCCGCGGGACAGGATCAGTGGTGGGCACCGGTCGTCGATGCGCATCTCGCCGAAGATCGGTGGGTTCGAGCCGTTGAGGTGCGGCCGTCTGCCAAGGGTCGACGAGTGGTTCACCACGCCGTGGTGCAGGCGAGCGAATTTGAGAAAGACCCCGACCTCGGCGAGTTCGCCTTCGCCGAGTTCTCGATTGGGTCCTATGGCGAGGCGTACGACGAGAATCAGGGCAAACTGCTCAAGGCCGGGACCAAGTTTCATTTCGACATCCACTATCACTCGGTCGGAGAAGCCGTCACGGACCAGATCGAGATGGGCGTGTACTTCTACCCGAAGGGATACGTGCCCAAGTACGAAGTCAAGCACGTCCCGGTCGGCCTCACCGGCATCATGGGCCGCAACGGAACGGCCGGCATCGACATTCCACCCAACTCGATTGCGCGTCACGACGCGTTCATGGTCTTGCAGAAGGCCGCGCGGATCGAAAATTTCAAGCCGCACATGCACTTCCGCGGGAAGGCGATGTCGCTCGAGGCGATTTACCCCGACGGCCACACCGAAATGCTCAGCTATGTGGACCACTACAACTTCAACTGGCACATCAGCTACGTGTACGCCGATGACGTGGCTCCGGTGCTGCCGAAGGGCACGACGTTGCACGTGGTCTCGTGGCACGACAACACGGCCGCCAACAAGGCGAATCCGGATCCGAACCAATGGGTGGGCAACGGCTCGCGAAGCATCGACGAGATGACGCACGCGCACATGAACTTCGTCTACCTGAGCGACGAGGACTACGCGCGGATCATCGCCGAGCGCAAGCGGGCCAAGGCGTCCGGCACTCAGCAGCAGGAGCAGTAGGTTTCTTCACATGCCCAAGTCTGTCTGCCTCCTCGCTCTTCTGTCCTGCCTGCTGTCGGCGCGTGCGGGCTACTCCCAGCCGAACGCGTATCAGCGCGTCGACGGCTGGCCGATCGTCCCGGACAACTTCAAGTGGGGCGTCACGGCCGCAGTGGCGCCCGACGCACAGGGCAACCTGTGGGTCGCGCAGCGGGGAGACCCGCCCATTCTCAAGTTCGACCGGTCCGGCAAACTCGTCGGCGGCTTCGGCAGTGGCATGTTTTCCACGCCCCACGGGATCGTGTTCGACCACGACGGCAATCTCTGGGTGACCGACAGCGGTCCATTCAGCGAGCAGGGCCGCGTTCCCGGCAAGGGCCACCAGGTCTTCAAAATGAGCCCGGAGGGGAAAGTGCTGATGACCCTCGGTCAGCCGAATGTCTCCAAGGCCGGGCCCGACACGTTCATCGCGCCGACCGGCGTGGTGATTGGAGCCAATGGCGATATTTTCGTCGCCGACGGCCATACACCCCGTGGCGGCCAGCAGGACGGCGACCGCGTCGTGAAGTTCTCGAAGGATGGCAAGTTCATCAAGAGTTGGGGCGTGAAGGGCGCGGGCCCCGGCGAGCTCAATGGGCCGCACGGCATCGCCATGGACTCGCAAGGCCGTATCTTCATCGCCGACAGGATGAACAACCGGATCGAGATTTTCGATCAGGACGGCCGCTATCTCGACCACTGGATGCATTTCAGCCGGCCGAGCGGCATCTGGATCGACAGTCACGACACACTGTACGTCGCGGATAACGGCGACCCCGACAAGAACCATCCCGGCTGGCACACCGGCATCAGAATCGGAAACGCCAAGGACGGATCGTTGATCGGCTTCATCGACGGGATTGAGCCCGAAGTCGTGGGTACCGATGCCGAGGGCAATGTCTACGCCGGTCTCACGCCCCTGCGACGGCTGGATAAGTACTCACGGAAGAAATGACAAAGAGACGGCGCCGGAGATACTGAATCCTGTATGAGTAGATTGACATCCGCAGTACTGGCCCTGAGCGTGGCCGTGGCCGCGCTTGCTGGATTCGGCATCGGATCCGCTCGCGCCCACGCGGACGCCGCGTTGGTCCCGATGCCACGCGCCGTGGACGGGAAGCCTGACTTGACGGGGCTCTGGCAGGCGCTCAGCACCGCTGAGTGGAACATTCAAGACCATCCCGCTTCGGCCGGCGTGCCCGCCGGGCAAGGCGTCGTCGATGGCGGCGAGATCCCGTATCAGGAGTGGGCCCTCAAGCAGAAGCAGGAGAACGAAAAGAACAGTCGCATTCCGGATCCGGTGACCGCAGTGACCGCCGATCCGGTCTCCAAGTGCTATATGCCGGGCCTTCCGCGCGCCACCTATATGCCCTACCCGTTCGAAATCGCGCAAGCGGACAAAGCCGTCGTGATGGCGTATGAGTTCGCCCGGACGAGTCGCGTGATTCCGACCGATGGCACCAAGCACGACGAGGGAGTGGAGAACTGGATGGGCGATTCGCGGGGGCACTGGGAGGGCGACACGCTGGTCGTGGATGTCACCGGGTTCAACGCGGACACGTGGTTCGACGAGGCCGGCAACTTTCACAGCGAAGCCCTGCATCTCGTCGAACGATTCACGCCGACCAGCCGGGATCACTTGCGCTACGACGTGACGGTCGAGGATCCCAAAGTCTTCACCCGGCCGTGGAAGATGAGCATGCCCCTCTATCGGAGACTGGAGCCACACGCGCAGCTCCTCGAGTACCACTGTCTGGAATTCCTCGAGCCGCGGCTGTACAGCCATTTGAGCAAGCCGGCCGCCAAGGGTAAGTGAAGGGGCCTTTCATGAAATGGCGAATGTCGGTTGTCGCGGTCGTCGCGGTCAGCGCGACCCTCTGCTTCCAGATGAGTCGATCGAGCGTCACGCTGCTCGCGGCGCAATCGAACGCGGCGGCGACGCTGGCGACCGGCGTCGTACCGACCTCGCCCGACCCGGGATACAAGCTTCCACGAACGGCGTGGGGGCACCCCGATCTTCAGGGGATGTGGGAAAACTCGGAGGAGATCGGCATTCCCATCGAGAAGCCGCGCGGGGAAGTGCGGAAGCTGGTGACCCAGGATGACGCATTCGACGAGGCGGACAAGCGCGGTGGTCCGACGGGAGCCGGTCCTCGCTGGTGGTACGAGACCAAGCCGTTCAACGGCCGCACCTACCAGCTCATCGATCCGCCGGACGGAAGACTGCCGCCATTGACGCCGTGGGCGACAGAGAAGCAGGCGGAGGCCAGGAAAAATCGCGGAGGGCCCGCGGATTCCTATCTGAGCATGGGCGTGGCCACCCGGTGTCTCACCCGTGGGATTCCGGGTTCCATGGTGCCCGGTTATTTCATGTACAACGCCGGCTACCGATTCATCCAGACGCCGACCCAGGTGATCATTCAGTACGAGATGATTCACGACGTGCGCATCATCCCGCTCGACGGCCGTCCGCACCCCGGGCCGAATATCAGAACGTGGTTCGGCGATGCACGCGGACACTGGGAGGGCAATACGCTCGTGGTCGAGACGACGAATCTCAACGACTCGACACCGCTGCTCGGTTCGGGTCTCAGTGGCCCTGGAACAAACGAACAGACGCGCGTCATCGAGAGGTTCACGCGGATCACCGACGGACTGATCCGGTTCGAGGCCACGATCGACAACCCGAAGGTGTTCACCAAACCGTGGACCATCGCCATCCCCTTGAAACGAGACGATTCATACCAAATCTTCGAGTACGCCTGTCACGAGGGCAACAAGGGCGTTGTCACCGTGTTGAGCGGCGCGCGCGAAGAAGAAAAAACCGAGAAAGCCGCCAGGAGCGGTCGACCAGGGAGTACCAGGTGAACATGAGATATTCGATTGCCGCCGCGTCGGTCGCGCTCCTCCTTTGCGGAGCCGGCGTGTCGGCCCATCACTCGTTCTCGGCCGAGTTCGACGTCGAGAAGCCAGTGAAGCTGACAGGAACAGTGACGCGGGTGGAGTGGACCAATCCCCACGTCTGGATCTACATCGACGTCAAACGGCCGGATGGGAAGACAGAGGAATGGGGCATCGAGGGCGGTGCGCCGAACGCGCTGATGCGGCGTGGGTTCCGCAAGCCCTCTCTTCCCGCCGGCACACTGATCGTTATCGAGGGATTCCGCGCGAAAAACGGCAAGCTGTTGGCGAATGGTCGCGACGTGACCCTCGCGGACGGACAGAAGCTCTTCATGGGTTCGGCAGGATCCGGGGCGCCGGACGACAGTAAACACAAAGACGACAAGTAGCGTCGGCGCCGGTTCAGGGATGACTATGTTCCAGATCAAGGCCAACCGTCAGGCGGCGGGGCTGGCGTGCGTGGCGCTCTTTGTCGGATACGCGAATCTGCCCCTCAGATCGCAGCAGCCTGCGAGTCCACCTCCGGCGGGTCGAGGTCCGGCGCCCGCTCCCGCCGCGACCGATAATCGGGCGGACGCTGCCCAGTTGGACACGTGGATGAAGACCCTGTCGAACTGGGGCCGCTGGGGCGCGAGCGACGAGCTCGGAGCCGCCAACCTCATCACACCCCAGAAGCGGAAGGCGGCGGCGGCGCTCGTGCGAACCGGCGTC
Source organism: Vicinamibacteria bacterium (assembly GCA_041476545.1). Taxonomy (GTDB): domain Bacteria; phylum Acidobacteriota; class Vicinamibacteria; order Vicinamibacterales; family CAVVIG01; genus JBGOTP01. The sequence continues at coordinate 6,670 of JBGOTP010000132.1, read as the reverse complement.
AGCATCTCACTGGCGAGGCAGTTGCGAATCCTTTCAGGTGCGACGGACAACCCGTTCACCATGCAGGCGACCACCAACGCAGGCGGCTTTGCGTCGGACCGAATCGAGATGGCGTTCCACGGCGTGCAGATCACGCACATGGATGCGCTCTGTCATTTCTCGTACAACGGAAAAACCTACAACGGGTTTGCCTTCGAAGACGTGGTGACGAAGGACGGGGGATGCTCCAAGCTCAGCATCGGCAACATGAAAGATCGCCTCGTCACTCGAGGGATTCTGATTGATATTCCCCGCCTGAAAGGCCTGCCGTATCTGGAGCCCGGGACCCACGTCTACCGTGAGGATCTGGAGGCCTGGGAAAAACGCGCCGGGGTGAAGATCGGGCCCGGCGACGCGATCCTGCTGCGGACGGGTCGCTGGGCTCGTGACGAGAAGCTTGGGGTTTCCAGGACGCCTTCAGGATTCGATCTGTCCGCCGTTCCATTCTTCAAGGATCGAGACGTGGCCATCATCGGGTCGGACTGGACGCAGGACGTCGGGACTGTCCAGGGGGCTCTCTATGCCGTGCACCGTTTCTCCATCGTCGCGCTCGGCATGACGCTCCTGGACAATCTCGACCTGGAGGGGCTTGCCGCCCGTGCGGCCGACATGAACCGCTGGGAGTTTCTGCTGATGGCGTCTCCCGCCAGCGCGAGCAACGGCACTGGAGCCCCGATTAGTCCCGTGGCCGTCTTCTAATATGTGGGTCGATCGACGACTCCCATTGAGACATTGAGCCTTTGAGGTCATAGTCGGCTTGGCCGCGGTCGACCTGACGGCGGCATGCTTCGGGCCCGCAGCTGTGCGGAAAGACTGTCTCGAAGTCTTACCGATACGGTAAGATACAGTCATGTCGATCACGACCGTCTCTTCCAAGGGCCAAGTGGTGATTCCGCGCCATCTGCGCGAAAAGCACCGCTTGACGTCCGGAATGCGCCTTCAAGTCAGCGAGACCGAAGAAGGCCTTGTCCTCTCGCCCGTGAAGCCCTCTGGGGTTCCCACGCGCCGAGGAGGGTGGCGCTCTTTGCGCGCATGTGCGAAAGGCACGAAGGCACTCGAACAGCATTTGGCCGATCACCGCCGTGAAGCCGCGCGCTAGATTCTGTCTGGACGCATTTGCATGGTTGGCATGGTTGCAGGATGAGCCGGGCGCGGCGGTGGTTCAGCGCTGCCTCGAGGATGCCGAACGCGGCGATGCCGAGTGCGTGACCTCCATCATCAATCTGGGCGAAGCCTTCTATCGGCTGGTCCGCGTCGATCGGCGCGAACAGGCTCAAACGCTCTGGCGAATGGCGCTCCGACGGACGCTGCCCGTCGCCGTCAAGGATGCGACACGCCGCAGAGTGCGGCGGGCGGCGGAGCTGAAGGCCAGTCACGCCATCGCCTACGCCGATGCGTTCGCGGTCGTCACCGCCTTGGAGTTCCATGCGAAGCTCGTGACCGGTGATCCCGAATTGAAACCGCTCGAAGGCGACAACGATCTCGACGTGCTGTGGCTGCCGCAGAGGTCACGATAGCCTATGGCAAGGCGAGCCGCCCGGAGCGCAGCGTCCGGCACCCTGTCGTTCGACCCCCCTATGGGGTGGCGGCGCCGAGTCCCTTGTAGAGGAACCGCTGCACGCGCTTGCTCTCCCACGTCTCTCCCACGTAGATGTTGCCGTTCGAATCGGTGGCGATGACGTTGGCGGCGTCAAACGCTCCGCCGGCGTGTCCGCCATGACCGAATGATCCTACCGTTTCAAGCGATCGCCGATCGAGAATCCAGACTTTCTGATTCATGCCGTCGACGACGTAGGCAAAGCGCTGGCCCGGATCGGCCGAGAGCGCGATGTCATAGGCGCTGCCGCCGAGCGTCTTCGGCGCCACTGCGCCTTCCGTGACAAACGTGCCGTCGGTCTTGAAGACCTGCACCCGGTTGTTGACGCGATCGCAGACGTACAACAAACCATCGCGGCTCAGCGTGATGCCGTGGACGTCGCCGAATTGCGGGTGCTTCACGTCCGGCTGATACTGCTTCATGGCGACGCTGTCGTCCGGCTTCTTGCCGTAGGCGCCCCAGTGGCGCTTGTACTTGCCGCTGTACGCGTCGAAGACGATGACGCGGCGATTACGCAGGCCGTCCGCCACGAAGAGCTCGTTGTTCTTGGTGTCGACGACAAAACCGGCCGCGCCGTTCAGATTGTCGATGTCGTTGCTGCCGCCGCTCTTGCCATGCTTGCCAATCTGGAACAGCAGTCGGCCGAACCGCGTGAACTTCAGCGCCTGGGCATCGCCAGGACCGTCGGCGCCGATCCAGACGTTGTCCTTGCTGTCCACATAGATGCCGCGCTCTCCAAAGTTACCCGTACCAAGCGACGCATCCGGACTCTTCGGCGCCGGCGTCGGCCATTCGTACTCGTTCATGCGGCTCGCGCCGCCCCAGGCCTGGATGACGTTGCCCTGGTGGTCGAACTCGATGACGGGTGGCGCCGGCCTGCAACAGAGCGCCAGCGGTCCGCGTCCGGCGCCGCCGACATTGGCCACGCCGCCATTGGCGTTGCTGGCGGCGGAACCCGGGTTCGCGCCGACCGCTCCGTAGACCGAGAGATCCGTCGCCTCCATTTCCGAATTCTTCAGCGACGTCGGCCGCTGAATGATCCAGACGTGATCGCGGGCGTCGACGGTAACGCCCGCGACGTGACCGAGCTTCCACTGGTTCGGGAGAGGCTTTGGAAACGTCTTGTCGTACTGGAACTGCGGCACCATCTGTGCGGTGGCGGCGCGCGGTTTTTTCGCGCGCGGCTGTGCCGCGATGCGGACCGACGTGTCGCCGGCGATTGCCGCGGTCACGAGCGCGCCCGTCAGGACAAGTGACCTCTTCATGATGCCGCCCTCAGACCCTTGTAGAGAAACCGCTGGACGCGTTTGCCTTCCCACGTTTCCCCGATGTAAATGTTGCCCCTGGCATCGACGTCGATGCTGTGCGGAGTCGTCATGCAGCCGCCGGCGTGCCCGGGGCAGCCGAAGGAGCCGACGATGTCGAGCGTCCTGCGCTCGAGAATCCACACCTTCTCGTTGCGGCCGTCCGGAACATAGGCCCAGCGCTGCGCCGGATCGGGCGAAAACGCGATGCCGAACACCGACCCGTTCATCGTCGAGGCTTCGATGACCTTTTCCATGACGAACGTACCGTCGCTCTTGAACACCTGCACGCGACTGCCGTTGCGATCGCAGGCGTAGACGAGCCCGTCGTTGGTCACCCCGACGCCGTGCACGACCGAGAACTGTTCGAAGGGCTTGTTCGGGTCGTAGCGGAAGCGGATCGAATCGTCGGGCCGCTTGCCATAGCCGCCCCAGTGACGCTTGTATTTGCCGGTGTCGCCGTCGAAGACGATGATGCGATGGTTGACGTAGCCGTCGGACACGTAGACTTCATTGGTCTTCGGGTCGACCTTGACGCCAGATGCCTGATTGAGATTCTCCGTGTCGTTGCTCTCGGCCCGTTGGCGTCCGCGGTGGCCGATCTGCAGCAGGAATTTGCCGTCGCGGGTGAATTTCAACATCTGACCGTCGCCTGGTCCGGTGGCGGTCAGCCAGACGTTGTCCTTGTGATCGACGAAGACGCTGTGCATGCCCGACGGCGTGCCTCCGGCCTCCGGATCGGGGCTCTTGCCTCCCGGGGACGGCCAGTCGAATTCGCCGGTCTTGCTTGGCCCACCCCAGGCCTGAATCAGGTTGCCAGCGTAGTCGAATTCGACGACCGGCGGGGCCGTGACGCAGCATTCGCCGAGTGGCGGGTTGTGTTCGGCGCGCAGTTCGTCGGGCCGCAGCGTCGACCCGCGATGCACCATCCAGATGTGCTGCTTCGAATCGACGCTGATGCCGACCACGGTGCCGATCGTCCAATGGTTGGGCAGCGGTTTTGGAAATGTTTCGTCGTACTCGAAGTAGGGAACCTGCCGCGCCGGCGCCTGCGGTGCGGCGTGTCCCTGCACGTGAATCACGAGCGCGGCAGCCAGCGCGATCGTGGACGTGAGACTGCCGATAATCTTCCAAGGTTGCATGCTCCGACACTCCAATCGAAGGGCGCGCGTGACGCCGCAAGTGACGGCACCTGTTATACATCCGGTGCCCCTCCGGACCGCTGACAAAAAGCCGCCGCGACAGTGTGAGACAGCCCGAAAAGATGTTACCTTGCCTTAGGGAGAGATAGGAGACCTGAACTGATGCGGAGAAAAGCCGCCGGCCCGTGGCTGGCCCGGCTGGTATTGATGTCGGTGGTCGTGGTGCTGGCCTTCATGGGGCCGATGGCGGCCACGAATGCGCCGTCGCAGGCTTCGGCCGGAGAACCGTTGTCACCCGCGTGGCAGAAGGCGCTGCTCGATCGGTACTGCGTCTCGTGTCACAACTCGCGGCTCGAGGCGACGGCAGGGAACCTTGCGCTCGATACCGTCAATCCTGCGGACATCGGTGCCCACGGCGAGACGCTCGAACGCGTGGTGCGGAAGTTGCGCGTCGGGCTGATGCCGCCGCCGGGGCGGCCGCGTCCGGAGCCGGCGGAGTACCGCAAGCTGCTCACGTCGCTCGAGGCGTCCCTCGACACGGCCGCCGCCGCACACCCGAATCCGGGGCGCAAGGACACGTTTCATCGGCTCAACCGGACCGAGTACCGCAATATCGTGAAGGACCTGCTGGACGTCGATGTCGACGTCACGGAACTGTTGCCGATCGATAACCCGAGCTTCGGGTTCGACGACATCGCAGGCACCCTCACCCTGAACGAAGCGCTGATGGAGCAGTACATCGCGGCGTCGCAGCAGGTGGCGGCGTCGGCGCTGGGGAGCAGCACGCTTCTGGAGTACAAGGAGTTCCGCGTGCCGTACGAGTTCTCGCAGGACGAGCGCCTCGAAGGGTTCCCGATGGGGACGCGCGGCGGATTGCGTGCGCTCTACACGTTTCCCCGCGACGGCGACTACACCTTCGAAGTGAAGTTGATGTGCGGGTCGATCATCGCGGCCGAAGGCGCCTGCGGCGGCTCGTTTCCCGATTCGCACGAAATGGAAGTCACCATCGACGGCGAGCGGCTGCAGTTGATCACGCTGTCGAAGAAGGGCAGTCGTGGCGAGGCGGCGCGCGATGCCTACAAGCTGACCGCACCGATCAAAGCTGGTCCGCACCAGCTGGCCGTCTGGTTTTTGAAACAGCCCTCAATCGACGAGTTCGACGGTATTCGCAAGAAGTTCGACAAACCCATGCACCCGTCGAATGCGGTGTCGAATGAGTGGATGTCGGCGTATCAGCCGTCCGTGTCGAGCGTCATTGTCGGAGGACCGTTCAACCCTGGCGGCCCTGGCGACACTCCGAGCCGTCGCCGTTTGTTGATCTGCACGCCGACCGGCGCGGCGGACGAGGCCACCTGTGCGCGCCGCATCGTCTCGACGCTGGTCCGGCGGGCGTTTCGTCGGCCCGTCACCTCGGCCGAGCTCGACGGCTTGATGACCTTCTATAAGACGGGCCGGGTTCGCGGATTCGAAGGCGGCATCGACCTGGCGCTCCGCCGCGTGCTGACCAGCCCCAACTTCCTGTTCCGTATCGAGACCGATCCGGCGGGCGTGGCCGCGAACGCCAGCTACCGTATCAGCGATTTCGAGCTGGCGAGCCGCCTCTCGTTCTTCCTCTGGCGCAGCGGACCGGACGACCAACTGATCGACCTGGCGGCTCGCGGCCGCCTGCAGAACGCCGACGTGCTGTCGCAGCAGGTCACGCGCATGCTGGCCGACTCCCGCGCGCAGCGCATGACGCTCGACTTCTCGCGCCAATGGCTCGGCCTCGGCAAGGTGGACGTCGCCGTCCCTAACGCGCAAATGTTCCCAAACTTCGATGACAGCCTGAAGTTGTCGATGCGTCGCGAGACGGAGCTGTTCTTCGACAGCATGCGCACAGAGGACCGGAACGTGGTCGAGCTGTTGACGGCGGACTATACGTTCCTCAACGAGCGCCTGGCGAAGCATTACGGCATCCCGAACGTCAAGGGCGGACATTTCCGGAAGGTCACCTACCCCGCGGACAATGTGCGCCGAGGGCTCCTTGGGCAGGGCAGTGTGCTCCTCCTCACCTCCTCGCCGATCCGGACGCGTCCGGTGGTACGAGGCAAGTGGATTCTCGAAACGCTGCTGGCGACGCCGCCGCCGCCACCACCGCCAGACGTGCCGGTGCTGCGCGAAGCCGGCCCCGTGCTGGCACAAACGATGCGCGAGCGCATGGCCGCCCACCGTGCCAGCCCGACATGCGCGAGCTGCCACGCCACGATTGATCCGCTGGGATTTGCGCTCGAGAACTTCAGTCCGGTCGGCCAGTACCGCACCGTCGACGAAAACTTCACGGCGATCGATGCCTCAGGGGCACTGCCGAATGGCACCAAGTTCGACAACTTGGCGGGCTTCCGTGAAGGGTTACTGCGCGACCCAGAGGTGTTTGTCGGCGCGCTGGTCGAGAAGATGATGATTTACGCGCTGGGGCGCGGCCTCGAGTATTACGACATGCCGGCGGTGCGATCGGTGGTCCACCAGGGGGCCGGCTCCAACTATCGCTTCTCAGTAATCGTGCAAGCCATCGCGACCAGCTTGCCCTTCGACATGCGACGCGCGCCTGC
>JBGOTP010000131.1:0-12288 GCA_041476545.1 Vicinamibacteria bacterium | reverse complement strand
TCGGGCGCGATGTGCGAACCCTTCCCAGCGACGGTGTGACAGCTCGCGCAGCGGCCGGCCCCTTCAAACACCGCGAGGCCGCGCGACGCGTCGCCGGCGGTCACGGGACGCGAGTTGAAGTCGCGCATATTGCGAATGAAAGCGACGATCGCGGTGAGCTGGGCGGGGTCGAGGCGCCGCCCCGGCATCGAGGTGCCGGGAAGGCCATTCGTGACTATCCGAACCAGATCGTCATCGGTCGTGGCGTTGCGAAAGCGGCCACTCCGCAGGTCAACGCCCGAAATCTGATCGCCTGTTGGCCCGTGGCACTGCGAGCACTGTGCCGCGTACACGACCGACCCGGATTGGATGTCGGCTTGTGTGTACTCGCCCGCATGCTGCGCGGCTGCCGGCTGGAGCTGCTGCGCCTCGGGCCAGCCGACAAGCGTGAGAAGACCGAAGCCTGCCGCGGCAAGCGTCGATCGTCTGTGGATCCGGCGCGCTCGCATTGCCTCCTCCTCTGATGTCTGCTCTGATGTCTCTGACAAACAGGCGATGTCGTAACTTATTGCCGCAGGACAGCCGGCTTGTTGAGATTCGATTCGCTCGGAGGCAAATCCTCGGGCCGGCGCGAGCCCACCTTCGGACTGGCGCCCAGCTTCAACAGCAGTTGCGCGGTGTCGAGTCGACGGTTGTAGGTGTTCGGGTACAACACACCGTCGGCGATGATCCAGGGCGTCCATTGGAGCTTGTTCGGCACGTCCATCTTCGCGCCCTTGCCGACGAGGAACTGAACGACCTCGTTCGCCCCGCGGTGCGCGGCGCCGTGCAGCGCCGTGTCGCCGTTCACATCGGCGGCATTGACGTCGTTGCCAAGCTCGAAACAGAGCTTCACGGCTTCGAACGCTTCTTCGTTGGTGCCGGCGCTTTCGCCCACCTGCCAGATGCCGACGCCGGCCGCCGCCATTAACGGCGTTGCGCCTTCGTCGGTCGTGATCTTGGCGTCGGCCCCGTGCGCAGCCAGCAGGCGCATGTACTCGAGGTCGCCTAGCTTTGCGGCCTGAAGGAACGGCGTTGAGCCGATCCGGTTCAAAATATTGCGCGCACCGTCGCCAGGCTCCCGCGTCATCCGGGCGTTGGGATTCGCGCCGTGCTCCAGGAGCTTTCTGGCGAGACCGAGACTGTCAAGATTGCCGGTCGGGACCGGCGGCGGCAGCCCGTGCTGAATCGGCGGACGGCGCGTCCACGCGAGTTGGTGGAGCGGTGTCCAGCCAGCACCGTCGGCGTTTGGATCGGCGCCCTCGTCGAGCAGCAGCGCCGCCAGTTCGAAATGCGCGTTGGTAATGGCCAGAATCAGGGCGTTCGTAATGCCTCCGCCGCTGCGACGGCTTCCGGTGTTGAAGACCTGCAGTAATTGCCGGACATCGGCGGCCTCGGCAGCAGGGCGCTCCGCTGGCGGCGCTCCCCCTCTTCCGCCACGTCCGGCCGCCTGGCTCCCCGCCGCTGCGGTCGTCGGCGCTCCACCTCTGCCAGCCGCCATTGCGGGCCGGGCCATCCCCGTCTGAATCGCGTCATTCGCGCTGGCGCCGGCGGTCAGCAGCACCTTGACCGTGTCGATGGCCCCCGCGCGCACGGCAAACAGCAGCGGCGTGAACCCGCCGTTCGATCGCATGCTGATATCCGCGCCCGCCGCAATGAGCGCGCCGACGGTCGCCGCGTGATTTTCCGCCGCCGCCCACATGAGCGCCGTTTGACCGCGCGATTTTTCCGTCGCATTCACATTCCCACCGCTGGCGAGCAGCACCTTGACCGCGTCCACCTTGCCCGTCCGAGCCGCGGTCATGAGCGGGGTTTCGCCGTCCGTCGAGATCGCATTGGGATCGGCTCCGGCCGCGATCAGCCTCTGGATGATGGCGGCGTTGCCGTTCATGGAGGCGACCGAGAGCGGCGTCACGCCGTAGCGATTGCTCGCGTTGGGATTCGCCCCGGCCTTCATCAGCAGATCGACGACGTCCACGTTGTCACGCTGAACCGCCCAGTGCAGCGCCGTCGTGCCGTCGGGTTCAGCCGCATTCACGTCGGCGCGCTGCTGGATGAGCGCACGAACGGCCGCCGCGTCGCCTCGCTTTGCCGCGTTGACGAGCGACAGGTCGCCGGCGGCGGACAGGCCGGACAGGCTGAACAGACTCAACAGGGCGACGAGCACCGCCATGAACGATCCGTGTAGTCGATTCATTCCAGAATGACCTTGGCTGTGCTGTCGCCGAATTTCTCAACGTCCACGCCCACCTTGTCGAGGAGCGACATATGGAGATTGTTCATTGGCGTGTCCTTCGGGAAGCGCAAATGCCGTCCGCCCTTCATCCGGCCGGCGCCTCCGCCCACGACCACGAGCGGCAGATCGATGTGCGAATGCTGATCGGAATTGCTCAGGCCGCTGCCCTGCAGGATCATCGAGTGATCGAGCAGCGTGCCGTCGCCGTCCTCGGTCGACCGCAGTTTCTCGCAGAAACGAGCCAGCAAGCTGATGTGATACGCGTTGATCTTCGCGCACTTCGCCAGCTTGACGGGGTCGTTCTGATGGTGCGAAATCGAGTGATGCGCTTCCGGGACGCCGATGAACGGGTAGGGACGATTGGTCTGTTCGCGGCCGAGGAGCAGCGTGAACACACGTGTGACGTCCGCCTGGAAGGCGAGGGCCGCAAGGTCGAGCATCAGCTTGGCGTGGTCGTCGTACGCTTCGGGTGCGCCAACGGGACGGTCTGGCAGCTCAATAACCGCGTCGCCGCTTTGCTTTTCGGCGACCTGAATCCGCCGCTCGATCTCGCGCATCGAATCCAGGTACTCCGCAACCTTCACGCGATCACCGGCTCCGAGCCGGTTCTGCAGCCTGACAACGGATTCCCTCACCGAATCGAGGATGCTGCGATCTTCGCGGGCCTGTCCCAGCCGCTGCTCCGGCGTCCCGCCGTCGCCGAACATTCGCTCGAAGATGATGCGCGGATTCACTTCCATCGGGAGCGGCGTCGTCGGCGTGCGCCACGAAATCGTGTTCCAGTAGATGCAGCTGTAGCCGTTGTCGCAGTTGCCGACGAGATAGTTCTGCTCGAGCGCCATTTCGATCGACAGCAGCCGCGTGTCCTTCCCAAGCGCCCGCGCCGCGATCTGATCGACGGTCACGGCGTTCTGCACGTCGGCGCCTTCGGTGCGCTTCGGATGGACGCCCGACAGCCACACGGTCTGTCCGCGCGAGTGCTCACCATTGCCGTCTCCGAACGATTCGGCCTGCTTCTGGCTCAACCCCGTGGGGACGACCACCTGGTCCCTGAACGGCTCGAGCGCGCGGAGCGTCGGCGAGAGTTCGCCGAGCGTCGGACCCTCGCCAGCAGGCGTCCACGCACTCATCGTTGCGCCGTTGGGCGTGTAGATGAAGCCGAGCCGGCGGACTGGTTTTGCGGGAGTGTCGGCCAGTGCCGACAGCGCCGGCACCATCGAGTCGAGCAGCGGCAGCGCGATGGCGACACCCATCCCGCGCAGGACAGCCCGTCTCGGCAGCGCTATCTTCCTGATGAACATCGCATGGGCCTCATTGCTTCACTCGCATTTGGAACGGCGGGCTCTGGGCAATACCGAGGATGAGCGTCGACAGCCGATCGTTGTCCGCGGCGGCGTTCCGCACGACCTGCCGCACGGCGGGTGCGTCGTAGTACGCGATGCCTCTGCCGAGGGAGTACACGAGCAACTTCTCGGTGACCGCCGAGACGAACCGCGGCGACTGGCCGAGCAACCAGGCGCGGAGACCAGCGGGCCCCTCGAATGTCGTCCCATCGGGGAGGGCCGCGGAGGCGTCGACCGGCTTGCCGCCCTCGCGTGCTCGCCATTGCCCCGTGGCGTCGAAATTCTCGAGCGCAAAACCGAGCGGGTCCATCCGCGCGTGGCAGCTCGCGCACACCGGGTTCGCGCGGTGCTGTTCCATGCGTGCTCTCAGCGACAGCACGGTGCCGTTGTTCTGGTTTTCCTTGAGCGGCGGTACATTGGGCGGCGGCGGGGGCGGCGGCGATCCCAGAATATTGTCGAGGATCCATTTGCCACGCGCGACGACCGTGGTCCGATCGGCAAGCGACGTCGCCGTGAGGAAACTGCCCTGCCCCAGCAGTCCGCGGCGATTGGTGTCCGTGAGCGTCACGCGTCTGAAGTGGCCGCCGTAGACGTTCGGGATCCCGTAGTGCTTCGCCAGACGCTCGTTGATGAACGTGTAGTCGGCCGTGAGGAACTCGAGGACGCTCCGGTTGTCCCGGAGCACGCTGTCGAAGAACAGCTCCGTCTCGCGCCGGAAGTCCCGCCGGAGGTTCTCGCCGAAGTTCGGGAAGAGGTACTCGTTGGGCGCCGACCCTTCAATCGTGCGCAGCTGCAGCCACTGACCCGCGAAGTTGCTCGACAGCGCGCTCGCGCGAGGATCGGCGATCATGCGGCGGACCTGCGACTCGAGGACGCCCTTCGTTCTCAGCATGCCCTTGACCGCCGCGTCGAGCAGCTCGTCGTCTGGAATGCTGCTCCAGATGAAGAAGGAGAGCCGGGAGGCCAGATCGAGATCCGAAACCTTGTACGCGGTTCCCGGTGCGACGTTGGCCGGCTCGCTCTCGATCCGGAAGAGAAACTCCGGGCTCATGAGCAGACGCCGCAGTCCCAGCTCGATGCCGCGTTCGAACCCGGACGAGGCCCATCCCTCGTTGTAGAAATTCACGAGGACGCCGACCTCCGCGTCGGTCGCGGGACGACGATACGCGCGGCGCGCGAGCGTCGAGAGGATGGTTCGTGCGCACGTGTTTTCGGATGGCGGACCTGATAAGGTCCGCCCCGCGCCCTGCCTACCTTGCCTGCCCTGCCCGCCTTGCCTGCCCTGCCCGCCCTCATCCGGCCTGCACGCGAAGATCCGATGACGGCTCGGCGTATTCTCTGCCCCGTGCGGGTTGAGCGGACCCGTGACGGTGACGCTGCCAACGGCCGGCTGCGTTCGGGCCGCGCCTTCGGCATGCGGCGCGAGAAACGGCAGCCGCACGCCCTCGTTCAAGGCGGACGAGCGCTTGACGAAGGTGACCCCAAGCACGTGCGGGCCCGCCTTCACTGGGACGCGGATGTCCTGGGGCGCGCCCTCGGAGTCGTACCCCTGCCCCGCGCCAAACCCGGAGCGGGGACCCATGGGAATCACCTTGATGCGTTCGCCGTCGATGCTGACCTCGAGCTCTTGTGTGTCGGTACCGCCGCCGAGCGGCTCGACCCGGATGACATAGTCCGCGTCGAGCGGGAACACGTACGGAATGGCGGCCCCGCCGCGCGTGCCCATCGGCAGCGTGTCGAAACTTTCGTCCTGCGACAGATCCGCTTTCAGCCTGAACGTCTCGGCCGTCGGCGGCAGCGATGGATCGCCAATCGCGACGCGGCTCACCTGGCGCGCCACGGACATGTAGCGATCCAGCAGCGAAGGCGTCATCTTCAGCACGCCGGCGATGTTGTCGAAGCCGTAGCTCATGTCGTCGGCGGGCAGGAGCGAGGCGACGTCGATGTCGAGTGCGAGCAGATCGCGCACGGCGTTCTGGTACTCGGCGCGATTCAGCCTGTGAATCGAATCCGTCCGGCCGGGATTGGGATGCGCTGCGGCCGCTCTGTCTATGGCCGACTCGAGCGAGGACGTCAGGGCCATCTCCGTCGTCTTGTCGGGGCGCGGCATGCCGGCCGGTGGCATCGCCTCGGTCCGCAGCTTGCGAATGACCTTTTCCCACACATCCGCGTGCGCCGGAATCTCCGCCGACACGATGTTATCGAGAACCAGGTCGCCTCTCCTCAAGCGCTCGTTGTGGCACGTGATGCAGTATTTGCCCACCACGTCGCGCTGGTCGGCCGAGAGCGTGTCGACCCTCCGGGCGGCCGGCTGCTGATCGCCTCGGGCAAGCACACGGCCGGAGCCACCGGCGAGGACGGCAACGAGCGTAGCCGCGCCGCCCAAGATCAGGAGCGGGTATCGATACGTCACCGCGACACCTCGGGTTTCAGGCGATACGCCTTGCTGCCGGGGTCCTGCTCGCGATAGAGCGCGTGACACGGTTGACAACTGGACTGAACCTGTCGTGCGGCGGCGGTGGCCACGACCGGATCCAGTTTCGGCACCGACAACGTGGTGTCGAGCGCATCCATGTTCGTCAGCGTCTCCCTCAGCAGTGCGACCGCGTCGTCTTTCCGTCGCTGCCGCCAGAACGTGATGGTCGTTGCCAGGCGTTCGCGGGAGATCACCAGATACGCTTTGGCATCCTCGGCATTGCCCTCGACCAGCGACGTATTCACGGCCGCGAAGGCGAGCCCCGCGGTTTTCATGGCCGCCACGAACTGGTCGGCCGTGAAAATCGGGTACGGCTTCTCCTGTGCCGTCGCGCCAGTTGTCGCCGTCATCGCCGTCATCAACAACGCCGTCGCCACCGCCAGCACACATGCCGGCACCAGCGAGCGGCGGCCTTTACGCGTCATCGCTCAGCGTGCTCAACGTGCCGGTACTGTCTCCGAACTTCTCAACTGGAACGCCGAGCTTGCCCAGAATGGTCGCATGCAGGTTCGTGAGAGGCGTCCCCTTGGGATGCCTGACGTACCGGCCGCCAACAACGCCGGTCGCCTGCCCGCCCACGAGCGCGATCGGCAGATCGTCGTGGAAATGCGTATTGCTGTCGCTGATGCCCGTCCCATACAGGAACAAGGTGTAGTCGAGCATCGTGCCGTCGCCCTCTGGCGTGTAGGCCATCTTCTTCACGAGGTACGCAAACTGCCGGAAGTGATACTCGTTGATCTTGTGGAGACGCTCGAGCTTGGCGGCCTCGTCCTGATGGTGGGACAGGGGATGATGCGAATCCGACACGCCGATTTCCGGATACGAGTGCGCGCTGACCTCGCGGGCCAGCATGAAGGTGCTGATGCGCGTCATGTCCGTCTGATACGCCAGCAGCAGCAGGTCCATCATGATCCTGGCATGTTCGGCGTAATCGTTGGGGACACCGACCGGCTGCTCGACGATGGGAAGCTCGCGCGTATTCTGGGCTTCGGCCATCTGAATCCGCCGCTCGACATCGCGGACCGAGTCGAAATACTCGGCGAGCTTGAGTTTGTCGTTCTGGCCGATGATCTTTCCGAGACCCGTGGCTTCGGCGCCGACAAAGTCGAGAATACTGCGGTCCCGCTGAATCCGGGCCATCCGCGCCGCCTTGTCGGTGGTGCCGGTTGTGCCGAACAGGCGCTCGAATACGGCGCGCGGATCGTTCTCGATGGCCAGGGGCGTCGTCGGGTTGCGCCACGCGATGGTGTTGGTATACGCGCAACTGGATCCCGCGTCGCACGAGCCGACCATGGCGTTCGATTCGATGCCCAGCTCAAGCGAGGACAACTGCGTCTCTTTTTCCATCTGGCGAGCGGCGATCTGGTCGACGGACACCGCGGCTCTCACCTCCGCGCTACCAGTACTGAAAGGGACACCGGTCAGGAACGTCCCCGCCGAACGTGCATGATCGCCCGCGCTCCTCACGAGGTTGGCGGCGTCATCCGCGAGCCCGCCCATCAGCAACACACGATCCTTCAGTTCCGACAGGGACCGCAGTGTGGCGGGCAGTTCGGCGAGCGGCCCGGGGGACTTCGGAAACCAGTAGGGCATCGACATGCCGTTTGGCACATAAAACACGCCGAACCGCCGTACCGGTACCGCCGCGGTCTTGGCGAATGCCGTCAAGGCGGGAACCATGCTGTCGAGCAGGGGCAACGCGAGGGTTGCACCAAGGCCGCGCAACACGGTCCGGCGCGACAGGTGCATTTTCTTGATAATCATTGGCTCTCTTCTCTCGGCATCGTACGGTGAGGCGCCTCCCCAGGCTAGTTGCGTGCCGCGGTCTTCTTCACGCCGTTTACAGGCGACGCCGCCGGGGGTGAATTCGAACCTCCGCGCATCTGGAACGGGGTGCTCTTCACAATCCCCAGCACGAGCGACGACCAGCGGTTGTCGTTCTGGGCCAGCTCACGAACGAGCTGCCTCACGGCCGGGGCGTCGAAATATTCCAGCCCTCGACCGAGCGCGTACGTCAGCATTTTTTCTGCCACGGTGTAGATGAGCTGATCGCCACCCACCAGGGCTTCACGAAACGCTTTGGGGCTTTCGATGGTCGCGCCGTCCAGTGTGATGCTGGAGTTAATGGCCGCGCCACTGTCGGTATCGCGCCACCGGCCCACGGCATCGTAGTGCTCCAGGGCGAACCCGAGAGGATCCATCCGCGCGTGGCAACTCGAGCACGTCGGGCTGTTCCGATGCTGTTCCATCCGTTCACGCAACGCCGACGGTGCTCCCGCACTCCGTTCCTTGAGAGGTGGCACCCCGGGTGGGGGCGGCGGAGGCGGCGCGCCGAGCAGGTTCTCCAGAATCCACTGCCCCCGACGCACCACGGATGTCCGATTCGAGTAGGACGTCACCGTGAGAATGCTCGCCTGACCGAGGAGACCGAACCGGCGCTCGTCGGTCAGCGCGACCCGACGGAAGTGGCTGCCGTAGACGTTGTCGATCCCGTAGTGCCCGGCCAGACGCTCGTTCAAGAAGGTGTAGTTCGCGGTCAGGAGTTCCGGAATCGGACGGTCGTCGCGGAACTGATCTTCGAAGAACAGCTGCGTTTCACTCATCATCGCTTCGCGCAGGGTGGAATCGAAGCCGGCGAACAGCGTCCCATCGGGATCCTGGGCGCTGAGATTGCGGATCGTCAGCCATTGGGTGACGAAGTCGTTCATGGACCGGGTCGAGCGCCGGTCGGCCAGCATGCGCCGCACCTGTTCGGACACGGCGCGCGGATCCCTGAGACCGCCGTGCTCAGCCACATCCAGGAGCGCCTCGTCCGGCATGCTCTTCCACAAGAAAAAGGACAGGCGCGAGGCCAGTTCCAGATCGCTCAGCCGCGACACCGGGCCCGTCTTGGCTGCCGCGGGGCCCGCTGTGGCTGCCGCGGGCTCGGGCTCCAGACGAATCAGGAATTTGGGCGACGAGAGTAGCGCTTCCAGCGCACGCTCAATTCCAAAGTCGAAGTCTCTTTCCTGGCGGCCCGCCTTGTAGAACGTCAGCAGGGGCTGGACATCGCTCTCGCCGACAGGCCGGCGGTACGCGCGGCGCGCGAGCCCGGCAATGATCGTCCTGGCGCACGGTTCCTCGTCGCGTGCGGTCGATGGATGACAGAGGAAGATGCGCTGCCGGCTCGGCGCGGCTTCGGGCGTCTTCCCGCCAAACGGCCCCGAGACATAGAACATGTCGAGCCTGGGTTGGCTGATGCCCCCGCCGCCGCCAATCCCCCCGCCAAACGCGACGGCGCGCCCTCCACGCCCGCGGCCTCCCGCCTCCGGCAACGGCATGGCATCGGCGAACGCGACGGAGACCAGCCGCGTGCCGGCCTTGACCGGCAGTCGAACTTCCAGCTCCTTGTCGCCGTTGACCCGATACTCGTGGAGCTGCTGCATCAGGAGATCGCCTTCGGGAGGCGCAATCAGGACGCCGGCGTCGGGTCCTTTGAAACGGCCGCCGATCTTGAACTCTTTCGCGAGCGCGTAATCGATGCGCAGCTCGATGGGATGCTCGTACTGCTCGATGCCGTCAATCGTGCTCACGATCCCGTTCTTCGTGAGCCGCATCCCAAAGGTGTACTCGCCGTCGAGAGGAAACGTGTGACGAACGGCCAGACCGCCATGCGTCGCAAAGGGCTCGTCTTCGCTCATCCGGGCGTCCTGCCTCGTACCGAATGCCACCTTGTAGACCTGCGTGATCGGGCGGTTGTCCGGGCTCCCGACCGCGAGCCGGCTGATCTTGGTGGCCGCGGTAATGTATCTCGCCATGAGCGCCGGAGTAATCGCGAGCGCGTCGGCGTTGTTGTCGAAGCCGAACCCGGCCATGTCGGAGGGCAGCAGCGCCGTGCCATCGACGTCGAGCGCCAGCAAGTCCTGGATGACGTTGACGTATTCAGAGCGATTCAACCGATGGGCCGCAACCCGGCCGGGGTTGGGCGAGTCGGCGGCCGCGCGATCGATCGACGCTTCGAGCGACGCCAGGAATTCGTCGAGGGCGGCCTTCTCGGGTCGGCGTGAACCTTGCGGAGGCATCTGGCCGGTACGCAGCTTCCAGATCACCTTCTCCAGCACCTCGGCGTGACCGGCGATGTCATTGATGTCGATGCTCTCGAGCGACAGCCCGCCGTTCTTCGCCCTGTCGCTGTGGCAGCCGACGCAGTACTGAGCGACGAGCGTGCGTCGAGACTGCTCAGCCACCGCGTTCTGCGCCGAGGACGTCGCGCGTGGCTCGAGGGCCGAGCCGGGTCGGACGGGCGGGGAAACCGCACTCGGGGACTGCCGGCCCGCGGCCGACACCTCGTCAGGTCGCGCCGCATTCCAGGCGACCAGAGCGAGCCCGGCCAACGCCAGCGCGCCAAGCACTCTAGAGAAGGCGTTACGCATCGGTCTATCTTAAGCGTTCCTGCCCACGTATCGGCCCTCCCAGGGAAGAGTTACAAAAATTTACAAAGGGGGCCGCAATCGGCCGCCACGATTGCCCTTAGAGGCTTATGATTTACGATCGAGGGACGCGGGAATGAAACAGGACCGCCGGGGACGAAGGATTCTCATGAGCGTCAGGTCAGCCTTGCTCGTCGGTCTCGGAGCGATGGCCCTCGTGTCGAGCGCCGGACTCGCGGCGGGCGCCGGCCCGGATGTGCGCCTCGTGAATGCCGCGGGCGATCGCGACAAGGCGGCCATGAAGACGCTGATCAAGCTGGGCGCTGATGTGAACGGGGCCCGGCCCGACGGGGTGACCGCGCTGCTCCTGGCCGCGCATTTCAACGAACTCGACAGCGTGGAGCTTCTGCTCGCCGCGGGAGCGCGCGTCAACGCCGCGGACGACCACGGCGTGACTCCGCTTGCCCAGGCCTGCGAGAACGCGAACGCCGCCATGGTGGATCGATTGCTCGCGGCGGGCGCGAACCCGAATGCCGCGCAATCAAGCGGTCTGACGCCGCTCATGATCGCGACGCACACGGGGAACGTACCGATTGTGAAATCCCTGCTCGCGCGCGGAGCAAACGTCAACGCAGCCACCGCAATGAAGGTGACGGCATTGATGTGGGCCGTCGCCGAACAGCGCGCGGATCTCGTCCAGTTGTTCATTGCCAATCACGCGGACGTGGGCATCTCATCGGCGCGAGGAGATACACCGCTCATGTACGCCGCGCAGACTGGCGACATCGAGATTGCCAAAATCCTGATTGCCGCCGGCGCCGACGTCAACAAGCCGTCCTCCGACGGCACGCATGTCCTGCCGTTTGCCATTTACAACGGCAGGGACGCGTTCGCGATGTTTCTCCTCGATCAGGGGGCCGATGCCAACGGTTCGATGGCGGGGGTGAAAGCGTTGCACATCGCAGCGGGGAGCGTGGTCGGATGGCTGGAGGACTGGCTCCGGGCGCGCGGAGCGAGCGGCGTGTACAGCTCCGGAGGCGGTGGCGGCGGGGGTGGGCGGGCCGCGATGGTCAGCGCGCTGCTCAGTCACGGAGCCGACGTCAATGCACGTATCACGACCAGCACGATGATGATGAGTTACGTCGGCTTCCCGACGAAAGGTGCGTTCGAGACCTATGCCTGCGGCACCGGTGACATGCGCGGCGCGACGGCGCTCTGGGTGGCAGCCCTCGGCGCAAATACCGGCAGCGGCGGCGGCAGCTTCTTCGAGCCGGGTGGTGCGACCGGCCGGACAGACAGCGGGTCGATTGCGCTCTTGAAAACACTGCTGGCCGCGGGCGCGGACTATCGCCTCACCACCGATGACGGGACGACGCCCCTGATGGTGGCGGCCGGTCTCGGACGTTCGACCTTCCAGCCCGGCCTCCAGCGAGGGCGGCGCTCCCAGACCGCGGAGGACGCGGTCAATCTGCTGCTGGATGCGGGCGCCGACATCAACGCCGTCAACGAAGCCGACTTCACCGCCCTGCACGGCGCCGCCTTTCGAGGGCTCGACGAGGTGATCGAGATCCTCGTGAAGCGGGGCGCCAGCATCAACGCCCGCGATTTCAGGGGACGCACGGCGTACCGGATGGCCGAGGGCTCGAAGCAGTCGTTTCAGTTCCAGGCGTACCCGGAAACGGCGCAATTCCTCAAGAAGCTTGGCGCGGACACGACGTTGGGCGTCCCCGGGACGGTCCAGGAACGAAATCGCGATCTGAACGCCGCCTCTGCTCGGAAGTAGCCGGACGGAGGCACATCAGCGGG
>JBGOTP010000130.1:0-12435 GCA_041476545.1 Vicinamibacteria bacterium | reverse complement strand
GGTCCGGCAGAGATCGGCGACATTGTTGTACGCCGAGGCAAAACCGCGGTTGCTGGGATAGGCCACGATTCGCACGCGCGGGTGGTGCTCACGAACGAATGCGAGCGACCCGTCGGTTGAGCCATTGTCCACGACGACAATCTCGACGCGGTCGCGCGGGTACGTCTGCGCTTCGAGACTCGGAAGGCAGGCTTCGAGATGGTGGAGACCGTTCAGGTTGAGGACGAGGATCGAAACGGTTGGGATATGTCCCTGCAGCTTCGTTGTCTTGGGGTGCGATTCGCTGTTCACGAGTGCTGTGGCGCGATGCGTATGCAGTCTATGTCGCTCAATTCGACTCCGTCAATCGCGCTCCGGCTACGGGGCCGCCGTCGCGGACCCCTTCGGCTATACTGGCGCTCTCGTTTGACGATTACGTTCCGACGTGGGTTCTCCCGACCATGAGTCTCGCAACCCGTGCTCGCCACTTTCTTGGACGCAGCGTTCGCCAGTTGTCGAGTGCCGGCCGCGCCACGCCGATGACGTCGAGAGGTGCGTCCATTCTGGACCAGTACAGCACGTCCGCGCCAAGTCCGCAGAACGCATTGGACATTTTCGACGGCGAGTGGTCGTCCGCATTTCCCGCGCCATTGTCCACATTGCGGGCGGGCTCGATCGAGCTCTTCGGCGACGATCGTGTCCGGTGGTTTGCAGAATCCGTCGGCGGCGTACAGGGCAAGTCGGTGCTGGAGCTTGGCCCACTCGAGGGAGGGCACTCCTACATGCTCGACAGACTCGGCGCTTCGAGCATCGTGGCGATCGAATCAAACACGCGGGCGTTTCTCAAATGCCTCATCGTCAAGGAACTGCTCGGACTCGAGCGCGTGCATTTCCTGTTTGGCGATTTCCTCGAGTATCTGCGCACGCGCGAAGACACCTTCGACCTCTGCATGGCAAGCGGTGTGCTGTACCACATGCAGAACCCCGCGGAGCTCGTCGCGCTGATCGGCCGGTGCTGTACTGGTCACCTGTGCCTCTGGACGCACTACTTCGATGCCAAGATCATTGCATCGAACCCCCAACTCGCGCCGAAGTTCACGGAAAACTCCTCGCAGGATTTCGAGGGTTTCCGTCATACGTTGTACCGGCAGGAGTACCGGGCGGCGCTCAACTGGCCGGGATTTTGCGGCGGGAGCGCGCCGACCAGCCACTGGATGACGCGCGACGACATCTTTCGCTGCTTACGACATTTCGGGTTTGAGATAGAAGGGGTCAGGTTCGAAGAACCCGCCCATCCCAACGGTCCGGCACTGGCTCTCGTCGCGAGACGTGTCGCAGACGAGCGTGGGGCGGAGCGTGCGGCGGCCGTCACATGACGGTGGGCCACAACCGGGTGGACACGGGCGCCATTCGCGTGCCCGCGTCCGTCTGGGCGTTCTTCCCTGACGCGATCCTGGCAGTGTGCAGCTATCTGCTCGCCTACCGGCTCCGCTTCCCCGGGCTTCTCCTTGGCACGTTCCTGCCGGCCGCCCTCGCGTCGCTGCCCTTCGTCGTGGGAAGCCAGATGACCGCCCTTGCGCTCATCGGCACCTACCGCCGCCACAGCCGATTTCGCGTCATCACGCGACTCGTCACGGGGGTGACAGCCGGTTCGTCAGCAGGGGCGGCCCTGGTCGCGCTCATGCGCGGATTCGACGGCGTATCGCGCGTGGCGTTTCTCGCCGACGCCACCTTCCTCGTCGTGGCCGCTGTCACGTGGCGGGGGACCTATCTCCTCTGGCACTACAGCCGTTCGACGGCCCCAGAGCTTGTGAGCGACGAGGGGCTCGTCGATCGCTCAGTGGAGATGGCGTCGTTCAGCGCGACCTTCCTCTCGGTCGTGCACTACCGGGAACTACTGCGGAATCTCGTCCTCAAAGACCTGAAGTTGAAATACCGGGGGTCGGTGTTCGGGTTTCTCTGGTCGCTCGCCAATCCGCTGATGATGATTGCGGTGTACACGGTGGCCTTTCGATTCATTCTCCGTGTTCGCACGGAGGCCTTTGCGTTTTTCGTGCTGCTCGGCATCATCGCGTGGACCTTCTTCGTCAACTCGGCGATCATGTCGGCCGGCGCGATCGCCGACAACGGCGGACTGGTGAAGAGCCTGTTCTTCCCCAGAGCGGTCCTTCCAACGGCGACCGTGCTGTTCAATCTGGCGCAGTACGTCCTGACGGCAAGCGTCTTTCTCCCGTTGATGCTTGCCATCTACCGTGTCCCTCCGTCGAGCCCGATGCTGCTCTTTCCAGTCTTCCTGGCACTGCAGGTCGTGTTCACGATCGGCATTGCGCTCCTGCTGTCGACCGCCACGGTATTTTTCCGCGACGTACGTCATCTTATCGAGATCGGAATCCAAGTCCTGTTCTGGACAACACCCATTGTCTACGACATCCAGACAGTCCCCGACAGGTTCCGGCTGCCGGTCATGTTGAGCCCGATGTCGCCGTTCATCGTCGCGTATCATCAACTCTTTTTCTTCAGGCAGTGGCCCGACGCCACCGTCTGGTTTCTCACGACGACGTATGCCCTCGTGGCGCTCGTGGCGGGTGTGGCCGCGTTTGTCACCTGGCAGGATCGGTTCGCGGACGAGATCTGATGATTCCGATTATCGAAGCGCACGGCCTGTCCAAACGCTTTGTCCTGCGACACAACCGCAGCGCCGAGATCAAGGTGCGCTTTCTCAGTGTCTTGCAGCGCCGCTACCGCGAGACCGAGGAGGAATTCTGGGCCTTGCGCGACGTGTCGCTGCGGATCGGCCGCGGCGAAGCGGTCGGGCTCATCGGCCGCAACGGATCCGGCAAGAGCACATTTCTCAAGCTGGTCGCGGCCATCTATCGGCCGACGGGCGGCCGTCTGCTGGTCGCGCGTCGCGCGACTATCGGCACGATGATCGAGCTGGGGGTCGGCTTTCACCCGGAGCTGACGGGCCAGGAAAACGTGTACCTCAACGCGGCGATTCACGGCTTGTCGCGATCGCACATCGATCGCATCTACGACAGCATCGTCGAGTTTTCGTGGCTGGCGCACTTCATGGACCTGCCGATCAAGAACTATTCGTCGGGCATGCACCTTCGGCTTGGCTTCTCGGTGGCCGCCAAGCTCGATCCGGATATTCTGCTGCTCGATGAGGTGTACGCCGTCGGCGATGCCGAGTTCCAGAAGCGCTGCGTGAGTACCATCGAGGACTTTCAGGCGCGGGGCAAGACCGTGATCTTCGTGTCACACAGCATGGAGTCTGTGCGCGCCATCTGTCATCGTGTCTGTCTGCTCGACCGGGGACATCTCCTGTTCGACGGTCCGGTTGAGGAAGGCCTTCAGGCCTATCAGCATCTGCTGAGTGAAACCGGGGAGCACGCACCCGCGTGATGATGGCGGTCCCCTCATTGACTGCTGGACTTCGTTTGCGGATTTTCTGGAGTGTCCTCGTCGGCGCGTGCCTCGCGGCGGTCGTGGCCATCGCCTTGCTCGGACATGTTCCCGATGCGGTCGAGGCTCCACTGGTCACGCCGTCGCCGGAGTGGACGTTCCACGCCTTGCCGCTCTTTGAGAGCGCCGGATCGCAATCGGTGTACGTGCTCCAACTGCGTGATGATGATCCGATCGCCCTGCTCGCTTCCGCGGAACTACGGTTGTTGTTTGCGACCTACGAAGGACGGCTGCAGCTGACGAGCGCGACGCTGGCCGCGCTTGGCACGCCCTGTACATACGAAACACGGCCGGGCGCCGACTTCGCCGCCAAGACGGAGTTGTCGTTCTTCCGTGGCTACGGCTGCCACGTGCTACATACGGTTCCGACGGGTGATTTTCAGCTCACCGTTCACCTTGCGCGGCGAGCGCGAATTGCGCTCTGGACCTATCAGCCCCCGTCCGCGCCCACCGTACCCCTATCGCTACGTGGCCTGAGGCTTCCTGGACCTGGTCTGTCGCAGCCGTTTGTCGACGGCAAATCCGTCAGCCCGTTGCCCGATTCGCACACGAGGCGGATCGATCTCCTGAACTATGTGTGGCAGCTATCTTCGACGTCGCACTGGATCTGGATTGGCGTCGTGGTGGCGGTCGCGCTGTTTGTGCTGGGCGGAATGGTCTTGTCTCTTCCGATTCCCTCCGGGCCGTCGTCAACGCTGCGGCTGGCCGGTCGTGCCGGTATCGGGGCGGCATGTCTGGCCGCGGGACTGACGCTCTGTTACGTCATCCTCGTGCCACCGTTCCAGGCACCGGACGAACCAGACCACCTCTTGGCGTTCGCCAACGTCACCGGGCAACGTGATTTGTCCCGCGCGGCTGCGCGTTGGGCGCAGTTGATGCACTTCCAGCGCATCAGATTTCACCCGACCGAGAGGTTCCGCGTTGGCGATATCGCGAAGCCGTTCCCGGTTCCGTGGGATCGCGATGTCTTCGCCGAAGACGTGGCGGCGCGAAGCGTCACCACGTTCCGTTTGTGGACGACGCTCGGTCGGGTAATGACACATGGCAGTGTCCAACAGACGCTCTTCGGGCTGCGACTTGTCAACGCGATGATCTTCGCTGTCGCGATCGGACTCGCCTGCGGGTCGGTGGTCTGGTGCACGACCGCGTCCGGATCGCAGCTCGCCTGGTTCACGTTTCTCTTCGTGCCGGCGCTGCCCTTCTTCGCGATGCACGTCTCGGAATTTGCGGTCCTGACGTCGATCTATGTCCTGGTCGCGGCTGCAGGGCTGATCCTCTTTCTGGGTGGTCCGCGCAGTCACTATGCCGGGTTGACGCTCGGTGTGACTGGCGCCCTGTTGATGACCAGCGGCCGCAGTGCCGCACCATTGGGACCGGTTCTCGTTGCGGCGCTCATCGGACGCGCGATTGTCGGACAGAGTGGTTCGATGACCCGCGCCGCATACACCCGATGCGCGGCGATATTCTGGGCGGGGCTTCCAGTGGGGGCGCTTGTGTTCGCGGGATGGAGCACGGCAGGATATCGACAGCAGCTCGCGACGCAGGCCCAACACGTCGTCCCACGCCTGGGATCGTGGCTGGACTCACGGGGACAGGTCCTCTCTGTGGCCGTCGCGGTAGGAGTGGGAGGCCTCGCTTGCGAAATGCTCTTTGCGTGGCTCCGCGCGCGGATCACGGGTCGGTGGCTGGCCGGTGCCACCCGGGTCGTAGCGCGCGCGGCTGCTTTGCTGCTGATCGCCACGATGATCTGGACGATTGGGCCGTGGCTCCCGCAGGCGGCCTCCGCGTCTTCGTCGTCCTGGGACTACGTGGCGGATGTGCTCCGGACGGTGGCGATGGGCTTTCGACTTCACGATCCTGACACGCTGCTGGCGTCCTCGTTCTGGGTTGGATTCGGATGGCTGGAAACATTTCCGCCCGAACCACTGGTAGTGGCGCTGACGACGATGACCGGATTCGCGTTTGCGGCGCTGCTATGGCGACTGGCGCGGGAAGGCGATGCGAGGCGGGTGGCGTTGGGGATGATTCATGCGGCTGGCTGGTGCGCGTCGCTCGTCGTGTATGCCGTGTCGGTACATTCGCTGTCGGATTATTCGCTGCCGCGAGTGCTATCGGGCCGGTATCTGATCGGGCTGTACCTCTCCGGCCTCGTGATCGCGTGGAGCGGTCTGCTACTGGCTCCGTCAGCGGGGGTTCAGGCGCACGGGCATCAAGCACGACGGTTTGTGGCGCCGCTGCCCGTTGTGCTGCTGACGCTCTGCGGGGCGGTGCACGCGTACTGCCTCTCATTCATCCTGCACCGATATTTCTGACGGCTTCTCTCTACCGGATCCGCATCCCCACGTCATTGCCGGCCGGCGCCGCCGCGTCTCGCGCGAGAAACGGCGTCTCGATAATCCCATTCGGTCCGGCGGAGAGGACCCACACGGTTGTCGAATCGCCGGCTGCCATCGCCGCCAGATTCACGACATAGCAGTTGCCCCACGGATCGGCTGACAATGGCAGACGATCGCGAAAGGCCGCGGCCAGCGCGCCGCGAGGCGCCGTCGTCCACGGGCCGACGGCCGCGTCCGCGTGCGGCATCGGCCCCGGCCCGCAGAGGACATCGACAGCAGTCGCAAGACGCCGCAACTCAGGGTCCGGGTTGCGTAAGCCGCCGGCAATGGCGGCAACGTCGGCCTCTGCGCGGACGACGCGACGATGGTTAACCACCCACGCAAACGCCGGAGGGACCACGGCTGTGGCCAGCACGCTCACGACGAGAATGGCAAGAACACGTGTTCCCGTCACGTCATTGGCCCCCGAAGCGCAGCATGGTCCCCACCGTCCTGAACAGAATCAGCGCGTCGAACCAGAACGACTGGTGCTTGATGTAGTACAGGTCGTACTCGAGCTTCACGACTGCGTCCGCGACCGAGTCGCCGTACGCCGAGTTCACCTGGGCCCAGCCGGTCAGGCCTGGTGCGACAGTGAGCCTGGCTCGATAGAAGGGCACCTGGCGCTCGAGTTGCTCGATAAACTGGGGCCGCTCGGGACGCGGACCCACCATGCTCATCTCGCCGCGCAGGACGGCAAGCACATTCGGCAGTTCATCGAGCCGTGTTCGGCGAAGCAACCGCCCCGTGCGAGTCACGCGGGGATCGACCGGCGCGCTCCATCGGGCCGTGCCGTCGCCCTCGGCGTCCTGCCTCATGGTTCGGAACTTGGTCATTCGGAACGGCCGGCCGCCGCGGCCGAGCCGATCCTGGCGGTAGAACAACGGGCGGCCGCTGTCGACCATGATCGCCAACGAAATCACCGGCGCAAGGACGACGCCGACCGCCGCCACGACCGACGCCACGATCACGTCCAGCAGACGTTTGGCCAGCGGCGACGAGTCGCGGGAACGCGCGACGTCGAAGAAATTCGTGAGGAGCCACGAAGGTTCGAGGTGTTCGACCGGTACGCGCCTCAATCTGTCCTCGTAGAGTTGCGCCATCCGCACGACGACGGCGCCGGCCTCCTGACAGCGAAGAAGCCGCTGCACCCAGCGGTCTTCGATCTCGCCCACGCTTCGATCCAGCGCGACTACGAGATCGGTAACGTTCAGGCGGCGGGTCAGCTCATCGACTTCCGACGGCGACCCGACGATGGCCGCACGCCACTCCGCGCACGGGGGATCCAGTGTCGCCACGCCGACGATGGTGGCGTCCCTGAAGCTTGGGTCTCCAAGCACTTCGAACGCCTTCGGCAGCGCCAGCCCTGAACCGACGACCAGGATGCGCCGCGAGAATGGCGCGCGCGTAAACGACCATTGCGCCGCCACACGCCAACCGAATACCAGCAGCGTGGCATCCCAGAGGACGTAAAGCGCGACGAGGCGCGGCAGTCGCTCGCCGCCGATCCAGAAGAAGGCCGCCATGTACACGAGCAACAGGACACCAGCAACATGAATGATTCCGCGCACTGTCGCCCACGTGTCCAAGGCGATTCGGGACTGGCGCGTCGGCACGAGTCCGACGACCCACAGGGGCACGGCGAGCAGCCATACCGCGTGTGCACGCACGAATGCCGGATTGAAGGGAAACCCCGCCGTGAGCGACCACGTCCACAACGCGAGCAGCACCGCCGTGGTGACGGCAGCCGTGTCCGTGATGATAAGGACCAGTCGACGTTCGGAGGTGCGAAGAGGACGGCTCATGACGCGCCGGGACCTGTACGACGGAAGGCGAGCGTCATCAGACGACTCAGCGTAGCAGCGGCTGAACTGGGGAAGATGGCTGGGGTCCGTGGCGTCCGGGGTGCCGGCCAAAGGTCATCACGTTCACGAAAGCGCCGGCTCCCCACGCCAGTTGCACGACCGCGAATGCCGCGACATACGCCGGCAGCGCTCGCCAGGCTCGACGGGGCCATGCCAATTGCGACGCCGCAAACATCAGCACCAGTGCGTAGAGAACCAGCAGGCCGGCGAGGACGACCCAGGCTGACGGGGCGAGGAACCCCAGGAGCGCGAGCCCAGTCAACGCGGCGACGAACCCACCAGGCACGACCTGACGCCACCGCACCGCGCGCGGGTAGGTCTTCAACATGTCCGCCTTGCGCCATCCGTACTTGAAATACTGCGCCGCGAGCCGGCCGAGGTCTTCGCGCGCGAAGTACGTCGAGCGAATCGTCGGATCGAGGAGCACGGACCATCCGGCGAGGCGTGCTTTGTAGTTGAACACGTAATCTTCATTTACCTGAAGGCGTTCGTCGTAGCCGCCGAGTTCGCGCCACAACGACTTTCGATAGCAGCCAAACGGCACCGTGTCGACCGCCGTGGGACCGGCCAGGCCTTCCGGATGCCGGTACGCTGCGCCGCCCGTGGCCAGCCGGTGCGAGAGCGCGATTGCGATGGCCTTCGCCACGAGCGTGTCGCGGCCCGGGGCAATGTCCCAGACGCCGCCTACGACACCAACTCCCTGCTGCTCCAATCGTTCGACGGCCCGGCGCGCGTAGTCGGCGCGCGGCAGGCAGTGCCCGTCGATCCGTACGATGACGTCGCCCGACGCGGCCGCGATCCCGACGTTCATGGCGGCCGCGGCGCCGGCGGTCGAACACGTGAGCAGGCGCAGCGGCCAGCCGGCGTGCCGGAGCCGATAGTCGTTCACGACGTCCTGACTCCCGTCGGTCGATCCGTTGTCGACGACAATCACCTCGTGAAGGGACGCCTCCTGTCCCCGCAGCGAGTCGAGCAGGGCCTCGAGGTGGACCGCTTCGTTCAGGCAGGGAATGACCACCGAGACGAGCGCGTCGTTCGACCTGCCGGATGTCTCCATCACCATCATTCAGCGCCGGACCAGATAGCCGGGCGTCGAGATCGTATACGAGTTCGATGATGGCGTCTCGAACCGAGTCGCCGGACGGCTACTCGAGCTGCTCATCAAGATCAAAGCACACGAAACGTTTCCAGAGTCTTGAGTGCCCGCTCGAACGTCACCGTGTGCCCGCACCCATGAGCCTCGTTCGTACGACCAATCCAGCAGTCCGCGAAATCTGACTTGCTGGCACGGTAGTCATCGAGCGTCGTGCGCACGAGGTCGCGTTGTTCGATCTCGAATCCACCGGTCTGGAGGATCTCGTCGAGGACGCCGACAAGCTCCGCTTTTCGATATCCGTAGGCGGACTCCAGTACCCACACCGCCTCGCACAGGACCACGACGCTGATGAACAGCGGTTCATTGCGGGCGGCCGCCCGGCTGATTGCACGGGAGGCCTTCTCGCCCTGGACCTCGTCATCTTGAAGCAGGTAGCGAAGGAGCACGTTGGTGTCGAGGCCGATCATGCTCGCCGGCGCTGGCGACGCGCGGCCCCCGGGCGACTAGGGGGAGACGCGTCCGCGGTCCTCAGATACTGCGTGACCGCCGTCCGCCGAACCGCCATCTTCATGTCCTCGACGGAGACCGATCTCATCCCGGGCCGGTGCAGATATCCCTTGAGTGAACGAACATCTCGCTTCGCGGACCGCAAGGCGACCGAGCCGTCTGCCTGGAAGACGAAGTCGATGGCATCGCCCTGCCGCAATCCCAGGCGTTCCCGTACCTGAAGCGGGATGGTCGTTTGGCCCTTGCTCGTCAGTTTCGACCTCGCCATGGATGGCTCCTATCCTTACAGTCCTTACCCATGGTAAGGAGATCCCGCCCCCTCGTCAACAACTGGTGCGGACGCTCACGAGTGGCTTCCGCCCGAGAACCACGATAAGCCGCGTACCGGCCTGGCGAAGGCTGCGAGGACAACCTTCGGACCGAGAGCGACTGCGTGCAGAACGATGGCCGTCGCGAGAGCCGTCGGCCGGGACACGCCCCATGCCGCGAGCGTCACGACCGTCAGGTAGTGGAACACGCCGATGTTCCCCGGCACCGACACCACGGCAGTGCCTATCTGCAGGACGACTAGCAACACCAGCGCGGTGATGACAGGGACTGGGAGACCGAATCCTCGGAACACCAGCAGGTTGGTCGCAGCCGACGTGACGGGAATCAGCGCCGTGAGGAGCGCGGTTGTCGCCAGTTGATGGCGGCCGGTGATGTCGGTCCAACCGGCGCGCATGGCCGACTCCTGTGTCGCGATCCAGGCGGCCGCTGGCGCCAGCGCGCCGATATGTTGTCGTAGCCACGCGAGGATGTTGGGCAGGAACCGCGCAAAGAGCAGCGCGGCACCAATTGTCGCGAGCGTCACTGCCGCGGCGGCCGACAGCAGCCCACCGAAGGTGCTGGGCATCAGGCCACTGACGATGAGGAGGAGGGCCAGCGTCGCGAACGCGGCGACGTCGAAGACTCGTTCCAGAGCGACTGCCACCATGACGCGTCCGACCGGAATATCGAGCCCGCGGCAGGTCACCGCGACGCGGGCGCCCTCGCCGAACCTGAGTGGCACGATGATGTTCACGGCCTGGCCGAGCACAACCGAGTCCCACAGGACGCGCCAGCGAGCACGACGCGGGGATTCGAAGCCGCTTCCCGCAGCCGCCCGTGGCGCAACTCCATCCGCGTTCGCGCGGCGATGCATCCCGGCATCGACGAGCAAACCCCAGCGAAGAGTGACCAGCGCCAATGTCAACAGGACCGAAGCGACCGCGGCGACAGTCCATGGCAGGCTCGCACCGCGGAACGCGTCGCGGACCTCGGTCCACTGAACGTTGACGAGGCAGGCGTAGAGAGCCCCAAGCGCGCAGAGCGCGCCGATCGCGTAGCGCGCGGCCCGCCACTTTGAAGCCATCGCGCTTGAAGCTTACCGCGGACACCAGGCGAGCGGCCGACCCGCCTGGGCCTCCCTGGACACGTCGACATCCTGCCCGTTTCTCTGCCTCGGCTCAGATGACCAGTCGCCTCGTCTGTGACATCCACTGGCCGCGCTCGCCACTGCCGACCAGTCTCATGCCTACACGAAGGCACGACCGTGCTATCATCGATTCATGCCCAAACAATTGACGATCCGAGGCGTTCCCGATGACGTGGCGACCGAGCTCGACCGTCTCAGTCGAAGCCGCGGGTGCAGCGTCAATGCCACGGTGGTCGACATTCTCGCCGCAGCGGTCGACTTCAAGGAACGCCGAAAACATCTCATGCGGTATACGACCTGGACCGAAGATGACCTGGCTGAGTTCATGGGGGGCCTTTCCGCTCAGCGGGTGGTTGATGACCGACTCTGGCGGTGACGTCGTCGATCGGCTCGTGCTCGATACATCGGCCTACTCCCACTTCCGCGCGGGCCATCCGCAGGTTCTCGATCTATTGACCCGGGCCGCGACGGTGGTCATTCCCGCCACGGTGCTCGGCGAGCTCGAGGCCGCGTTCCAGCTCGGACGACGGGATCGAGAAAACCGTTTGACGCTGGCGGAGTTCTTGAGCGAGCCCTTCGTCACGGTCTGGCCCACCACGGCCGCTGTCGCACGTCACTACGGGCGCGTGTTTGCCGAACTCAAGCGTGCCGGAACACCGATTCCAGTTAACGACGTGTGGATCGCCGCCGCCTGTCTGGATTGTGAGGGACGGCTCGTGACCTTCGACGGGGACTTCGAACGGATATCCGGGCTCGAGTTCACCGTGCTTGTTCCACAGTCACCCAAGCGCTGACGCCCCCCACGAAAAAGCCTCGACGGCTTCCAGCATCCTCGTTTACATGATCGTATCACATGATGTATTGTTCTATACATGAAGACCATGGTGACGACCGTGACCGACCGTGGACAAGTGTCCATCCCCGCGCAGATCCGGGAGCAACTGCACATCCAGCCTGGCCAACGTCTGGTGTGGGAGCAGGTGTCCGAGAACGAGTGCCGCGTCCGTGTCAGGCCGGCGCTCGGCGCGGCCGGGGCAGTAGCCATGCTCGGATACGCGAAGCGGTTCAGGAAGGCTCGGCGCACGCGCGAGTGGATCGCCGAACTGCGCGAGGGAGACGCGTGATGCCCTGGGTCGTGGACACCTGCCTTGTCATCGACGTGCTGGACGACGATCCTGACTATGGGCGCGCGTCGGCCCTGCTGCTGGACAGCAAGGCGTCCGACGGACTCGTGCTGTGCCCCGTCAGCTACGTTGAACTGGCGCCGGCGTTTCTCGGTGACGGGGCCCGACAGCACGACTTCCTGGACCACGCCGGACTGGACTACTCGGTTCCCTGGGAATGGCCGGATACGCAGGCGGCGCACAAGGCCTGGGCGCGCTTCGTGAAATTGCGCCGGGCGCGGCGAACGCCGCGACGGCCCGTTGCGGATGTCCTGATCGGCGCATTTGCGACAACCCGCCAAGGCCTCCTGACTCGCAACCCTGTCGACTTCACTGCAATCTTTCCGTCCCTGACCGTCGTGACGCCGGAGTGAGCATGATCGACGTCCGGTTTGTGATTGCGCACGGTTTGTGGATTCTTGGCGCGGCGGTCGCTCTCGCCGCGTTCAGCTATTACAACTGGCTGGCGCGAGAGCAGCACAGGTCCCTGCGCCACGTATTGCGATCAGAGTGGGGATGGAAGGTGAGC
>JBGOTP010000129.1:0-12727 GCA_041476545.1 Vicinamibacteria bacterium | reverse complement strand
GTTGTTGATGCTTCAACCGGGGACTTGCCGAGAACCAAAGCGATCGACGAGCTGATCAATCGGAACATCTCCAGTTCACCGGCTCCCTCAAGGCCCGGAACCTCCGCCCTCTCGGACCTGACGAATGATCCACCTGTCATCGCGGTAGCAGCAGGTCTCCAATTTGAGCTCACCTATTGCGGACGAAACACTGCGTCCGTGATATGTGTCGGCTGGATCACGAACAAAGGCGACGACACACCCTTTGCGCTTTGGGGGTCAGCAGCCATCCAAGCATGGGACGACTTGGGGAACGAGTATCAGGGAACACGGGCCGTCATAGCCAACAAGACAATGGGCACCAAGTTTGACTCGACTATCGGCAGAATTGTTGCCGCTCGACTCGATATGTCGCAAGCACCAGCAGCAAGAGGAGCACCAGCACCAGGAGGTGTCTCCAATGGTTCAGTAACCCTAATCTCGGGAATCAGAACTCAGTTCAGCATGGAAATCGTCGGTAGAGTTCTTGGAGGATCCTTCTCTCGCCTGGTGCTGCATGGGTACACCAATGCGGCGGGTTTTTTTGACGTGATGTTCAAGAGCGTCCCCATCCACGAGACGCCGGCTTCTTCGGGTGGAATCGGAAGCTCTAGTAGAGGTGCAGTTTCGAGTTCCCCCGGACGTGGCCAGCCGCCTCCGGGCGGCGCGCGCTAGGGCACGGAAGAACTCGCTCGTCAGTTGAGCCGTTGTGGTCGCGCCTTGTCAGGAGGAGATCCTTTTGAAGAATCCGATGGACTCTGCTCGCGATTTTGTGGACCAGCATCCAAAGCTGCCTGTCTTCGTTGCCAATATCGCGGTCAGCAAGATCATTCAGCTCATCAAGGCCGAAGCTCTTGAGCCACTCTTCAACGATGAAAGAGTGACTCAGGGGATCCAATCTTTGCCAGGTTCTCTCAAAACCGTCGCCGAGTGGATTCCGTATGTGCTGAGCGGAACAGTCCGCACCGTCGCCGACTCGAACACTCCCGTCGGAATTCTGTTGGGAGAAGCTGTTGCAGAGTCCCTCAACCTTATTGGCGTCAAGGTGCATGAGATTTCGTCCGTGGAGCGGCACATGATTCTCGAAGCGTCGGCATCCGAAATCAAACATCAGCTCGCGGATCAGGTTGGCAGGGAAGGCCACGGCTTCTGGGATAGGGTCACCGAAATCACTGGCAACAAGTATGACTGGAACACTCTGCTGAACCAAACGGAGACTGCGATTGACCGCGGGCGCGAGAATGTCCGCGTCCGTCGCGATGCCAGGAAAGCACGTGGCCTACGGAGGTTCTTGTGAACGACGAGGCTCACGGGGTGATCCTCCGTTTGGCGCGACTCCTCGTCAAGACACTGTGGGCTGGCAAGGAATGGGCGAGCGATGTTTTTGTCCGCTATTGCGAATTCGTCATACGGGCGACTGTGCGGACCGGACTCGCTCTGCTTGCTGCAGTCCTTCTGTACAAGCTCGCCGTGAGATTTGAAATCAATGCGCTTCTGATCCTCGCGATCCTAGTCGGCGGCACGGGATTGCTATACTTTGCTATCGCTTCTTCACCCGCGCGCATCGGGGCTGAGTGGCTTGGCAAGTTGTCGGATACGGCTCGATTGGAAATCGAGAAGTTGTCGAAATTCGTCATGACTATGACCGTAGTCATTACGTACTGCATTATCGATGCCCCGGTAAGGTATCCGGCGTTCCTGGCGGTCTTTCTCGGTTTCTTGAGCATTCTCTACGTCGCGAGCGTCCTGCCTGGGAAAAGCGGATTCGTCGATTTCTGCCATCGCCGGTACCAATGGCTTGTGCTCGTTCCACTCGTCCTCATGACCGCGCTTTCAATGGCACCCGAAGCAGTCATCAATAGAATTTTGAACAGTCGCGGGGTCCAAAGAGCCACCGGCACAGAGGCGCACGAAATTCCATACCATCTCAACGATCAAGACGAGGTCGTCGATGAGACGACTGGACAAGCGATGGAACTGTTCGACCGAATCGCGGACAAGAATAGTGCTCGACCACGTCCGCTAAAGGGATGGGTCCAAGACGGTAAAGGACGTTACCGTCTCTATACATGGTTCGACGGTCAAGACAATTACACCCCTGCTGGTACGCCAATCCGGCCGGTGACGCTTAACATAGTCGACGCGATCGTCAATCAAGCGCACCGCGCCGCCTCGCAGAAGCTTCAAGACAAAGCTGCGGCCGAGGTAATTCAGCGCGCTGCTACAGACGCGAAACAAAAGGCCGCCGAGGACGACAGGCAAAAGAAACTCCTCGCGGATCGCGAGAAGGAGCAACGCGACCAACAGAAAGAGAGAGACAGTGTCCTTGCGCGGCGTCGAACCGAAATTGAAGCACAACAACGGCGTTACGTGGCCGTGTCGAGTTCAAGCCCGCAGCGTGCTGCCCTGGTTGTTGCGGCCGGGCGACAAGAAAGTACCCTAACTGATCGAATTGCGAGAACCATAGGAACATCCTCTCGGTTGCTGTCGAATGCGTTTGTTGCCGATGGAGTATTCAAGGACGTGCTGGGCGGAAACTACGCGCGTTTGCGCGCTGCCGAAATGGAACAAATCGTGAGCTTGTTGGTGCTTGCTGACGTGCGATCGACCAGTTCAAGTTCAGTCGTAGCCGGTGAATCCGTGTTCAAAGGCGATGCTCAGGTTGATGTTGTTGTCGTGCACCCGATGAATGGGTATTCCTCGGATTCATTCTCGACTCAGGGTTCGGGGGTCGGACTCTCCGCGCAGCAGGCAGAGCGAGTCGCCATCGACCGGGCTATCGACGTCGCCGTGCCGAGATTGGCCACGTACCGGTAACTCCGGTCGATGCTAGGAGAGCTTCGTTTTGCCCACAGGTGGAGCGCGTGTGGTCATGACGCTGGAATCGCCGCGCCGCGTTGCTCGACGCGAAGCTTGGCCAGCATTGCGACATGATGGGCACGATGCGCATGCCCGGCGGGCCTTCAGGCGGCAGGTAACCGTGGCCGCAACTGGTCTGCAAGAACTGCTTGCCTACCAGCCTCACCTGGCCTACCCGCCCGACCTGCCCCTTCTAGTTGATCTTGATCAGCTCGACGTCGAAGACCAGCATGCCTTTCGGATCGCGCTGTCCTTTATAGGCGAGAGCTTCGGGAATCCAGAAGCGAGTCTTTTCCCCCTCAACCATCAACTGCAAGCCCTCGGTCCATCCTGCGATCACACCGTTCAGGGGAAACGTCGCCGGCTCGCCGCGCGTCACCGAGCTGTCGAAGAGTTTTCCGTCGGTCGTCCAACCGGAGTAGTGAACAGTCACCTGGTCCGTAGCCCGCGGATGCTTGGTCCCCTTTCCTGGAGCCAGTACCTGGTACGCGAGCCCGGTCGCCGTCTTCTTTGCGGACGCAGGCGGCGCCTTGACATCGGCCGGCGCCCTGGTCGGCGACTGCACGAAGGACACGAGCTCGACGTCGAAGACGAGCATGCCTTTCGGATCGCGCCGGCCTCCGTACGCGAGTGCTTCCGGAATCCAGAAGCGGCGCGTCTCACCGCCCACCATCAGCTGCAGACCCTCGGTCCATCCGCCGATGACCTTGTCCAATGGAAACGTGACCGGCTTACCGCCTGCAATCGAGCTATCGAACATCTTGCCATCGGTCGTCCAGCCGGTGTAATTCACCGTGACAAGATCGTCCCGATTGGGACGTCCTTTGCCGGAGCCGGCTTTGATCACTCTCGAGGCGAGCCCTGAAGCGGTCTTCGCGGCGTCGGCCGGTGGCGCCTTCACGTCGGGCGGAGCGGGAATCGTTTTGTTCATAGGTGTCTGGGCGGGCAGCGCGGCAGTCGTCGCCAGCGCGCACACGAGAATCAAGATGGCTCGCATCGAAAGAGGTCCTTTCACGGTCGTTGGATGAGTTGCTCGAGTTTGGTCTTGAGGGCTTCGAGTTTCTGCCCGGCCTCGCCAAGTTTACCTTCCGACGTCAGGCGCTGATAGTCCGCAAGGTCGCGGGCCGCCGCGGCAATCAACGCGTCCTTGCTCATGGAACCGGTTGCCGGCGCGGAGGCTGACCCCTGGGCCCCTGAGGGACGTGCGGCAGTCCCGGCTGGCGCGTGCTCAGCCGCGGTCGGCAGCGTCGAGGCCGCGCCCCCGAAGAGACTCGCCATGGCCGCCTCGAACGTGGGGCCGTAGGCCAGTCGATCCTGCAGCGCCAGCACCACCAGACGCAATTCCGGCATCGGGCTTCGTTCCGCCTGTAGATAGATCGCCTCCGCGTAGAGCAGCGCCGTTCCAATCGGAATGACGATGAGCGCGCCTCGCCGCACGTGCGACCCCTGCTGATTCCAGAGCGACAGTTGGCCAGACAGCTGAGGATTCTGATCGATTCGCGCCTCGATCTGCAGCGGCCCGTCCACGAGCCTCGTCTTGGGAAAGTCGTAGACGATGGCCGTGCCGTAGTGCGGGTCGTCGCTCCGGCCGGCAATCCATCCGATCAGGTTGTTGCGATTGGAGGGCGTAAACGGAAGAATCTCGATGAACTCCATCGCCTTCTCGCCCGGCAGCTTCATCAACACGAAGTTCGGCTCCATCGTCTGCGAGGCGGCCTCGCGGCGTTCGTTCGTGCTCACTTGGCTGGCCACACTCCAGAGATCCTCGCGATTGTAGAACGCGTCCGGGTTGGTCATGTGGTACAGACCGTAGACCGACGCCTGCACGTCCAGCATCAGCTCGGGGTAGCGAACGTGTTTGCGCAGCGTGGCCGGCATCGCCGACGCGTCCTTGAAGAGGCTGGGGAAAATGGTCCGGTAGCGCGCGATGATCGGATCCTCGGCGTCGAAGACATAAAACGTCACGGTGCCGTCGTAGGCATCGACGACCGTCTTCACGCTGTTCCGCATGTAGTTGATGGACTGATTGGTGAGGCGCGTGTGCTTCGCGTACGGGTACGTGGTCGCGGTGGTGAAGGCGTCAATCATCCAGTAGATCCGCCCATCGTCTCCAAGCACGATGTAGGGATCGGGGTCGAACGTGAGGAAGTCGGCGAGCGCCCCGACGCGTTCCCGGATATTCCGGTGCATCAGCAACCGGCTTTCGGGCGTGATGGCGTCGCTGAATGGCAGCTTGGTGAGATCGCCGCGGTCGAGCGCGATGAACAGTTTACGGAAGAAGCCTCCGAGCGCAATGCCGCTCTGACCTTCATACACGGTTGTGCTGTTGGTGTCTCCCTGGGGGTAGTTGAACTCCTTCTGGCTCGTTCGCACGTACACGTCACCGTTTGTGAGTTCCCCGTAGTAGATCTCAGGCCGCTTGACCGTCAGCGCGGGCACGGTGCTCTGCACCGGCATGTTGCTGACGAGGAGCGTCGGCAATCCCTCGGGCGTGAAGCCGTTCACCGGATTCATCGTGATCCCGTAGCCATGCGTGTAGATCAGTTTTTCGTTGATCCAGCCACGGCTGCTCTCGGGCAGCCGTTCGACGTTGAGTTCACGGGCTGCCAGCATCATCTGACGCGTGGATCCGTCGATCTCGTAGCGATCGATGTCGATATCGGGGAAGTCGTAGTACGTGCGGATCTCCTGAATCTGTCGCAGCGTGTCCTGCAGCGCCCGCCAGTCCCACAGCCGGATGTTCTGCAGCGTGTCCTGGTTGTTGGCGGCGTCCACCGCTTCGATGCCGCTCTCGGCGGGGAATGGCAGCCGCTCGATGCGATCGAGCGCGTAGGCCTTCCGGGTCATCTCGATGTTGTTCGTGATGAAGGGACGTTCCTTGACGAGTTCATTCGGTTTGACGATGAAGTTGCTGACGTACGAACCGACCAGACCAGCGACGACGGCACAGACGATCGCTGGCGCCACCGAGGCCACGAGCCAGCGGACCTTCGGTCCCGTGATCGAGGTGACGCCAGCGACGAGCGCGCCAAGTATCAGCGCGCCGCTCACGATGAGAGAGCCCGTCAGCGTGACGTGCGCCTCGGTGTAGGTGACCCCGCCGAAGATTCGGCCATCGGCGAAGATGCGCTCGAAACGCCCGAGATACACCTGCCAGGCAATCATGAACAGCAGAAGGCCGACGCTCGCCGAGACGGCGCGGAGCGACGGTCCGCCTGTGAGGTTTCGCTGTCTCGACAGCACCCGCGTGCCGCCCGTGACGAGGGTGACAAGGACGGACGCCACGCAGATGATCACCGCGAGCGTCGTGAGCCAGCCGGCGAGCAGTTCCCATGCGGGCAGCGTAAACAGATAGAACGTGACAGGCCGGCCGAAAATCGGATCGAGCGCCGTGTCCGCCGGACCGGCCGGTGCACCGTACCAATAGAGCGCCAGCGTCTGCCACTGGGCCATCATCCCGAAGCCCGTGAGGACCGCGACAACCAGCGCGATGACGCCGGTCAGCAGGCGAAGGACCGGGCCGACGGGCAACTTGATCGGCTGGCCGTTGATCAGGATCGTTCCGCCGGTGAGTTCGGCGAGACGGCCGGGCTTGAGGGCGAGCAGTGCGCCATACAAGATGGCGAACGTGACGCCGGCGAACAACGTAAAGACGACCGCCTCGATGTTCAGCGTGGTCCAGAAGACGCTCAGAAAGCCGAGCGAGCTGAACCAGAGCGCGTCGACGTAGTACGACAGCGCGGTTCCGGCGCCCAAGATGACGACGGCGAGGAGCGCGAGGAGGACGAGCCAGCCGCGGCGCCGACGAGGTCGCGACGGTTGCCAATCAAGCGTGTTCATGGCGAGGCTGCCTTTCGTGTTGCATGCGCGCGTGTCCCAGCTGTTTCACTTGACAAGGACAGCAGGCGCCGCTCCATAGTCCTTGCCGCCGTACGCCTGTTCAACGGCGCCCGATGTCATCGGCGCGGGGGTCTTGTCGGGATCGGGAATCTCGTGCCGGATGGCCGGCAGATGGCGAAGGTAGACGACAACAGCGTGCTGATCCTCTTCCGTCCAGTTCGAAAAAATGGACCAGGGCATGACCGTGTGCGGCACGACGTGACCGTCTGGAAAGACTCCGCTCCGCAACACCCGTTTCACCTCGTCGTCGCTACGCCGGGCGAGTCCCGTGTCCTTGTCGGGCGTCAGATTGCGGCTGATGAATGTGCCGTGCGCGGTTTCGGATTTCAGCCCGCCACCTGCCAGGTATTTCGTGAGGTCGGGACCTTGCGGGCCGTTGGTGGCGTGACAGCCGATACACCCGGTTCGCGTCACGATGTCGCGGCCATGTTCGGCGATGGCCCGCTCCGCCGGATCCGTGATCCCGGCGACCGGCGGCGCAGCCGTGGCCATTGGCCCGGAAAACGTCTCCGGGGGCGAGATGAAAAACGGCGGGATGAGATACAGAAACGCGAGGAATCCCGCGACCGCGAGGACGAGCACGACGCCGGCGGTCCATTTCAGAATGCGCTTCATCATTGACCCCCAGCCCGAGCCGTCCCGGCGTTACCGGAATAGAAGACGATCGGCGGATCAATGCCGAGGATGAGCATCTTGAACTTGCCCCACAGGTAGAGAGGTAGGAACGTGCGGGTCGGGCGCGGCACCTTGTTCGAAACCGGCGGAATCGTCCGCAGGTACGAAACGATGGCGTTCAGATCTTCCGGTTTCATCGTTGAGAACGATGGCCAGTCCATCGGAAACGGCAGGAGTCGCGTCCCGTCTCGCAACACGCCACGGGTGATGACGGCCTTGATGTCGTCGTCGGTCCAGCCGCCAAGGCCGGTTTCTTTGTCCGAAGTGAGATTGCCAGTGGGGTAGTCGCCGAAGGGCTCGATTCGAAGGCGGAGGCCGCCGGCCATTTTGAGCCCGGGGACGAGCCGCTTGTTCTCGTCAATTGGCGAGTGGCACAACGCGCAGCCGATCGTGTCCACGAGATACTGCCCGCGCTTCACCGGTTTGGCCTTCGCCGCGGCATCCTCCTGTGCGTAGAAGTCCGTGACTTCCTGAGCGGTCATCTGCCATATCGGTTTGCGCGCGAGCGAAACCACGTAGTTCGCGAGATCCCACATCTCGGCGTCGCTCGCGGACTCCTTGAACGACGGCATGGGCGTGCCGGACATCCCGACCCTGAAGCGCATGTACACGTCCGGCGCCGCTGGACCACCGTGGAAGGTCCAGGGTTCCGTCAGGTCCGAGGCGTGCAGCGGCTGGCGCCAGTCGTCTTCGAAGGTCGTCGCCACCGCGCCCGTTCCCCGGCCGTCGTTGCCGTGACATTTGCCGCACTGCAGTTTTCCGTACACGGCGGCTCCGCGGGTGACGCTGGCGGGAGATGTGGCCACCGGGCGCGACATTCCAATTGTTGCAACCGTCGCGGGCGTTTCGGACGCGAAGCGTGGAGACAGCGTCTTCAGATAGGCGACGACGTCGCGAATGTCGTTGTCGGAAAGAACTGTTTCCCAGGCGGGCATGGCCGATCCGTAGAGACCCTTCTGTACGGAGCGCAGGAGGTCCGCATCGGTGGGCATGCTGCCGGTTTCAGTCGAGCGAATCTTGAACCGGCCAAGTGTGAAGTCGCGCGGGTGCGGAGTCATCAGGTGCGCGGCAGGGCCATCGCCCTTACCGGCTGCTCCGTGACACTCGACGCAGTGAGCATCGTAGACGACCCTGCCGTGCGTCGCACTACCCGACGGCGCTGCTGCAGCAGGTGGAGGGATCGCCGTTGTGGTCCCCGTCGCCTGCGGTGCGCTCAACGCAACCTGCACGCCGGCGCTGACGGTGAGCGCCACGGCGATGACGACGATCGCGCGAAATGCTTTCATCCGCATGTCTGCCTCAGTGCCCTATGACACAAGGACGATCTTCCCAAGCGCGCCAGGCTCCAGGACCGCTTCGTGCGCGCGCGGCGCCTCCGCGAGGGGAATTTCCCGGTTCACCAGCGGATTGAGCGTGCCGTTGGCGAGTCCCGCGACGAGCGCGGCGTGGATGGACGCCAGCTCCGCCGGGCTCGTGTTGAAGAGCAGCATCCCCATGATCGCGGCGTCCCGTCCCATCGCGCCGCGCGGGTCGATTTCGATGCGACCACGACTGCCGATGATGACGACGCGACCGCCGTGCGCGAGCACCGTGAGGTCTTTGTCCAGATTGATGTGCGCCGCCATCTCGAGGACGATGTTCACGCCGCGCCCGTCGGTGGCGGGCATGACCCCTTCAAGGTAATTCGGTTCGCGATGGTTCAGCACGACGTCGGCGCCGTGCTCGCGGACGACTTGCATCCCGCGCTCCGTGCCGGCGGTGCCAATCACGGTCATGCCGTGCGCTTTGGCCATTTCGATCGCGCCGATCCCGACGCCGCCGCTCGCGCCGTGCACGAGCACCGATTCGCCCGGCCTCGCGTTGGCGCGGAAGAAGAGCGAGCGGTACGCCGTGGCGTACGGAACCCCGAGCGCCGCGCCCTGCGCAAACGTCACACGATCCGGCAGTCGGTGAATCTGAGTGGGAGCGCAGATGGCCTTCTCCGAATACGTGCCCGATCCCGTGGCCGATACGTTATCGCCGGCGATGTACACGCGATCGCCGGCCTTCCAGTTCTTGACGTGCGCGCCGACCGTCTCCACTTCACCTGCGCCGTCGGTTCCCGGCACCCACGGCAGATTCGGCTTTCGGGCGTACACGCCACTGCGGATGTAGGTCTCAACCGGGTTGACGCCGGCGGCGCGAACGCGCACGACGATTTCCGAGGGTCCTGGTTTCGGATCCGGAACCTCCTCGAGACGCAGGACGTCGGGACCGCCGAACGCGCGAACGAGAACAGTACGCATGGGGCACGATGCTATCATCAGTTCATTCCCCATGATCAGGCTTCATAAAACTGTGGGTGTGAGAGTCGGATCTGGAAAGGCCATCCAGGTCGGCGGTGGTGCGCCCGTTGTCGTGCAGTCGATGACGATGACCGACACGGCCGACGCGCGGGCGACGGCGACACAATGCATCGAGCTGGCCGAGGCGGGATCCGAGATGGTGCGCATCACCGTCAATCTGCCGGACGCGGCGGCGGCGGTGCCCGAAATCAAGCAACGGATGATCGACGCCGGCTGCCAGGCGCCGCTTATCGGCGACTTTCACTACAACGGCCACCTCCTGCTGACGAAGTTCCCCGCCTGTGCAGCCGCCCTGGACAAATACCGGATCAATCCCGGCAACGTCGGCACCGGTGCGCGACGCGACGAGCAGTTCGCCACCATCTGCAAGGTCGCGGTGGACTACGGACGGCCCGTGCGCATCGGCGTCAACGGCGGCTCGCTCAACCAGGAACTCGTCGTGTCGAAGATGCAGGAGAACACGGACCGCAACCTCGGCAAAAGCTCCGAAGAGATCATCAACGAGTGCATGGTGCTGTCGGCGGTCGAATCGACGGCGCTCGCGATCGAGAGTGGGCTTCGCAAGGATCAGATCATTATTTCGTGCAAGACGTCGCGACCGCGAGACTTGATCGCGGTGTACCGTTCGCTGGCGCGCGCGACCGATCAGCCGCTGCACCTCGGCCTCACCGAAGCGGGCATGGGCATGAAGGGCCTCGTCTGGTCCGCGGCGGCCATGGGTGTGTTGCTCAACGAAGGCATCGGCGACACGATTCGCGTCTCGCTGACGCCGAAGCCGAACGGCGATCGGCGCGAAGAGGTCTACGCCGCCTGCGAGCTGTTGCAGGCGCTCGGCTTGCGCTCCTTCTCGCCGAGCGTCACGGCGTGTCCCGGCT
This sequence comes from Vicinamibacteria bacterium, assembly GCA_041476545.1. Classification (GTDB taxonomy): domain Bacteria; phylum Acidobacteriota; class Vicinamibacteria; order Vicinamibacterales; family CAVVIG01; genus JBGOTP01. The sequence continues at coordinate 2,055 of JBGOTP010000129.1, read as the reverse complement.
GCGGCCGCACGACGAGCTCGACGTTCCAGGAACTGGCGGAGCGGACTCAGGACTACATCCGCGAGAGGATGCCGGACTGGAAAACCCGCTACGATGGCGTCGAAGCGATGACGCTCGCCGTGATGGGATGCGTCGTGAACGGTCCGGGTGAATCGAGAGCCGCCAACATCGGGATCAGCCTGCCAGGCACAGGCGAAGAGCCCAGCTGTCCGATCTACATCGACGGCGAGCACGTGAAAACGCTGCGCGGCACGTATGCCGAGCTGGCCGTCGAGTTTCAGCGTCTCGTGGATGACTACGTCGAGCACAAGTACGCCCGCCGCTGATCGGCTCCTCCGGGACGTCCTCCATCGCGTGTGGGGTTTCTCCGATTTTCGTCCGCTGCAGCGCGAAGCCATGCACGCGGTGCTCGAACAGCGCGACAGCGTCGTCGTGCTGCCAACCGGAGGCGGAAAGTCGCTGTGTTTCCAGGCGCCGGCGCTGGTGGGTGACGATCTCGTCGGGGGCCGCCGCGGATTCGCGCTCGTCGTGTCCCCGCTCATCTCGCTGATGAAGGACCAGGTCGACGGCCTGCGTGTCGATGGCGTCGATGCGGCGTATCTGAACAGCTCGCTCACCTCCAGCCAGCGAGACGACGTGGTCGCCAGTCTGCGCGCCGATCGCTGCAGGCTACTGTACGTGTCGCCGGAGCGGCTGGTGGGTGAAGGCAGTCAGGGCTTCCGGCGCCTGCTTCACCAATGTGGCGTGCGTTTTGTCGCGATTGACGAAGCGCATTGCATCAGTCAGTGGGGGCACGACTTCCGCCCCGAGTACCGGCAGCTTGGTGTCCTTCGTGACGATTTTCCTGACGTCTCGCTCCATGCGTTCACTGCGACCGCCACCGAACGGGTCCGCCGCGACATTGTCACGGAACTCCGGCTGAAAGATCCTGCAGTGCTCGTCGGGTCGTTCGACCGCCCGAATCTCACGTACCGCGTGCTGCGGCGAAGCAACCTCCATCGTCAGCTGCTTCAGATTCTGGCGAGACACCAGAAGGAAGCGGGCATCGTCTATTGTCTGTCGCGGCGAGAGGTCGAGTCGCTCGCGGAGTGGCTGTGTGAGCAGGGTCACCGCGCGGTGCCGTATCACGCCGGGCTGGCCGATGGCGTGCGCGCGAAGCATCAGGAGGAGTTTCTGGATGAACGCGCCGACATCGTCGTGGCAACGGTGGCGTTCGGGATGGGTATCGACCGGTCGAATGTGCGGTTTGTGATTCATGCCGGCGCGCCGCGATCGCCTGAGCACTATCAACAGGAGTCAGGACGGGCCGGACGGGACGGGCTGCCGGCCGAGTGCGTGCTCGCGTACTCGGGCGCCGACTTCATGCGATGGCGGCAGCTGCTGGAAATGAACGGCGAGCTGACCGAGAGCGCGAAGACACTGCTGCGCGACATGGAGCGGTACGCGGCGGGCACGCGATGCCGGCATCGATCGCTCGTGGAATACTTCGGTCAGCGCTACGAACGGAGCGAGTGCGGCGCGTGCGATTGGTGTCTCAAGGAACTGGACGCCGTGGCCGGCTCGGCGGTGGTCGCACAAAAGATTCTGTCGTGCGTCGCGCGGGTGAAGCAGACGTGGGGCATCGGGCACGTGACGGACGTGCTCACGGGGAAGGCGAGCGAGAAGGTGATCGCGACACGCCATCATGAGCTGTCGACGTTCGGCCTGTTGAAGGACGAATCGGCCGGCGCCGTGCGTGGGTACATCGAACAACTGGTGGAGGAGGGCCTTCTCCTGAGGGATGGCGAGCCCTATCCCGTGCTTCGTCTCACCGCTGCTGGTCTCTCGCTCTTGAAAGGCGACGGGGAGTGCACGCTGTACCGTGAAGTGGCACCTCCCAAATCCACGCGCGAGCGTGGAAGACGCCGAGGCAAGACGCAGCCTGACGGTGATCCGGAGCTGTTCGACGTGCTGCGCGAGGTGCGGCTGCGACTGGCGCGCGAGCGGGGCGTTCCGCCCTACGTCATCTTTCACGATCGATCGCTGCAGGAGATGGCCGACCGCCGGCCGCGCACG
>JBGOTP010000128.1:0-12745 GCA_041476545.1 Vicinamibacteria bacterium | reverse complement strand
TGCCATCGTAATCGTAGGAGGACGTAGACGACTGACCGCCAACCGTCACCGTTTCCGACGCCAGTGCACCGATGCGATACACGTCGAACGTGTGACGATAACTGCGATCGATCGTGCGCGGGATCCCGCCCGACTGGACGATGTGATTCGGTTGGCCGTCGTCGGCGTAGTCATTCGCGCTGTAGCTCTGCTCCGTCGTGAACGTCTGCCCGTCCTGTGTCACGGTGTGCGCACTCAAGAGCGCGCTCCTAACGGACGCGGCCCCGCCGCCCGCCGGCGGCGTCGCGAACTGCGGCCCCTCCACCCAGGTGAAGTGCTCGCTCCGCAGCGTGGTCCCACCGGCGGAGACCGTCAGGTCCTTGGCATGACCGGTCACGGGAGCGGATTGCGCATAAAACGCGTGCACCGCCGTTGTCGTGGGACCGGTCACCGTCGTCACGAAGGTGCTCGTGTCCGACCAGTCGTACGCGAAACTCCAGGTGCCGGGCACAATCCCACGGCCTCCCGTGGTTCGGGTGACAAGCACGTTCACCGGCGTGCCCTGTGTATTGGGTGGGTCCTTCAGATCGAAGCCGTACGTCACCTGGCCGCCGCTCGGCGTCGTCACGCGCCAGACCGTGTTATTTTGGTACTCGAACCGCCACCCCGGTCCCGCGGGCGGGTTCACCTCGGTCAAGCCCGTCTGAGCGTAGACATACGTCCAGGTGCGTCCCTGGAAGGTCACGCCGGTCAGGAACGCGTTGTTGTACTGCAACCACAGGGTGCGCGTCTGACCCGGCAGGAATTGCGAGATCGTGGCAACGCGAGGTGGTCCCCCATCGGGGAGAATGTAGCCGAGCTGGATCGCGTTGCCGAACGTATCCTCCAGGCCCGTCAGGAGCGACCCGACGTCCCACACGTCGCCCGTCGCCGGGTTGTACATCGGGCTGTAGTGTCCCACCCAGCCGTTCGGGAACTCCAGGACGCCCGTGACCCGGTTGTATTTCCAGAACCGGCTTGTCACCACCTGCGCGTAGGTCGTCGCGCCGACCGGATAGTACCCTTTCTCCATGCCGTCGACGGCGAGGAAGGTGGGGCGCGGCGGCTCCGGCCCGGACAGGCAGCTGGACGTGAAACAGTCGTCGAAGATCTGCATCGGCACACCCGCAAGTCCGAAGCTCCACCCGGACCAGGTCGGAACGCTCGACACCTGAGCGTCCAAGCCATACGTCCGCTGCCAGCGCAGGTCCATCCCCGCGTGGCCCGGGAACACCACGTCGGTGAAGGACAGCGTCCGCTTGCCGCTGTACAGATCGATCTGCTCGAACGGCAGCTCGCTCATATAGCTGCGGCCTGGCTGGACGCCCGTTGCACCAAGCCCGAATTCGTCTTGTGCAATGGCGCTTACGGGAATCACCAGAACAGCCACGACGGCGATCGCCCGCGCGATCTGTTGTGCTCGGGTCAATTTGCGTGAGCGATCGCGTTCATCTTTAAACATGTCGTGGCACCATCGTCGTCAACACGTTCATTCGGGATCAGGTCACTTCACCGTCGATTCGTGGTCAGCGCGAGGGGCTGATGGTAAGTTGAGATTCAGCCGTCGCGATAGACAAGATCTGCTGGAATTTCTCGCGAATATTTCACCGCAAGAAACGGCCACCTGTGGCATCATTCGTACGAGAGTCAACAGATGGCTGCTGCCACCACCACCGCCGCGCCGCCCGAAGTCGCCGCGATCCTTCTGATCGACGACGACGTGAATTTTTGTGAGACGGCCGCTCGGCTCCTTCGCGAGAAAGGAATCACAGTCGTTGTGGCGCACTCCGGCGAGGCCGGCATGGCGCTGGCCGGCTCCCGTCCGTTCGACCTGGTGGTCATCGACCTGCGATTGGGCGATATGCTCGGCACCGACGTCGCCCGTGCATTGCGCGAGCAACATCCCGGGCTGGCGTTCATCCTCATCAGTGCCTTCATGGACACCGAGATGGCCGTTCTGGCCATGAAGATCGGCGCTCTCAACGTCATCGATCAACCCCTCGCCCTGGAGGGTATCGAGCAACTCGGCCAGGTCGCTCGGGCACAGCGCCTGCTGAAAGAGTCGTGGGAATCTCGCGTCGCCGCCATGGAACCAGGGTCGGCCGCCGAGCGCCTGGCGAGGTTCATTCTCATGGGATGCCAGTCTCCGCGCGACCTGACCAATGCCTGGCAGTGGGCCACGTGCTGCCACACGAGCGAGGGCACGCTGAACGCAAGTTGCGAGGTAGTCGGGATCCCTCCGCATAACGCGCGCAACTTCATGCGCATGCTGCGCGCGCAACTGAAGCGCGATCGGACGTGGACGATCGAAGCGCTGCTGAACGTCAAGGACAGGCGGACGCTCTCCCATCTCTTCGAAAGCGCGGGGATTCAGGCAGGGGCAACGCTGACTATTCACGAGTTCCTGAACGCGCAGATGTTCATGGACCCCGGCCATCCGGTCATCGCCGTCATCCGCGCGATTCTCGGGATTCGGGAAATCAACTAGCAGTCACGGAACTCAGCCCAAGTCACCCGGCAGCAGCCGGTCCCCTGTTGTGTACGCCTCCGTGAATTCCGTGATGCCGTGGCTGCCGCCGTTCACGAGCTGGCGGGCATGGCGCAGATCACCAAGCATCAGCGCGTGTTCGATCGCCGAATCGTGCTGCTTCAGAAAGACCGCGAGCAGGTCCGCGGCGACTTTCGGTTCGTTGGCCAGAGCCGGCTCGGCGAGCAGCCGGTCGCCGAGTCCGACCTTCGGTCCGTAGATCGCGTAGTTGTGCCGGCCGGTGAGCTGTACGAAGCCACGCCCGCGATACTGGCCGCCGTCGGGCGGTCCCAGGTTGCCCAGATCTTTCCGGTGATCGTAGAGATCGAACGGCTGCCCGTTCGGCGACGTGTTGAACCGCGACGGGAACTCGTTGATGGGTTCGAACCCGGCCGTCTCGGCGCGGATCGTCGCGAGCGACATCAGCACCATCCGCCGGCTCGTCAACTGCGTGTCACGTAACGCCTGCAACACGATTGGCAGATGCTGCTTGATGTGACCGAGCGGCGCGCCGGGGAACATCTCCGAGACCACCGGGACGGTCACGGCGGGAAACACGGAGGTCGAGGGATCGACATCGGCAAGCCCCAGTGCGACGGCCGTCCGTGGTCCGACCACGCCATCCGGCGGCAGGCCTTCGCTCCGCTGGAACGCCATGACCGCGGCTTCGGTGCCGGGGCCAAAGTCGCCGTCGATACGACCCGGCGGAAAGCCAAGCTCCTGCAGCCGCGCTTGCAGTCGGCGGGCGGCGTCGCCGCTCGCACCCTTTCGCAGCACTCCCCCGGCCATCGCGTCCTCCTTCTGACGAGCGCGTCACAATACACCGCCAGGTTTCAGAAGTGAAGGGGTTCTGCACGAATTCGACGGGATTCCGCCCGACGCACTTGACATCAATGGCGAGAAGGATTCAGAGTCACGCACTCAACTGGGAGGATGTCATGCCGATACCGACACGAAGGCCGTGGACGTTTCTGGTCTATATGGCCGGCGACAACAACCTCGATCCCAATGGCGTGAAAGACCTGAAGGAGATGAAGAAGGTCGGGTCCAACCCGTCGCTGAACATCGTCGCGCAGTTCGACCGCGCGTCGGGACACGCGGCCAGACGCTACGTCATGCGAAAGGGCGGCACGGTGGTGGCCGACGCGGTCGCGACGGTCGGCAAGGTCAACACCGGGGATCCGAGGCGCCTCGTCGACTTCATCAAGTGGGGCGTGAAGAACTACCCGGCCGACCGCTACGCGCTCGTGCTGTGGAACCACGGCCAGGGCTGGGACGACACGGACATCTACGCGGACGAACGGCACCGCCGCCTGCGCCGGCTGGCCGGCGGCCGGGCTCGTCATGCCTTCTTCCACGCGCCGGTGCGACGCGTCCTCAAAAGTGCGACCCACGATCCGCAGGCCCGCGCCATCCTGCTCGACGACGATGCCAAGGACTTTCTCGACAACCTCGAGATGAAGAAGGTCCTTGCCGAGACGAAGAAACTTCTCGGCCGCAAGCTCGATGTGTTCGGCATGGACGCCTGCCTGATGAGCATGGCGGAGGTCGCGTATCAGGTCCGCGACAGCGCGGACTTCATCGTCGGGTCGGAACAGACCGAGCCGCTCGACGGCTGGCCGTACAGCACGATCCTCGCGGAGGTGACGAAGAAACCGGCGATGACATCGCACGAGCTCGGCGCGCTCATCGTCGACAAGTACGTCGCTTCGTACACGCACGACTCGGTCACACAGTCGGCGGGCGACTTGTCGAAGATCGGTCCGCTGGCCACCGCTGTCGCTGCCCTGACGGCGGCCCTGCAAACGGGTCTGCACGATGTCGCAACGCGGCAGCGCATCCTGGCGGCCCGCACGCAGGTGCAAAGCTACGAGGTTGAAGACAACATCGATCTTGTCGATTTCTGTTCGCTCCTGAAGGCGTCGATGCCGGGCACGCCGATCGGGCATGGGTGTCAGGAGATCATCACGGCCGTGTCCGGCTACGTCGTGGCTCAGGGGCACAAAGGGACGGACATGAAGGACTCGCACGGGGTCGCGATCTACTTTCCCACGCAGACGGTATCGCCCCTGTACGCGGGCCTCGACTTCAGCCGGGCGACCGGCTGGGACGCGTTTCTCGGGGCGTATCTGCACGCCGTGCGCACGCGGTGAGCCCCTGCCAGCCGTGAGAGGTTGTGTCTGATGGCGACGAAGCTCTCGATTCTCTGCGTGCACGGCGTGGGACACGGCGACGCGGATGCCGCGCTGGCGCCCGCATGGACCGACGCGATCTCGACGAACCTGCGCCGCTGGAGTCCAGCCCTGGAGCTGGACTTCGATTTTCTCCGCTACGACGATCTCTTCGATCACGCGCCCCTCAACGGCAAGGTGTACGCGGCGGCGCTGGCCCGCCTGCTCGCCAGCGGCCTCGTGCACGGCCTGGGCGATCTGTTCCCGTCGACCCGCGGCCTGTTCGACGTGCCCGACCAGATCCGTTGGACGGCCGGGATGATCGCGCAGTGGGCGTCCGAAGACGCGCTCCGCGCGGCCTTGCGCCAGCGCGTGCTGAAGAAACTTCAGGAGCGCGCGTTCACCGTCATCTGCGCGCACAGCCTTGGATCGCTCGTCTGCTACGACACCCTGCGGCGCAATCCCGGCGGGCTGGGCGGCAAGACGCTCATCACGTTCGGATCGCAGATCGGCAATCCGTTCGTGCGCGATTGCTTCGCCGGCCGGATCGAGCCGCTGAAGGTCCGCCAGTGGTATCACCTGTTCAACCCGGACGACCACGTGCTCACCGCGCACCTTCGGATCAGTGCCCCCAATTTCGCCGAGGTCCAGACGGCGTTCGACAAGCCTGGAGACATCCTCAATCACGACCCGGTCTACTACTTCAATCACACGAACACGCAGGGACGCGTGTGGCCCGATGTCGCGGGGGGCGCGGCGTCTCGCAGCGTGACACGCGGGTTCGAGCGACTCCGCACGGCGGCGAGACGTCCGCGCCAGCGCGCCCTGCTCGTCGGCATCAACGACTACCCCAACCCGGCGAACCGGCTGGAGGGGTGCGTCAACGACGTGTTTCTCATGAGCGGCGTGCTTCAGGACTGCGGCTTCCGCGCGGAAGACATCCGGGTCGTCCTCAACGACCGCGCGACGGCGTCAAGTCTGATTGAGCGGTTCCACTGGCTGCTCGACGATGTGCCGGAGGAGGCGGAGCGGGTGCTCTTCTACTCGGGGCACGGTGCGCAGATTCCCTCGTACGGCGCGACGGGTGAAGTCGATCACCTCGACGAGTGCCTCGTGCCGTACGACTTCGACTGGAGCCTCGAACACGCCGTTCGCGACAAGCAGTTCCTCGAGTTCTACAGTCAGTTGCCGTACGACACGCGCTTTGTGGCGATCTTCGACTGCTGCCATTCCGGCGGCATGACACGCGAAGGCGGGCTGCGGCCGCGCGGTCTTACGCCGCCCGACGACATCCGGCATCGCGGGCTCGTCTGGAAAGCCGAGCGATGGCAGGCGCGCGATCTGTCCGCCCTCAACGCGTCCCTGAGCGCCGACTTCGCGGGCGCGAGCGGAACGGCGTACCGATTGGGCCGCGGCGTGACGCTCCGCCAGCTCGCAAACCGCCGCTACGACGCCGAACGAAAGGCGCTCGACCACAAGGGCGCGTATCTGCCGGTCATTCTCGAGGCGTGCGGGGAGCAGGAACTGTCGTACGAGTATCGCGAAGGCACGGCCTCGTACGGCGCGTTCACGTTCGCGATGGCGCACGCCCTTCGCGAGGCACGAACCAAGGCCGGCATCAACCCGACGTTCCGAACGCTGGCCGCCCTGACGAAAGCCCGGCTCCGCGCGCTCGGCTATGCCCAGCAGACGCCGGCGCTCGTCGGACCGGGCCGGGTGCTCGGTCAACGGATTCCGTGGCGGTGAAAAACTTGCGCCGGTTGTGCCGCGCGCTTGTAAGCTATACACGGTCGTTTACAGCCGTCTTTTTCCCAAGGAGAAGGTTCATGCGCTCTCGCGAAATCACGTCAGGACTATGTGTGGTCGCCGCCCTGGTCCTCGTCGGCGCCACGGAGTTTGGCCGCGCGCAACAAGCCACGCCGGCGGCTGCGGGTCAGGCCGGTGGGCGCGGTGCGGCCCCCGCTCCGAGGCCACCCCTGCTCGACAAGGATCACCTGCGATTCCAGCCGGAGGACGCAGCCACGGGCGGGCCGGTCTTCGGAAGAGAATCCGAGCCTGGCGTGTACATCACGCGCAACCTGTTCCGGAAGGGACCAGGCGGCGGGGTGATCGGTGGAGGCAGCCGGCCGCACTATCACGATCAGGATCGCTGGGTCGTGGTGATACAGGGCACCTGGTATACCGCAGTGGGCGACCTGTTCGAACCCGACAAGATGGTGGCGATCAAGCAGGGGGGGATGATGTATCACCCCGCGGGGCTGCACCACTATGACGGCGCGAAGGACGAAGACGCCATCGTGCAGATCACGGGCGTCGGGCCAGTGAAGACGGTTCAGTCCGAGGTCGACGCCAACGGACAGCCTGTCACGCGCGGCGGCGGCGCCGGACGGGCCGCCGGTGCGGGTGCCCCGCCGACCGGTCGCTGAGCAATTTCACTCGATCGCCTGCGCATCACGAAGCACACGAAGAACACGAAGATCGTTTCGTGGTCTTCGTGCCTTCGTGACAATTCCCCAATTCCCCGACTACCCAATTCCCCGATTCCCCGATCGCCCGATCACTTGATCTCGAGGATCTCGCGGCTTCCAGTAATGTAGAGGTCCGTGTAGCCTTTCATCTTCTCGCGAAACGCGGCGTTGGTCGCGTAGTCGCGCATGGTGTTCTCGAAGCCCTGCAACGACTCCGCCTCGTATTCGAGAATGACGCGATTGAACTCGCCGGTCAGGTCCGTGAGCACGCGGTGCTTGCCGATGGCCGAGACTTTGGCCGCTTCCTTGAACTGAGCCGCCAGCTTGCTCGCCTGGCCGGGCTTGGCGACAAAACAATTGCGAACGACGATCATGGGACCCTCCTGTCTTCTACCGGTTGTCCCGAGCAACATGCTGGGGACGCGCTATCGTGCACATTGTTGTCCATTCTCATCCATTCCGATCAGGGGCTCATAAAGACGCCGGAGCTGCCACGAATGGCATATCCTCTTGGGCAAGGAGGCTGCCGTGAGGAACGTATTTTTCTCGACCGTGGTGTGCGTGGCCTTGGGCATTGCCGCGTTCGGCGCGCAGAGGCAGACCCCGCCGGCTCCGCCCACGCCGACAGCCGACCCGTACGCCAACAACCCGAATGCCGGCGCGACCCAGTTTCCACTCGCCGCGCCGGCCGGCAAGGACAGCAACGCGAAGGCGGTGGCGCCGCCAGGTGCGGTCAACCAGGGGCCCTTCGACCCCGCCACCTGGAAGTACGGACCGGCGTTCAATCCCCCGGTGGGCGCGAAGATCTGGAATCCGGTGAAGCTCAAGATGATGCAGGGCGGCAAGGTGACGGGCGGAACCCTGTTCAGTTCCACCGATCCGGCCACCTACTGCGCGATGGCCAACGCAGGGTACGACTTTGTCTGGACCGAGATGCAGCACGACCCGCGCGACTGGCAGGCCGTGGCGCGCATGTGGCGCACCTGCCCCACCGCGAAAGCCGCGCCGGGCGTGCGCGTCGCCTACACCGATGAGCGAGAGATCCAGCACGCGCTCGATGCCGGCGCGCTCGTCGTCGTCGTGCCGACCGTCGACACGGTGGCGGAGGCCATCGACGCGCGCAACTGGACATACTTTCCGCCGCTCGGCCGGCGGAGCAACGGCGGCGGGCAGGCGTTCGACTCGGCAATGTGGGGCGGCGTCCCGGGAGGCTATCGGAACACGATCAACGACAACATTGTGCTGATCCTGATGATCGAGACGCTCGAAGGACTCCGGAACGCGCATGAGATCGCGAAGATTCCCGGCGTGACCGCCCTCTTTGCGGCGAGCGGCGACCTGGGCAACTTCTCGGGCTACCGTCAGGGCACACCCGACTACGAGCGGGCGATCAACATCGTGCACGACGCCGCGATTGGCGCGCGCATCCGGCTGTGCGGCCCCTTCGCCTGGCGCGACCGTCCGGATTTCACGTGCTTCCAGGGCGGCAGCGAGACGGCGGCCATCGCGCGCGGCGCGGCGGCCGAACTCGGCCCGCTCGCCAACACCCAGGGCAAGCCGGAGGTGGGACCGTTCGCGCCTGCGCCACCCAGACCGTGAGAGAGCGGAGTGTTCGGCGTCCGGATCGAGTCGGACCGGCAAGCGGACGCGTCGTCCTTATCGCGGCGATGGCGATGGCGGCCGTAGGCCTGGCCACCGTCCCACGGGCTCAGTCTTCCGCCGCCCGTCCGCAACAACCCGCCGACACACCCACCTTCCGCGCCAACGTCAACGCCGTTCAGGTCGACCTGCGCGTCGTCGATCACAATGACCACTTCGTCGACGATCTGAAGAAGGACGAGTTCAGAGTCTTCGAGAACGGACAGGAACAGGCCGTTACCACCTTCGCGCTCATCAACATTCCGATCGAGAGTCCGGACGCGCCCGATCGCCCGCGGGTCGAAGCCGACTTCGCCTCCAACGTGCATCAGGAGGGGCGCGTCTACGTCATCGTGCTGGACGATCTGGAGGACCAGGTGAACCCGCTGCGGGCGCCGACCGTTCGCGCCCTCGCCCGCGAGTTCATCGAGAAACATCTAGCAGACGTCGATCGGGCGGCCCTCATCACCACGAGCGGCCGTCGCGACATGTCGCAGGAATTCACGAACAACCGCCAGCGGCTCGTCGACGCCGCGAACAAGTACGAAGGCGGTTACGGGCAGACCATCACGACTCGCCGCAGCACCGGCACCGGCTTCGGCGCCCCCGGTGGAGATGCGGTCTCCGACAATCTGCACTCCACCATGCTCTCGCTGACCTCGCTGGCCAGGTGGCTGGCGCAGATCGACGGCCGGCGAAAAGGGATTGTGCTCGTCAGCGAACGACTCGGCCGATCGATGACCGGTGGCATCGATCTCACGCTGGCATCGGATGAGGCTTACGACGCGCGCGACTTCGTCCAGGCCGCGGCGCGCGGCAACGTCAGCTTGTACATCATCGATCCGGTGGGCGTCCCCAGCGGAAAGGCAAACGGGATCAAGCCCATTACACCGAATGGTTTCGACGACCCCTCCGCCTTCGACAACGACCGGATGCAGAGTCTCGTCACGCTCGCGGAGGCCACCGGCGGATTTTCCGCCGTTCACACGAACGACTACACCGCCGCCTTCGAGCGCATCGTTGCCGAGAACAGCTCGTATTATCTGCTCGGGTACGCCTCGACCAACCCGAACCGCGACGGCAAGTTCAGGGACATCAACGTGCGAACGACGCGCGGCGGCCTCCGGGTGCAGGCGCGATCGGGTTACGTCGCCGCCAAAGACACCCCGATCAAGCCGGCGACGAATCCGAAGGGGCTGCCACCTGCGCTGGGCGAGTTGCTCCGGAGTCCGCTCCCGGTCTCCGGCCTCGTGCTGAGCGTGTCTGCCCCACCCTTCCATGGGGTCGGATCAACGGCGTCGGTCGCCATCATCGTGGAGGCCGGCGCCAATCAATTGCAGTTCTCCGGGAATGGTGATCGCTTCAACGCGAACATGACGCTCGCCATCACGGCGGCCGACACGACCGGCAAGGTGCAGGCCGGAGAGCGCGGGGCGCTGGCATTGCGACTGTCGCCCGGCACACACGATGCGATGCTCGATCGGGGGGCACGCGTGGTGTCGAAGCTCAGTCTCAAACCGGGCCGCTATCACTTGAACGTCGCCGCCCTCGACGCGACGCAGGGCACGACAAGAGGCAGCGTCCTGTACGATCTGGACGTCCCTGATTTCTCGAAAGGGCCGCTGACTATCAGCGGCATTGCGCTCGCCTCCATGCTGGAAGCGCCGGTCCCCACGGTCGGCACCGATCCACGCTGGAAGCAGGCCCTCGGCGTCTTCCCCACTACCGAGCGCGAGTTCACCACGTTCAACGAACTGCGCGAATACGTCGAGGTGTACGACAACGACACAGGCAGGGCACATGCGATCGAAGTGACGAGCACCGTGCGGAATGAAACGGGCGGAACGATCTTCACACACCGCGACACGCTGACCCGCGAGCTGGGTTCAGCCGGCAAAGACAAGACGGTTACCCATCGTGTCGTGACGCCGATTCCCCTGAACGACTTTGCGCGCGGCCGCTACGTGCTCACGGTCGAAGCGCACAGCACGTCGGCTCCAGCGCAGAGCGTCTCGCGGGAGATTCCGTTTTCCGTGCGGTGACTGAACGCTCGTAGCGCCCGACCTAAAGGTCGGGCCTACGATCCTCGGCCTACGCGGATTTCTGAAGCGTGAGGGGCGCGGGTACTTCGAGATCGGGCATCGGTGGCGCCACGAACAGCCGGCGCGCCGCCAGTCCCATCCACTTCGCCCAGCGAGCCGAGCGCTGCACTCGCGCGCTGTCGGTCGCGATCCCCGTGTTGGCGTACATCTGTCGATACAACTTCGACACCAGTAGGAACGCGAGCCGGTTCTTGTACGAATTCAGCACGCGGGACCGCCGCCAGATGCGCGGCCAGCTGTAGAAACTGTCCCAGGCTCCTTGCGTGCCCCGGCGGATTTCCTCAAGCGTCATCGTGGGGTGCTCGGTGAACAGCTTGGGACGCTGCCCCTGCGGGATGAGCCAATGGCGAGTCACCGAGACGCCGTTCACCTTCTCGCTCGCACGCGCAGGATCCTTCTCCCACTTCTCGAAGTCGATCGTCCCCGGAAACGGCGTGAGCAGCACGAACTGCGCGAACGTGACGTCCGCTTTGTCGGCGAGCGCGACCGTCGCGTCGAACGAACCGGCCCGATCGCTCGGCAATCCGAAGATGAAGGACCCCAGCACGTGGACGCCGTGGTGGCGGAACGCCCGCAGCCGCGTCACAAGCTCGTCGCCCGCCAGGTTGAAGCCCTTGTAGACATCTTTCAGGCCTTCCGCGGTCACCGACTCGACGCCGACGAGCGCCCCGCGGATGCGCGCCCGGTTCATCGCGTCTAGAAATTCCGGATCCTCGCCGGCTTCCATCGTGATCTGCGTGTAGAACACCAGATCCTTCGGCAGTCGCTCGAGTTCAGCCATCAACTCGAATCGCTCCGCCCGCATCCGCTCCAGCTCCCGGAGACGCGTGGGGTCCGAACGCCTCCGCGCTTGAGCCAGGTCGTCGAGCGTAACCGGATAGAAGTTGTCGTCGGCGAGCGCGATGAACCGGAATCCGAGACGCCGCAACTCCACAATCTCGCGCACCACCATGTCAACGCCGCGCTGGCGCGGTTCCTGTCCGTCGGTCCGCCAGACCGAGCAGAACGAACAGTGCTTCGGACAGCCGCGGACCGTCTGCACCGAGGCCCACATGTAGCGGCCCTCCGGCAGCAGATCCCATCGCGCGGGAATGAACTCCTCGCCCGATACGCGGCCCCCGTCGTACAGCGGCAGCGGATGTCCGGCCAGGCAGTCGGCGACGACCTTCTCCCACACCAGATCGCCGTCGCCCTTGACCACGGTGTGAGCGTTCCCCTGCTCGCGCGCCTCGTCCGGATACAGCGTGGCGTGAATACCGCCGAATACCACCCACGCGCCGCGCTCGCGCGCCAGGCGCCCGACTTCGTACCCGCGCAGCGCATTCCCAGTATGAATGCCAATGCCGACGACATCCCCGGCGGCAATCGTCGCGAAATCAATCGGCTCGAGCGTTTCGTCGACGATGACCTGGTCGCGCCATTTGCGGCCCGTGGCCGCGGCAAGCACGTAGAGCCAGCGGGGCGTGATCACGGCGACCCCGAACGACACGTGACTCGGATTGACCAGATGGACGCGTGCGCTCACAGATAACCTCGTGGGCCTGGGTGACACATCGCGCTCGGCTGGCGCGCGACGCAGGAGACATCAAGAGACGTTAACGCGTCGAGTCGTAAAGAAATGCGAAAGGGCGAGTATACCCCGACTCCCGGCCGGGACAGCCCCTAATCCGGGGGAGGCGGAACGGGGTCGGTGGGCTCCGGCCAGTACACACGCGAGAGGTAATGCAGGGCAATCCCCATCCCCCACCGGTTCTGCGCCGTCCAGAACAAGAACCCGATCATCACGACAAAGGCCAGGAGCGCCAGCATCCGATGCTCGCG
>JBGOTP010000127.1:0-12776 GCA_041476545.1 Vicinamibacteria bacterium | reverse complement strand
CTTGTACTGGGCGACCGTTGGCCGCACACTGGCCCGGATCCGTCCGGCGATTGTCACGGTCGCCGTCGGTGGCGGGGTAGTCGCCCTGATCCTGCAGGCGTTTGCCATCAGCGGCGGCGAAGGCGTGCCGACCGAGTTTCTGACCGTCGCGAGCTTTTTGAGCTCTGCGGCCCTTCTCGGGGGCACCTGCACGGCGATGATTCTCGGCCACTGGTACCTGATTCTTCCGTCGCTGCAGGTCGCGCACCTGCAGTCGATTGTGAAGCTGCACATCGCGTCGATGGTCGTGCGCGTGGCGGTGGTGACGGCGGCGGTCGTGTTCGCGATTGCGGCGTGGCAGCCCGGGCCGGGCCCGAGCTTCCGGCACTACATCACGTCGATCGACGGCATTTTTTTCTGGCAGCGCGTGCTGTTCGGGCTGGGCGGGCCCGCGGTGCTGTCGTACCTCACGTGGGAAACCGCGAAGATTCGCTCGACACAATCGGCGACCGGCATTCTCTACGTCGACTTCTTCACGGTCGTTGTCGGCGAGGTGCTGGCGAAGTACCTGTTCCTCGCGACACATGTGGCGGTGTAGTAGACTCGCTCCTTGTGGATTGCACCGCGGTCCGGAACCTGTGCAATTTCAGCCTACGAACCGCGTCAGGGCCGGAAGGCAGCAGCGCTAAGTAGATCCTGACATGTGCCGCAGGCCCTTCCGGGCCGCGGTTCAATCTACAAGCACGAAGCGCACGAAGACCTCTTCACGCACGAAGAACACGAAGAAGCTCCCGTTCAAATGTCGTATCAAGTCATCGCGCGCAAGTGGCGGCCGCAGCGGTTCGACGATGTCGTCGGACAGCAGGCGGTGACGCGGACGCTGCGCAATGCCATCGTGAGCGGACGGCTGGCGCAGTCGTTCGTCTTCGCCGGCCCTCGCGGTGTCGGCAAAACGACCACGGCTCGGATTCTCGCGCGCGCGCTCAGTTGCGAGAACGGTCCGACGGCTGATCCCTGCGGCGCGTGCGATGCCTGCGTCGAGATCGCGGAAGGCCGCGACATCGACGTGTTGGAAATTGACGCGGCGACGCACACCGGTGTCGACAACATCCGCGAAGTGATCATTTCAGGGCTCGGCATCATGCCGGCCCGTAACCGCTACAAGGTCTTCATCATCGACGAAGTGCACCAGCTCTCGGCCGGGTCGTTCAACGCCCTGCTCAAGTCAATCGAAGAGCCGCCGCCGCACGTCGTGTTCATGATGGCGACAACCGAGCTGGAGAAAATCCCCGACACGGTGCTCTCACGGTCGCAGGTCTATGAGTTCCGGACGATTAGTACCAAGACGATCGCTGATCAGCTTCGCCGGATTGTCGATGCCGAGGGGATTACCGTGGCGGAAGAGTCTCTGCTCCTCATCGCGCGGGATGCGGATGGCAGCATGCGCGACGCGCAGAGCAAGCTCGATCAGGTGATTGCCTTCACCGGTAGCACCATCGGGCCCGACGATGTGTCGACCGTACTGGGACTCGTCGGGCGCGATCTGCTCCTCGACGCGGTTCAGGCCGTGGCGGACGAAGAGGCGCGGGCGGCGTTCGCGCTGGCAGGCCGCGCGGTCGAGATGGGATACGATTTGCGGCTTGTCTGCCGCGAGTTGTCTCGAGTCGTGCGAGATCTTCTGGTGCTGTCGGTGGATCCCTCTCGCGTGTCCGATCCGGAGATTGCGGGCGAGGGCGAACGCGATCGGCTGACGACGCTGGCGGGGCGGTTCTCACGAGAGGATCTGCTGCGCGCCTTCGATTTGCTCACGCGCGCGGAGTCCGACATTCGCGGCGCGGCGCAGCCACGCTATCACCTCGAGATGGTGCTGCTGCGGTGGATCTACTTGCGGAAACTGGTGTCCATTGAGGACCTGATCGCAGGCTCCGGATCGGGCTCGGCCGTTCAAGCGGGGTCCCGCTCACCGGTCCCAGGGGCGGTCGGTTCACCCGCTCTGAAGACATCCAGCGGCCGGACCGCTCCATCCGCGCCGGACCGGAGTGGGGATTCCTCGCCCGGCAGAACCGCGAACGGACCGTCGCCGGCGGCGGGCGCGACAGGCGGAGCGGGCGCGAACCTCAAAGACGCGTTGCTCTCCGAGATTCGCAAGTCGAAGGGTGTCTTCTACAACACCGTCGTGGCGCAGGCGCAGAAGATCGACGTGAGCAGGGATCGCGTCACATTTGTCTTCTCGCCGGCACAGAAGGCGATTGGCGACCTCTTTGAACAGAATCGGTCGTGGCTCGAGGCACTTGCGCGCCAGGTGAGCGGCCGGAAAATTGTTGTCGCGGGTGTGCAGAGCGATCCGGTCACCGCGGCGAACCCCGTGAACCCTGTGAACCCTGTGAACCCCGTGAACCCCGTGAACCCCGCGAACCCTGACAAGATGTCCGCCCTGCGCGAGCAGGCGCTGGCCGACGCGGGCGTGCAGGCGCTTCTCGAAGTCTTCCCCGCGGAAATCCGCGATGTGGAGGAGATGTAGGACATGGACATCCAGAACATGATGAAGCAGGCGCAGCAGATGCAGGAGCGCCTGCAGCAGCAGATGGCCGAGCTGAAAGTCGAAGCAACCGCCGGAGGCGGGATGGTCACCGTCATCGTCAATGGATCCAAGCAGATCTCGTCGCTGAAGATCGATCCCGAGGTGGTGTCCAAAGACGATGTCGAGATGCTCCAGGACCTGATCGTGGCCGCGGTCAACGATGCGCAGCGGAAGGTCGACGAAGAGATGTCGCGGAAGATGGGCGGCATGTTGCCGCCAGGACTCAAGCTGCCGGGTCTCTGACATCGATGTCTCTTCCAGATCCCCTCGTCCGGCTCATCGACGAGCTTCAGCGCCTGCCGGGCATCGGACCCAAAGGCGCGCAGCGTCTGGCCTTTCATATCCTCAGGACGCCGCGGGAGCAGGTGGATGCCCTGGGCATCGCGCTCCGCGACGTGAAGGAGCAGGTCACCTATTGCTCGATCTGCAACAACATCACAGCGGTGGACCCGTGCGCCTATTGCCGAAGCGCCGATCGGGATCGGCACATCATCTGTGTCGTCGAGGAGCCGCAGAATGTCGGCGCGGTCGAGAAGACGCGCGAGTTCAAAGGCTTGTACCACGTGCTGATGGGCGCAATCTCGCCGTTGCAGGGCATCGGGCCCGACGACCTCAAGATCAAGAGCCTGCTGGCGCGCATCAGCGGCAGTGCCAACGGCGCCCCTGAAAGCCCTGGTAGCCCCGGCACGAGTGACGGGAGTGGAAGAGCCGTTCAGGAAGTGATTCTCGCCACCAACCCCAACGTTGAGGGAGAAGCGACCGCCATCTACCTCGCGCGCCTGCTCAAGCCGCTCGGTGTTCGTGTCACCCGCATTGCGATGGGCGTGCCAGTCGGGAGCGACCTCGACTACACCGACGAGGTGACGATGCACAAGGCGATCGAAGGGCGGCGCGAGGTCTAGCGCCGACGTGCCGATGCTGCCTCAGTCCTACGAATTGCCGTTTGCGATCCTGCTCGTGCTGGGAGGCTCGATCACCTGCTTTGCCGGCCATCGCCTCGTCCGCATTGTGCTTCCCTTCATTGGATTCATTCTTGGTGCGATGATCGCGAGCTCGACGATGGCCGCCACCAACCGTGTTGGCATGATCGTGGCAGCGGCCGTCGGCGGCCTCGTGGGGGCCCTCATTCTGGTGTTCGCGCATTTCCTGGCCGTGGGGATCGTGGGCGCTGGACTTGGCGCGCTTGTCGCGAACCTGATCTGGAACCAGTTCCGTACGGGTGACCTCCCGTGGCAGTTCGTGCTGGTATCCGCCGTCGCGGGAGCGATTGCGGCGGCGTTCCTGCGGCGGTACGTGATCATCGTCAGCACGGCGTTCGCCGGTGCGTGGATGCTGATTGCCGGGGCGAGCGCAACGATTGGCGACAGGGCGGTCGTGAAGGCGGGATCGACCGCTGACGTGTGGATTCTGTATCCGGTGAGTCCCGCACCGGGGCAGCGGTGGGTGTCGTTCGCCTGGATCGCCGTGGGTCTCATCGGGACGGCCGTACAACTGGCAATGACCGCAAAGAAGAAATAGCCGGCCATTGCGAACTATCCAGCGCCCCAGCGAAATGTTCCGCGTTCCGGTTCAAGGACTGTAGCCGCGTCAGGGCATGTCTCTGCGCCCGCGGAGAATTCGGCGGCATTTCGCGGACGTCTCCGAGGCACGCGACTTGCCTATCTGCCAGGAGGCAACCGTTGAAAGGGAACTGATATGAGTGGGCATGCTCGTCTGGGAGTACTTGTGGCCGGATTGTCGTTGTTGCTGGCGGTGCCAGTCTGGGCGCAGGACACAGGAGGACGCCGCGAGCCAAACCAGCCGGCGCAGCCCAGCCAGCCGGCTCAATCCGGACAGAAGGCCAAGCCCCGCCCGCCGGCAAAACCGGACGAGCCCCGTCCGCCCGCACCGCCGGCGCAACGACGTCCGTTGGCAGAGGCCCAGAGGTTTCCCCTTATGCGGGGGCAGTTCGTTTTCGTCGGCGGCTACTTCTACGACCCGTTCTTCGGGCCGTATCCGTGGTGGCCGCGGCCGATGTATCCCTACCCCTACTTCCCTGTCTACGATTCGCGCGCGCACGTGCGGGTCATGGTCAAGCCAAATGACACCGCGGTCTACGTTGACGGCTTCTATGCCGGTATTGCGGACGACTTCGACGGTGTGTTCCAGAGCCTGCCCCTGCCGCCTGGGGGACACGAGATCGCGCTGTATCTCGAGGGATATCGTACCGTGCGCCAGCGGCTGTATCTCCGGCGCGGATCGACGCTGAAATTACACGAGACGCTGGAGCCGCTGCCGGCCGGAGTGCGGAGCGAGCCGCCGGCTCTGGCAGCGCCAGTGCCGCCACCGCCGTCCGGTACGTTTACTCCGTTGCGCACCGAGCCGCGCGGCCAGCCTCGTCCGCCGTCTCCCTACGCGGCTCCGCCGTCCCAGGCGGTTGGGTACGGCTCGTTCGCGCTCCGCGTGCAGCCAGTAGACGCCGATGTGCTGATCGATGGCGAACGTTGGGTCAGTTCGGACGAAGGGCAGTTCATCGTGCAGCTCTCGGCCGGGCCGCATCGCGTGGACATCGCCAAACCGGGATACCAACGGTTCTCGACGGAG
Source organism: Vicinamibacteria bacterium (assembly GCA_041476545.1). Taxonomy (GTDB): domain Bacteria; phylum Acidobacteriota; class Vicinamibacteria; order Vicinamibacterales; family CAVVIG01; genus JBGOTP01. The sequence goes on along the minus strand of JBGOTP010000127.1, from coordinate 7,633 downwards.
ATACAGGTGCGCGAGGGCGGGGAGACGCCGCTCAATGTGAGTCTGTCGCCGGACAGGAGATAGAGAGGATCACGCACCCTCAGGGCTTTCTCGAAAACGGATGAGACTACATTGTGCTAGCATTGTAGTCACTTCAAGAAAGCCAGGAGGATGGCCATGGACCCGGTGGGTGTTCGCGATTTGAAAACGCACTTGAGTCGCCATTTGAAGCGCGTACGGTCCGGCGTGCGGTTGCTCGTGACGGAGCGCGGCCGATCCATCGCCATCATCACCCCGGTCCTGGCGCCGGCCGATGTGGAGTGGGCGCATGAACTCGTCGCCGAGGGGGGCGCGCGCTGGAACGGGCGGAAGCCGAAGGGCGCGAGCAAGGCCGTGACGCTACGGGGCGGAAGAACGGCTTCAGCGGTGGTGCTCGAGGATCGCCGGTGAATCTCTATCTGGACACGAGCAGCCTGATCAAGCTGTGCGTCTCGGAAGCGGGATCCGAATCGGTGCTGGAAGCGGTCGACGAGGCAGCCGTTGTGGCCACGTCGCCAGTGGCGTACGCGGAGACTCGCGCGGCGCTCGCGAGACTTCGGCGCGAGGGAGCCCTCACAGCCTCCCTGTTTGCCGCGGCGAAGCGCGAATTCGAGGAGCAATGGTCCGCGTATCTCACTGTGGAGGTGTCGGCCGCGCTCAGTCGCGCAGCCGGTGACCTTGCCGAGAAGTACAGTCTTCGAGGGTTCGACGCCATCCACCTCGCCTCCTTCGCCGAAATCGTGTCCAGGGGCGGCGTGCGGAATGCACGCTTCTCGAGCTTCGACGACCGCTTGAATAAAGCCGCCAGCCGGCTTGTGCGGCGTCAGCGCTAGCTGGCCTCCGGTCCCGACGCGGCGTTGCCGCAGCCCCCACTTCCCCTCCGCTCGGCCAACGATTAGTCACTCGTGGAGGCGACTTCTTGCCGTCCCGCGAGAAGTGTTTGACTGCACTGTCAGCTCGGCTGTATGGTCAGTACCCTCAATCAGCAATCGTCGGAGAAGCAGGTCCAAACCTCAGAAGGCAGACACATGCACGGTCGTGAGAAAGATCCGCGCACGCCATGGTCGTGGCTGAAGAGGTGGGGGATTGACGTGATCTCGACGGTGGGTATTTTCGCGGTCCTCGGAATTGCACAGGCATATCTCAAGGACCGTCCATTCGGACGGTTCTTCAGAAATTTCGAATACGCCGTCCTGGAGCAGACGCTCCTTGCGGAGGCGGCCGCCGCTGATGGACCGGAACATGATGCGCGAGTGCCTATCGTTGTCGACATCTCGCAGATTCCGGTCACGGATGGACACACCGATAGAGGCATGTTGCGAAGACTGGTGGCATCGCTGCAGAGGCATCAGGCGCTTGCCATCGGGGTGGACATCGATTTTTCGCCGGACTACAACAACCACTTCATCAGCACCGAAGACGGGAAACTGCTGGGCGAGTGGAAGGACATGGGCAACGTCGTCGTTGGTGTGTTCAGGCAGCAGGGCCAGTCGCCCGGGCGTTGGTTGGGCCGCCCGGACTTCAGGAGCCTCGCGGGAGGCATCATGCTGCCAGAGGACGACCCTGGGTACGCGTACCAGTACAGTTCACCCGACCAATCGCTCGGCAAGGTCGACCCGGAGGACTATCTCCTGCAGATGCCCGCGGCGCTTTCCGCCGTTGTGTGGCCTGACCGTCGCCGGGCGCTTCTGGAGAGTCCTATCCTGACGCACCGGGTCGAGGAAGGCCGGCTGGCGCTTGGCGCCTACGCCGTGGATTACTCGTCTCTCGACCAAATCAAGAGGGAGACCATCGCGTACTCGCCTGCAAGCCCTTCGGAGGATGCGCTCGACAAAGTGGCCGGGCGCGTCGTGTTGCTGGGGGACATCCTCGATGCGCGGGACTCCCGCTGCACGCCGCTGTCCCGGTCGCCGGTCGCGGGGGTATGGATCCACGGCTGCGCGTTTACCACGCTCAATCGCAGCCGTGTCGCTCGCCACATCGACGAATCCACGAGCCACTTCTACGACACGCTCTTGTTGCTCTCCGTGCTCGTGCTCATGGCCATTGTGAGATTCCGGGCATCGGACAGAGTCAACGGCGAATCGGTTGAAGTCATGTTGTTTTCGGGCGCCGCGTTTGCGGTTGTCGTCTGGAGCGTGGTCATTATCGAGATCACGCAGGTGTTCTGGCCGGATTTCTTGTGGGTGTCGGCAGCGTTGTTCATGCACCCGTATCTGAAACAGATCGGCGGCATCGTCGCGAGGGGTGTGAAGGGTTTTGCCTGGGGGGCCGCACGGGCGTGAGGTTGCACTGATGACTACAAGAATATTCGTCGTCACCGTCTCCATCGTGGCGTGTCTCTGTGGCTCCGGCCTGGCTCAGACGCGAGAGCCCCAGTGGCTCATCGAGGGCGTGCAGGGAAAGTGGAAGGTGCTCGTCCAGAATGGCACATCGTACGACATGGCCAAGTACGAAATCCTCACGCTGGCCAGCAAGATCCAGTGCATCGCGGCTCCGTGTGTCCTGACGGCGTATTCTCTGGACACGGCTCGCGAGGAAGAGATTCCGCTGTCGCTCCCCGTCGAGCGCCGGCTGGGGCAGGTCGTGTCGATCAAGCTGCCAGTCGCCGGCAAGACCGCTGGCGTGCAGGCGAGTGCCGATGCGCCGGTTCCGCGGAGCTTTCAGGCCCTCATGAACAACACAGGCTTTCGGGCCGGCCGGACCAAAGGAACCGGAGATCTGGTGTGCCGGGGAGAGCTGCCGCTCGCGTCGCCAATTTGCGGAGAGACGATCGACGTGACGGATTTTTCGCTCCGGTGGACGCCGAGGCCGTCGGAGGCAGGCAAGGTCTTCACGCTGTTTGTGGGCGGGGCCGACTCTTCCGAGAGAAAGCGCTGGAATTCGGTCTCCGCCGATGCCGGCGATTTTCGCGTGAAGGCGTTGAACGACTATCTGACGAGCCTGGAATTACCGGACAGTTTGAACGCCGTGTCGATCCGCCTGATGAGGACCGAGAGCCTGGATGCGATTCGGCTCGTGAACGTTCCGTCCAAAGCTGACGACGCCGAGTACCGAAAGCGTCTCCAGGCGATCTCGTCGATGCCCGATTTGCCAAGGACCCTCTGGAGCATCGAGGAAACGCTGAAGATGAAGATGTGGTCGAAAGCGGCCCTGATTTCCCAGCAACTGCTTCGAGACGCGCCCGACAGTCTGGAAATCCGCAAGTACGCGCTCGCGGGCTTGTGCCAGTCGGACATGGCGGACGAGATCGCACGGCTCCGCAATTCGCTCAAGGATGCCGGCGTGACGGGCGTCTGCGACGCCGAGGAGAAGAAATGAGCGTCCGTCTCCTGACAGTCCTCCTGTCGTTCCTCTGTGCGCTTCCGGCCGCGGCGCAGGACCCTGCGCGCGTTGCGGCGCCGGACCCCGTGCGCGCTGCGCCGCAAGTCGCCCCGCCCATCGCGGCGCGGGACCTTCCGCCCGACGCGACGCAGGTGCCTCCCCCCGCCGTGTCGCAAGACCCCGTGCCGGTCGCGGTGCAGGCTCCCGCACCCGTGGTTCCGAGTCGCGTCGGCCTGGCGCTCGTCATCGGCAACAGCAAGTACGCGCAAGCCGAACTGCCCACCGTGGACGTGGATCGGGCCAGCATGGTCAAGTCGCTGGAGTCCATCGGTTTCAAGGTCAAGCCGGTTGAGAACCTGGATCGACCTCGCGATTTCGAAGAGGCACTGACGAGCTTCCTCAAAGAGGAGAACGCGGCCCCCGAGGACGTTCTGGTTGTGTACTACTCCGGGCACGGCCTTCAGATTGATGGAAAGCCTCACTTGCTCGGAACCGGCATCAAGGCGTCCGGCGGCGACGTGGTCGCCCCTTTGAAAGAGTATTCCGAGAGCATCAACAACATCATCAAGATCATGGAGGAGGCGGCCCCGGCGTCGCGCGTGCTCATCGTCGACGCGTGCCGGAACAACGCCTTCGCGTCCGCACCGAAGAAGGGCAATGGGCTGACGTATCAGCCGAGCATCGAGGACACGTATCTGATATTTGCCGATGAGCCTGGCAAGACGGTGCCGGCGCGGACCGAGACGAGCGCGCAGAGCCCGTTCACCGCGGGACTGCTGTTCGCGCTGGAGAACTCGACGGGTGGAATCGAAGAGCGCTTTGTCATCGCGCAACAGAAGACCCACGATCTGAGCCCAGACCAGACGCCACAGATCTATAAGTCAGACAAGAGCGCGAAGCGCAGTCTCCCGTTTCTCGATCGCGGCGGCCGGGCCGCCCCGATGCGGTCCGCGGGACAGATGCTGAACGATGCGGAGCCGTTCTATCGCGCCGGAGCCTGGGCGGCATTTCACGAGAAGGTCCACGCCGCGCAGATTCTCTCCGCCGAACCGGATCTGAACGCGCGTCTGGAGCGGGAGCTGCAATTCTCGGAGTTGGTCATCAAGGCCCAGGCGGCCGAGAAGGATCCGGCCGGGCCGCGATGGGCCGACGCCGCGACCACCTGGGACAAAGCCGGACAGGTGTTCCCGGTCCGGCCGTGGGTGTTGGAGAAGTCCGCCCTGGCCTGGCTGCTCGGCGATCGGGTACAGGAAGCCGTCGATGTGCTCGTTCGCGTCCAGGCGTACCGTGGGAATGCCGTATCGGATCGTGCCACGGCGCTGCTCAACAGTCTCCTGAAGACATATCCGCCTTCGCAAGCCGACCTCGACAAGCGAGCTGGAACCGGGAAGGCGGCGCCGGCCGGGCCCGAGTTCGAACGGTACAACCTGCGCCCATGACGGTTCAACGGACGCTCGCCCTTGTCGCCAGTGTCGCCTGCGTGTTCCTGCTGCCGATCGGCACGCGCGCGGCCCAGCAGAAGTTGGTGGTCACCTGCGCGGATGCCCGCTGCGAGTTCCATCGCGTGGCCGAGTTTTTTGTGGGCGGGCGCTCGGCGGTGCGTGTACTGGCCGTCGGCGCCGACAAGGCCGCCGACAGGCTGAAGGGCTCGCGCGAGGTCAATATCGATCAGATGGCGGGCTTCTTTCGAGAACCGAAGTCCGGCATGTTCTACGCGCTCGGCCTGGATGGTCTGCCGCTTGGAGTCGTCGTGCTGCCCCCCAAGGGCGAGATCACGGACGCGGCGTCGCTGACATCCGCGTGGTCGCGGGAAGCGCTGACGTACGGCGAAACGCTCAACGCCAAGGTTAGAACCACGGTGCCGCCCGAGAGCTTTGCGTTTCTGTTCGTGTCGCCGGATCCAGACGCCACCGCGCTGCGCGTGCTGCAGCAGCTCCTCGCGTCGGATTCCGATCCCCGGCGCGCAGCGCTCATCGAGGCGGTGCTGCAGTTCACCGCGAAATCGCGGGTGGCGAAGGAAGCCCTGGACGCGCTCCTTGCCAGGATTCGCGAAGATGTCAAGGGATTCAGCGAGCAGTCCGCGGATCCCACAAGGCTGGCTGCTGCCTCCAACGATGCCGCCGGGCTCGGAACCATCTACCGCAAAGCAACCGATGGCAAAGAGAACACCGACGTCCTCGACCGGATTGCCTCCGACAACGACAGCTTGACCCGGCGCCTTGCCGTCAGCCAGGCGCTCTACCAGACGAAATTCTTCTGGGACGAATACCTTGTCAAGATTCGCCAGTTGGGCCTGGCGAAATGGTCGATACCGAACATCTTCCAGCAGTCGCAGGAGGCCTTGAACCAGAGCGCTCTGCGTCATCAGCAGCAATCCAGGGAGTTCGTGAAGCAGAATTCCTGGGAATCCGCCTTCGACGAGGCCGAACTGGCGGCCCGCAGCTCCTGCCAGAGTTCCGCGATTGGCGAGTTCCGTGATGCCAGGGTTGACCTGGTCAATCACAATGTCATCGCCTCCTCGCAGGAGTATACGGGTCCCAACCGAGCGCGCCTCGATCAGATCGTGCGGGACCTCAGGACAACGCTGGACAAAGAGCAGGTTGATGCCAGCACGGAGCAACTCATGCTCGAGCGAATCGCAACGGGCGAGCAACTCGAAGCCAACTTCCTGCCTCTGGCGCTCAAACATGCGGAGTTACTCGCGAAGCTGGGCAAGTACACCGATGCGATCGCGGTGGTGCAGCGGATCGAACGAAACGTGCGGCTGGACCACGCGCAACTCGATGATTTCCTGAAGGTGGACGGAGCCGTCACGAACAACCTGTTGACCGCCGTCAAGACGGCCCAGGACGAGACGCGCGTGCAGTTCGACAGGCAGTCGTATCAGACCGCACTGGACGCGGCTGCGAAGGGCCTGAAGGCCGATCCATCCAACGCGTCGCTCCTGTACTACAGCGCCATGTCGGCGGCCTTTCTCCGGCAGGGCGCCGCGGCCGCCGGGTTCATCAGGAGCTATCTACGCGACGCCAATCTGGCGTGTACGTCCGATGACGCCGCGAAAAAGATGCTGGAACTGTACGCGCTCGTGACCCTGCCGCCGGTGCCCCCGGGCACGGAGGGCATCCCCCACTGGATCTCCGGCGTGCGCTATGCGAGCAAGGTCTTCTACGATCCGATCAGCCTGGGCTTTCTGCAGCCGGTGTCGCGCATCGCGACGAAAGACGGGACCACAACGGTCTTCATTCGCGACGCACGCTCCTTTCTGGTCAGCTCCATCTTCACGGACAGGGCGTACTCGACCAGTGCCAACGTCAGGGGTCCGGCCACCAGGCTGTTCGACGCGGAGCCGCAATACGATCGCCAGACACTCGCCATGCAGAAGATCGGCCCTCCCGGAACCTCGGTCCCCGGCGCGAGGTCCGCTGCCTACTCGCTCACGTACTTGAAGGGCGCCGGCATCGCTCCCGATCTCGTCTTCCGATTCACAGGCAAGCAGATTGCCCGGGGCTGGGCGGGGAACCCGTTCTTCCACCCGTTCATCTGGAACGGATTCTTTGTCTTCGATCTGACCTACGATCCGTTGGGCCGCGTGACGCTGGCCACGCCCGTGCAGGAAGACGGCGGCGCACGAGCCGATCAGTTCAGCGATGTTCTTGAATTCAAGTGGGACGGCGATTCGAACCGGCTGCTGTCCATCCATGGAAAGAAGAATGGCTATCTCCGGCAAATGGCCTACGCCGCGGATGGACGACTCACATCGGAGAAGATTTCGTACCAGGCCGGCCGCGGCACGATCGACTACGAGTTCCTTCCCGGCACTGGCTTGTTGAAAGGCGCGAGAGCCATAGACGACTTTTACGAGAAGTCTGAACGGCTGGTCACCTTCGACCCCAATTCCGGACTCCGATAGCACGCACATCATCAAGGAGCAGGTATGCCACGCGCAGTTCTCGCCGCCGCCCTGGCGGCGGTCACGACCGTTGCCGTCGCTCTCGCGCAGCGTCCGACTCCTGTGACGTCCCCGGCATCTCCGGCGCGTTCAGCGCCGTCAGAAGGAGACTGGCGCTACTACGCCGGTGATGCGGCCAGCACGAAATACTCGCCGCTCAATCAGATCACCCGCGCCAACGTGAACGGCCTCGACGTCGCCTGGCGCTGGAGCTCACCAGACAACGACATCGTCAAGGCCAATCCCTCGGCGAGGCCGGGCGCGTATCAGGACACGCCCATCATGGTCAACGGCGTGCTGTACACGACCACCTCGCTCGGTGTGTACGCCGCCCTGGATCCG
>JBGOTP010000126.1:0-12814 GCA_041476545.1 Vicinamibacteria bacterium | reverse complement strand
GCGCCGAAATCCGCCGCAGCTCACGGAGCTGCGGCATGCCACCGACGCCAGTCCCGCCGAAGCGATGCGAAGGCGGACGGTTCGCGGAGGTGCGAATTTCCCGCGTCGTCGAACCGGTCGCGGGCGCCATCGGCCCCGATGCAGGAGACGGCCGTCGCGGACTTCACAGAGTGGCGCGGCTCAAACTGACCCAGTACCTGATGTAGTGCTGGCCTTCAGCTCCTGCGCTATCATTCTCTTTCGACACAATCGAGGGCTCCGGGCCCATCCGAGGCGCGGCGGATGGCCCTCACGAGGCTGTATGAAGCAATTGAAGATCGTTGTGCTCGTCGGCGTACTGTGCCTCGCGCAGGGGGCGGGTCTGCCGCCTCTCCACGGCGCGTCGCCGAGCGCCCTCGTCAACATTCTCCAGACGGAGCTGCAGCGCAATTTCAAGGTTCTCAACAAAGAACGGACGCCCGCCTACTTCATCGGCTACACGGTGCACGAGGAGCGATCGGCGCGCATCAGCGCATCGTTTGGCGCGCTGGAGCGCAGCGACGAGAGCCGCGGGCGCTTTGCCACCGTTGAAGTGAGGGTCGGCGATTACGCGCTCGACAACACGCATCCGATCCGCGGCGACGCCGGCGGCAACTCTCCGCGAACCGCCCGGATCTCGCTTCCCCTTACCGACGACGACAAGCCGATTCAGCTCGCGCTGTGGCGCGCCACCGATCGCGCGTTCAAGCAGGCCACCGAGGCCCTCACGCGCGTGACGACCAACGTGGCCGCAAAAGTGAAGGAAGAATCGCCGGCCCCCGACTTCTCTCGCGAGCAGCCGCAGACGTATGTGGGCCCACCGGCCGAGTACGCGCTCGACACGAAACTGTGGGAGGGGCGCCTGCGGCGGATCTCGGCGCCCTTCGCCGAGGATCCGCTGATCTTCAACGCCGACGTGTCGTTGTCGGTCGGCGCCGACAACCGTTACTACTCGAACAGCGAAGGCTCGCAGCTCGCCACCGGCGAGATGCAGTGCCGGATTTTCATTCAGGCGATGACGAAGGCGGAAGACGGCATGGAACTGCCGCTTTATGCGAGCTACTTCTCCCGCTCGCTCGAGGGCCTGCCGGACGAGAAGAAGCTCACCGCCGCGACGCGCGACATGATGACGCTCCTCGCCGGACTTCGAAAGGCGCCCATCGTCGATCCGTACTCCGGTCCGGCGATTCTGTCGGGTCGGGCCGCGGGTGTCTTCTTCCACGAGATCTTCGGCCATCGCGTCGAGGGTACGCGGCAGCGGAACGCCGATGATGGACAGACGTTCGGGCGGAAGGTGAACGAGTTCGTGCTGCCGTCATTTCTGAGCGTCGTGTTCGACCCGACGTTGAGGGCACGGGGCAACATCGAGCTCATGGGCTATTACCAGTACGACGACGAAGGCGTACAGGGCCGCCGCGTGACGGTGGTCGACAAGGGCATCCTGAAGACGTTTCTGCTGGGCCGCTCACCGCTCGCCGCGTTTCCGCAGTCGAACGGTCACGGCCGTGCCGAGGCCGGCTTCGTGCCGGTGTCTCGCCAGTCCAATCTGATCGTCGAAGCGAGCCGCACGGTGTCGTCGGCCGCGCTCGTCACGATGTTGAAGGATGAAGCGCGGAAGCAGGGGAAGCCGTTCGGATTGCTGTTCGACAACATCGAGGGCGGATTCACCATGACCGGTCGCAACAATCCCAACGCATTCAACGTGATGCCGAACGTCGTCTATCGTATTTACACCGATAGCCGTCCGCCGGAACTGGTGCGTGGCGTTGATTTGATTGGGACGCCGCTCGCGGCGTTTGGCAAGTTTCTGGCGGCGAGCGATAAGGTTGACGTGTTCAATGGTGTCTGTGGAGCTGAAAGCGGCAGCGTGCCGGTCTCGGCATCGTCTCCGGAACTGCTGGTCAGCGAGGTCGAAGTACAGAAGAAGGTACAGTCGCAGGAAGGCATGCCGATCCTGCCGTCGCCGCAGCTGCTGTCACGGCCGGGGAGGACGTTCTGATGCGGCCAGTGATTGGCCCGATCCTTCGCCCGGTGGCTGGCCGGCGCGCCGGAGCCTTGGCGAAGGCGGCTCTCCCCCTGCTCGTGTTCGCCCTGATGCTCCTGCTGTCCGCTGCGCCATCGCCCCGCGCACAGGACGTGCCGATCTTCTCGGCGATGAAGGACGAGATGGCGCGATCGATGACCCAGCTGCGGCTCAAGGATCAGCCACCGCCGTATTACATCGAGTACGAAGTCGAGGAGCGCGCAGCCACGCGGGTCACTGCCAGGCTCGGTGCGCTGGCCGAGGATCTGACGGGACACAGTCGCACGCTGCGCGTCGACGTGCGGGTGGGGGACTACACCTTCGACAGCTCGCTCTTCAACGCACCGAACTTCGGCAACGGCGTGATCCAGCTGTCCGCGGACGGCAGCACCAGCGCGCCGCTGGACGATGACTACGAGTCGATGCGCCGGCAGATGTGGCTCGCGACCGACACGGCGTACAAGCGCGCCGTCGGCGTCTTCGCGCGGAAGAAGGCCGCGTTTCAGAATCGGGCGGCGCCCGATGCGGTGCTGCCCGACTTCTCGCGAGAGAAGTCGGTGGAGACGCTGCTCCCCGGGCTGCCGCCGGCCTTCGTCAACCGCGCCTGGCCGGAGCGCGCCCAGCAGATTTCGGCCGTGTTCCGCGGGTCGGGATTCAAGGCGATCGACAACTCCGAGGTGTCGGTGGCCGACACGCGGGGCACCCGCTATTACCTGAACAGCGAGGGCGCCAAGGTCGTCGCGCCGATCCAGATCGCCTCGGTCCGTGTGTCGGCCGATGCCCGCGCCGAAGCGGACGGCATGACGGTGCGAGAGGTGTTCACGTTCGTCGAAAAGAACCTGGCCGATCTCCCGCCCGTGGCGGAGATTATCTCGCGCACGCAGGCCATGGCGAACCGGCTGAAGGCGGCGCGCGCGGCGGATCTTGGGGAGGAGTACACCGGGCCCGTCCTGGTCGAAGGCCAGGCCAGCGCGGAAATCGTGGCGCAGGCGCTCGTGCCGGCCGTATTGGCGCGGCGGCCGCCGGAATCGGCCGGTGGCGGGCGCGGGGGCCCTGGCGGCGGGCGCGGCGGCGGTCAGATCACGCCGTTCCTCTCGCGAATCGGTTTACGCGTGCTGACGGATTCGTTCTCGCTGAGCGATACGCCGTCGCTGAAGGAATTTGGCGGCAGGCCCGTGCCCGGTGCCTACGTGGTGGACGACTACGGTCTCCATCCGAAGGACGTGACGCTCGTCGAGAAGGGCAGGCTGGTCACGCTCCTGACCGGCCGTACGCCGATGCGTGGACTGTTGCAGTCGAATGGCCACACGCGCGGAGGAGACGTTCATCCTGGCGTGATTCAGATGCAGAGCTCGGCCGCGGTCACAGCGGCGCAGTTGAGAACGAAGTACATCGAGCTGCTCAAGCTGCAGGGCAAGGCGTTCGGGTACATCGTGCGCAGCGTGGCGAATCCTGCCGATGCCCCGGGCGGAGGTCCCGGAACCGGACCCCTGATTCTGGATGCCGTCAAGGTGACGCTCGAGGGCGACGAGACGCCGGTGCGCGGCCTCCGCTTCGGCAGTATCGCGCCGCCGGTATTCCGGGATCTGCTCGATGCCTCGCGTGAGCGCACACTCTACAGCTACCGCGCCACGTCGACCGACGCGGCGTCGGTCGTCGTGCCGAACCTGATCTTCGAGGAACTGGAGATCCAGCGCACGCGCGAAATCACGCAGAAGCCGCCGCTCGTGTCGTCGCCGCTCACCAACTGATCGACACCGCTATCTCCCACGCATAGCGATTGGCCTGTCGGCGCTGTCGTGGCGCCACTGCGTCCCCCCCCGCGTCGCCGGCTCGACTCTGCCTCTGGCACGCACCTTGCCCCTCTCAGGTCTGCAGCCCTCAAAACAGCCGCATTTGGACAGAATCTACGCTTCTTCACGAAGAGGACGATGGTAGGATTTTCAGTATGGGATCGATGGGGACCGCGACGCTCGACGATCTGCGGCTTGTGCGAAAGAAGGCTGAGCTCGTCGGCGGAGAGATTGTCCACATGACGCCGGCCGGCGGTCGTCACGGGTACACATCAGGCGAGATCGTTGCCAGCCTTCGAGAGTACGCGCGTCGGGTGGGCCACGGTTATGCCATTGGCGATAACGCCGGCTTCATCGTCGACTTGCCAAATCGCCGGTCGTTCAGTCCCGACGCGGCATTCCATGTGGGCCCGTTGACGGACGACTTCATCGACGGGTCTCCGGTCTTCGCGGTCGAGATCCGGAGCAAGGGCGACTACGGGCCAGCAGCCGAGGTCCGCCTGGCTGCCAAGCGCGCGGACTATTTCGCCGCCGGAACGCTGGTCGTGTGGGACGTCGATATCCAGCGGGAGAAGCTTGTGCGTGTTTACCGCGCCGCCGATCCGACGAACCCGTCCGTGCATGGACGCGGCGAAATCGCCGACGCGGAGCCAGCCGTGCCAGGATGGTCGATGCCGGTCGACGACCTCTTCCCGCGGCAGTCTTAGCTCGAACCGCGGTCCTTCTGACTTTTCACTTCTAACTTTTCACTTTCCGAGTTGGTGTTAGGCTGAACCGTGGCCGACCGCCAGGATCAGACAGACGGCGCCGTCAAAGAGCGCGTCGATACCAAGAAGCAGGACCCGACGCTCTATCAGGTGGTTCTGCTCAACGACGACTACACGACAATGGATTTCGTGCTGCACGTGCTCGAGACGGTCTTCCAGCAGTCGCCGTCGGAAGCCTATCGCATCATGATGCACGTCCACCTCAACGGCCGGGGGATTGCGGGCATCTATCCCTGGGAAGTGGCGGAGACCAAGGCTGACAAGGTGGTGTCGCTCGCCCGCGAGGCCGGCTATCCTTTGAGAGCAGTAGTCGAGGAAGCGTAGTACTCTTATCCTGTGTTCTCCGCCTCTGTTGAAGTCCTGCTCCATATTGCGTTCCGCGAGGCGATCTCTCGCCGGCACGCCTATCTCACGCTCGAGCATCTGTTGTACGCGCTGCTCCACGATGCCGACGGCGAGCGGATTCTCGGCGCCTGCGGTGCGGATCTCGGCGCGCTGCGAAGAAGTCTGAGCGCGTACCTGACCGAGTCGATCGAGCAGGTTGCCCGCGGACAGGAGTATGAACCCGAGCAGACGGCGGCCTTCCGGCGCGTACTGCAGACGGCGGTTATGCACGTGCAAAGCGCCCAGCGCGAAGACGTCCAGGCCGGCGACCTGCTCGCGGCCATCCTGCAGCAACCGAAGACCCGCGCGGCCATCCTGCTGGCCGAGCAGGGCGTCACGCGACTCGACGTTCTCGAGTACATCTCGCACGGCATTTCGAAGACGCCGGTCCCCACGCCGCCGGGCGCCGCTCCGCGCACCGGCGCCGGTGTTGGCGGCGAAGACCAGTCCTCCACGGCGCCGGACCCGCTGTCGGCCTACTGTCTCAATCTGACGGATCGCGCCAGCCGTGGGCTTCTTGATCCGCTCATCGGCCGCACGGACGAACTGCAGCGCACGATCGAAGTGCTGTGCCGGCGCCGCAAGAACAACCCGGTGTTTGTGGGCGATGCCGGCGTCGGCAAGACCGCGATGGCCGAAGGTCTCGCCGCGCGCCTGCTGGCCGACGATGTCCGGGACGCGATACCCACTCTGAAAGGGGCGGAGGTCTTTGCCCTCGACACCGGCGCGCTGCTGGCGGGCACGCGCTTTCGCGGGGATTTCGAGGAGCGGTTCAAAGCCGTCATTGCCGCGCTCGTGGCGCGCCCGAAGGCGATCCTGTTCATCGATGAAATTCACTCGACCGTCGGCGCCGGCGCAGTCACCGGCGGCACCATGGATCTCGCGACGCTCCTGAAACCGCTCCTCACGGCCGGCGATCTGCGCGTCATTGGATCGACCACGTTCGAGGAGTTCAAGCACATCGAGAAGGATCGCGGGCTGGCGAGGCGTCTGCAGAAGATCGCCATCGATGAGCCGTCGATCGAGGAGACGGTGCGCATTCTCGCCGGACTGCGCGACCGCTACGAGACGTATCACCAGGTGACGTACACGGACGCCGCCCTCGACGCGGCGGTCAAACTGGCCGCGCGCCATCTGCGCGACTATCGTCTGCCCGATAGCGCCATCGATCTCATCGACGAAGCCGGCGCGGTGACGCGGCTCAAGACTCCAATCCGGCAGAAGCCGTCCCTCGACTCCGCTCGGGACGGCCCTGAGCTTGTCGAAGCGCCGGACGCTACGGATGGTAGAGACGCCGCAATGGGCCATGCCGCCGAGACGCGAGCGGACTGGCCGGCGGTGGATGCGCCGGACATCGAGCCGATCGTGGCGCGCATGGCCCGCATCCCGGCTCGCCAGGCGACCTCGTCCGATCGCGAGCGTCTGCGGACCCTCGAAGAATCGCTGGAGCGCGTTGTGTTCGGTCAACACGAGGCCGTACATCTCGTCGCGCAGGCGATCAAGCGCTCAAGGGCGGGCATGGGGCAGCCTGAACGGCCGGCCGGCTGCTTCCTGTTCACTGGACCGACCGGTGTCGGCAAGACGGAACTTGCCAAGCAACTGGCCATCCTGCTCGGCAACGAGTTCATCCGCTTCGACATGAGCGAGTACATGGAGAAGCACGCCGTCGCGCGCCTCATCGGCGCGCCGCCGGGGTACGTCGGCTACGAACAGGGCGGGCAACTCGTCGACGCCGTCCGCACGCATCCGTATAGCGTCGTGCTGCTCGACGAAATCGAGAAGGCGCATCACGATGTCTACAACATCCTGCTGCAGGTCATGGATCACGCCACGCTGACGGACAATACCGGACGCAAGGCCGATTTCCGGAACGTCGTCCTGATTCTCACCTCGAACGCCGGCTCGCGCGAGATGAGCGCGACGGCGATCGGATTTTCGGGCCGCGGGACCACGCCGTCCAGGGGGCCGGGCCGGCCAGACCGTACGGTCCCGGTCGACGACGTCAACGACGGCAACGATGTGCGCAGTGTCGACGGTGTGCCGGGATTCGAGGAAGACACGTCGTGGCGGACCGCCGCGAGCAAGGCGAAGGCGGCGGTCGAGCGCGTCTTCAGCCCGGAGTTCCGCAACCGCCTCGACGCCATCGTGATCTTCCGGCCCCTGACGCCAGCCGCAATGGAAACCATCGTCGAGAAGTTCGTGATGCAGCTGGAAGGGCAGCTGGCCGAACGCCATGTCGCAATCGCGCTCACGCCCGAGGCGCGGGTCTGGCTGGCGGCGACCGGCTACGATCCAGTATTTGGCGCGCGGCCGCTTGGGCGTGTGATTCAGAAGGAAGTGCGCGATCCCCTCACCGATGAAATCCTGTTTGGCAGACTCGAGCATGGCGGGACGGCCATGATCGACGTCAAAGACGACTGCCTGACGTTCGCGTACGAACCACGCCAACCGTAGCGACACGCGGATTTGGCGCGTGGTAAACTGCAACCCGATGCTGTTGTTCCGGCGTCAGCTGTCCCGTTTCGCGACTGGGTGGCTGCTGTCCCAGTTCTGCCTCTGGTGCCTCACGCCGGCGGCCGTGTGCGCCGCGATGCCGATCACGTTTGGCGGCGTCGCATGCACGTGTTCTCATGGGGACGGCCAGGTCTGCCCGATGCACCACCCGCAGGCGGCATCGACGACACCGTCTTGTTCGTGCCGCGGCACGACCGACGGCGCTGCGACTCTGATCGCCCGTGCGTTTGGATCGGCGGCCGTACTCGGGGCGCCGATCGCTGCTTCGCAGCCGGCTGCCATCTCGCCACTGCCCGCACATGTCGAATTGCGTCCGTTCGATTCCGGTCTCGTTCCCGACGCTCCGCCTCCTCGCGCCTGATTCCACGCTCAACGTTACGTAAGTGCCGGCAGGTGCCGGCCATTGAGCGGAAGGAACTCCGCGAACTCACGTCTTTTGGGGGAGTGTGTGTTATGCGATCAGGAAAGTTGAAGTCGCCAGTCATGTGGTTGGCGATCGCGTGCGTATTCGTGCTGGCGCCTGATGTGGCCGCGGCACAGGCCACAGGTATTTTTGGCCTCGTCAGCGTCGACGTGACAGATCCGCAACACCTCGCCGTCCCGCAGGCGGATGTCACGCTGCGCGCACAGCTATCGAGCTGGCGCGCGCAAGGGCAGACGGATGCCGAGGGAAAATTCTCGCTGCCAACCGTGCCGGCGGGCGAATACACCATTTCAGTAACCAGGCAGGGATTTCAGACGGTGGAACAACGGATCATCGTCCGGTCAGGGACGGTGACGTCCCTCGCGTTGGCATTGTCGCTTGGAGCGATGTCGGAGACCGTGCACGTCATTGGCACGGAAGGCACCGTCAACCTGAAGTCCATCACGACCGAAAGCCTCGTCACACGGGACCAGATCGCAGGGACCCCAGGTGCCCTCCGGAGCAACAGCATGGACGTCGTCACGCAGTTCGTGCCCGGTTCGTACATGATTCACGACCAGTTGCACATCCGCGGCGGACATCAGGTGTCCTGGCTGGTCGACGGCGTGCCGGTCCCCAATACCAACATCGCGGGCACCGTTGGACCGCAGTTCGATCCAAAAGACATTGAGACGATCGAGATCCAGCGCGGCGGCTATTCCGCCGAGTTCGGCGATCGCACGTACGGCGTGTTCAACGTCGTGCCACGATCGGGTTTCGAGCGGGCCCGCGAGGCGGAGTTGCAGGTCAACTACGGCAACCTGCACGAGACCAACGACCAGTTCAGTCTCGGCGATCACAGCGACCGGTCGGCGTACTACGTCAGCGTCAACGCGAACCACACCGACCTGGGCCTGGAGACTCCCGTGGCCGACACCATTCACGACCGAGGCACGGGCGTCGGCGGCTTCGGGTCGTGGATCTACAAGGCCACGACCGCCGATCAGATCCGGGTTGTCGGATCGGTCCGTGCCGACCACTACCAGATCCCAAACTCGCGGGAGGATCAGGACGCCGGCATCGACGATCATCAACGCGAGCGGGATGGCTTCGTCAATCTTTCCTGGCTGCACACCCTCGGGTCCAGTGCGTTCCTGAAGGTCTCGCCGTTCTACCACTACAACCGCGCCGCGTTCGACGGCGGAACGAACGACCCCATCGTCACCACCGATCACCGCGTCTTCCAGTACGTCGGCGGCCAGGCGGTTCTCGCGGCGTCACGCGGACGCCATAGCGGCCAGGCAGGCGTGTACGGGTTCTATCAGCACGATGACGTCCTGTTTGGACTCCGATCAGGCAGTGGCGGTGTGACCTTGAATCAGGCAGAGGCGCCAACCGGCAACATCGAAGTCGCGTTCGCACAAGATCAGTTTGCGGCGACCGATCGATTGACTTTGAGCGGCGGCGTTCGGGCCACTCGCTTTTCGGGTGGGGTGACTGAGTCCGCCATCAACCCACGTGTCGGCGCGGTCATCCGCCTGCCGGGCTGTGAGTGTGCGGTCCGAGGCTCCTACGGGCGTTCCTATCAGGCCCCACCGTTGACGACGGTGTCCGGGCCGCTGCTCGATCTTGCCGTGAACCAGGGATTCGGACTTCTCCCGCTCAAGGGCGAACGCGACGAACGATATGAGGTGGGCGTCGCGATCCCCGCGCGCGGCTGGGCCGTGGATCTTGACTACTTCCACACGCGCGGACGTAATTTCTTCGACCACGACGTCATTGGGAACTCGAACATCTTCCTGCCGTTGACGATCGACACGGCCAGGATCCGGGGATGGGAAGCCACGGTGCGGTCACCTCGAGGCCAGCGGGCTCAATCGCACTTCGCGTACTCCCATCAGTTCATCGAGGGTCGAGGCGCGGTCACCGGTGGCCTGACGGCGTTCGAACCGCCGAGCGACTCGTACTTCTTCCTCGACCACGATCAGCGCGATACGCTGACGGCTGGCGTGGACGTGGAACTCATGGCCGGCGCGTCGGTATCCGGGTCGATCGCGTACGGCTCGGGGTTTCTCGAGGGCGACGGCCCGGCCCACAAGCCGGCACACGCGATCGTGAGTCTTCAGGGCAGCAAGACACTCGGGAAGCGGTGGACGGCGATCGTGAGCGCCTTGAACGTCGGGAACACGCACTTTCTCCTCGATGAGAGCAATACGTTTGGTGGTACGCATTACAATAGCCCGCGGCAGATTTCCGCGGGCCTGCGGTATCGTTTTCACTACTAGAGAGACCAGACGCTTTTCACGCGTCAGGCGACCATTTTCTAAGGGAGGACGACTATGCGACGACCCGTGAAGACAGGAACACAGATTTCGATCATCTTGTCGGTTGGTGCCGTGAGCCTGTGCCTCGCACTGACCGGCTGCGGTTCACAGCCCAGGCAAAGTGAGACGCCACCGGCCCCAGCATCGCAGCCACCGACGGCGCAGCCACCGACAGCGCAGCCACAGCGATTCGACCTGCGAGGGAAAGTCGTGGCGGTCGACAAAGCCGGAAAAAAAGTGACAGTGGACCACGAGAATATCCCGGGGTTCATGGGAGCCATGACGATGGCGTACCCGGTGAAAGATGGAGGGCTCCTGGAACACATTTCGCCCGGTGACCAAGTCACCGCGAAGGTCGTGTCGAGCGGCGGTGACTATTGGCTGGAGGATATCGCAGCAGTTGCCAAGCCGATCCCATCCAAGTGACCCGTCCCGAATCAACTGGGGGGCAGGCGGGTAACGCTATCGCGCAGGGACGACAGGAAATCGTTCGTCGCCTGGCTCCAGTTGGACGCCGAACGCGTTCAACACCGTCGACACCATGCGGTAGCCCCCGGCGGTGACGATCGCATCCATCATCTGCCTGATGTCGAAGTGCGGCGTGAGCGCCGCCCACGTGGCGTCCGACACCGTATCATCGCGGTACAGCTCGTCGGCCGCGCGCAGCAGGGCGCGATCGGCGTCGCTCCATCCTGGAGCATCCGGTCCGACGGCGATACGCCCGGTGTCCAGTCCCGCGGTTCGTCCCGTTCGCGCGTGCTGTTGCCACTCGTACTCAGACCGGCCGGTCCATCCCATGCGCAGGATGAGGAGCTCGCGTTCGTGCGCCGGGAGCGTGTTCTGCAGACGAATGTGTTCCGAGAGCAGTTGGCGCGGCGCGTATAGCGCCGGATGCCTGGCGAACGTGCGATACACGGCGATGACGTTCCGGCCGGAGGCGGTGGGATCCAGCATCTTCCGGATCGCCAGCGTCCAGTCCGCTGGTTCGAGCGGCGGAATCCGCGCGACCTCGAGCGGCGCCTCACGGGCCGGGACGTCGATCCGGTAGGGGATGTCCGCAGGCAGGTGATCCACGGCGTCCGGATCCAGCTGGACGCCCAGCGAGTTGTCGAGCATCGCCAGCATCGTGAACGCCGGCACCGTGAACGTGGCGTCCATCATCTGATGCTGGTCGTAGCGCGACGACAGCGCGCTCCACGTGGCGTTCGACATCGATGAGTTTCGGTACAGTTCGTCCGCCGCACGGAGCAGCGCTGCCTCGAACCGATCGAGGCCGGGAGCAGCAGGGCCCTGCGCGACGCGGCGAAGATCGGCGTTGCCGACCTTCAGCTGTCTGGCGGTCGCCGCGTGGCGCGACCAGAGGTAGTCGCTGCGACACAGCCACGCCGTGCGCAGGATCAGGATCTCGCGGTGGCGCGGCGACAGCGTGGATTCTTCGGCGAAGTACTTGCCGACCGCCATGACGCTCGCGGTCAGCGCGGGATGATTGAGGAGCGTGGCCAGCTCGCTGCTCGCGCGGCCGTCGCGCCCGTAGGTCGCGACCAGCGACCGCTGCGCGTCGCTCCATCGCACTGACCCAATCGGCGCGACGCGTGGTGCAGCGAGCGTCACATGTCGCTCGGCACCGCCCGATCGGCGGAGGGGGGTGCTCTGCGCAGAAACCACCCGGCCGACGAATCCCTTGCCGGTCCTTGGTCCCTTGTTGTCGCGTTCGAGGATCCGGTCCGTATTCGCCGCGTTGAAACCCGTTTCGTAGACCAGCTGCGTGATGCGTGCCATCTTCGGGAAGAGAATTTTCTCCACCGAGTCGCTCACCTGGTGATAGTCCTTGTGCAGGCCGGTCGTGAAGAACGCAATCGGAATCCCCTTCAGCGCATAGCTGTAGTGGTCGCTGCGCGTATAGATGTTTTCCGGATCGTTCGTGTCGTTCAGCTCGTAGTCGAGCGTCAACGGCCTGGTCTTCGTCGCGTTGGTGTCGACGATGAGGTTATGGAGATCCGTGCTGATCCGGTCGGCGCCGACGATGAACACGGAGTTCGAGTAGTCGCCGTTCAGGTTGTCGCAATCATCGCGGCCGATCATGTCGATGTTCAGCTGCGCCTGGACCTTCTCGAGCGGCACGACCGGGAAGTCTGCGTTGTAACGCGACCCATAGAGCCCGGCTTCTTCGCCTGTGTGCCACACGAACACGACCGATCGCTTCGGTTTCGGCCCCGTCGCAAACGCTTTCGCGATGGACATCAGCGCCGTCGATCCCGACCCGTCATCGTCGGCCCCGTTGTTGATCGTGTCCTGCTGGTCGAGGGGCGGCAGCGGGGGAGCTGCCACGGCGGGTGCGCCGCCTCGGCCCCCGGCGCCGCCGCGTCCACCCTGTCCACCCTGTCCCGCTGCTACGGCGGCGGCTACCGACTCCTGCGTCCGCCGGCAGTTCCCGCTCTCGGGTCGGGCACCTCCGGTCGGACGGTAGCCGATGTGATCGAGGTGCGCGCCGAACATCACGTACGTGTCTTTGAGTTTGGGGTCGCTCCCTTCAACCAGACCGACGACGTTCTTGCTCAACTGCGTGGAGAGCAGATCGAAGGCGTTGT
>JBGOTP010000125.1:0-12891 GCA_041476545.1 Vicinamibacteria bacterium | reverse complement strand
ATTCGCAATATGCGCGACTTCAACTCGCGTCCCGTGACCGCCGGCGACGCGTCGCGCGGCCTCGCGGTGTTTGAAGGGGCCGGCCGCTGCGCGAGCTGTCACACCGTCGCTGGGAAGGGTTCGCACATCGCGCCCGACCTCAGCGAGATTGGCAGTTCGCGGAATGCAGCGGCGCTGCAGCAGTCGCTGTTGGATCCAAGCAGCGTGATGATGCCGATCAACCGGCCCGTCCGCGTGGTCACGAAGGATGGCCGGACAATCAACGGTCGCCGGCTGAATGAAGACACGTACACCATCCAGTTGGTCACGGATCAAGAGCGTCTGGTGTCGGTCTCGAAAACAGACCTCCGCGACTATCAGATTCTTACCACATCGTCGATGCCCTCCTACAAGGACACGCTCAGTCCGCAGGAGATCGCCGACGTCGTCGCCTATCTCGGCTCACTGAGACCTGCGGGAAGGGGCGGCGCAGGACGACAGGGACCGCCGCCTGGCCGGTAGCGTATCTAAGAGGCTCGCTTTTAGAGAGGGATTTCCCATGGCCCGACGGTTTGTTCTCGCAGCTCTCGTGTTTGTTGCCTTGGTGCCGCTCGGCCTTCGAGCGCAAGTCACCTCCGCACGCCTGCTGCGCGCAGCGGCGGAACCCCAGAACTGGCTGCTCTACTCGGGGGGATACGCGAGCCAGCGACACAGCCTGTTGACCCAGCTCAACGCGAACAATGTCAAGACCCTCGAGCAGAAGTGGGCCTTTCAGGCCGATCAGTCCCTCCAGAATTTCGAAGCGACGCCGCTCGTCGTCGACGGCGTGATGTATTTCACCCAGCCGATCAACGATGTCGTCGCGCTCGACGCGAAGACCGGACGCGTCTTCTGGATGTTCCGGCACCCGCTGCCCGCCGACATCAAGCCGTGCTGCGGGTCTGTCAATCGCGGGCTCGCGATTCTCGGTGACACCCTGTTCCTGGGTACGCTGGACGGTCAGTTGATCGCGCTCGACGCCAAGAGTGGCCGGCCAATCTGGGTCACGAATGTGACCCCCAATTACGCCGACGGCTATTCGCTGACGATGGCGCCGCTCGTCGTGAAGGACATGGTCATGGTTGGCGTGGCGGGAGGAGAGTACGGGATTCGCGGCTTCATCGCTGCGTTTGAGCCAAAGACCGGAAAAGAGATTTGGCGATTCAACACAATCCCCGGTCCCGGCGAGCCGGCCTACCAGAGCTGGCCGGACAAGTCGGCGGAGCACGGTGGCGGGCCCGTGTGGCTGACCGGTTCCTACGATCCGGATTTGAACCTCACATACTGGGGAGTCGGGAATCCCGGGCCGGATTGGAATCCCAAGGTACGGGAAGGGGACAACCTCTACTCGGATTCAGTGGTCGCACTTGACGCGGATACCGGGAAGCTCAAATGGCATTATCAGTTCACACCGAACGACGGGTACGACTACGACTCGGTGCAGATTCCTGTACTTGTCGATATGCCGTGGCAGGGCAGCCCCCGCAAACTGATGATGTGGGCGAACCGGAACGGCAATTTCTATGTCCTCGATCGGACGAACGGCCGTTTTCTCCTGGGTAAGCCTTTCGTGAAGGTGAACTGGATGAGTGGGTTCACGCCGACCGGCCGGCCGATCCAGACGCCGCAGGGAGACACCAATCCCACGTTCCCGGGGAATCAGGGCGGCACCAATTGGTACTCGCCGTCGTATAGCCCGCGCACCGGCCTCTTCTACATTCCCGTCTGGGACAACTATGGAAGCATTTATTCCCAGAGACCGGCCGACTACAGACCGGGTCAGACGTTTGGCGGCGGTATACCCAGGCCGTTCGTGCCGGTTCAAGGCGCTCCGGGTGTGCCCACGCTTCGCCGCGGCGCCATCAACAATTGGACTGAGGCGGTCGGGAGTGGCGCTGTGATCGCCGTTGATCCCACGACCGGCGAACGGAAGTGGAAATTCGAGATGACCGACGTGACCGACAGCGGCATCCTGACGACGGCCTCGGACCTGCTGTTCACCGGCGGTCGTGAGGGCTACTTCCAGGCGCTCGACGCGCGAAACGGCGCACTCCTCTGGAAAGCGAACCTGGGGGGCCAGATTGTCGCGGGGCCGATTACCTATCAGGTGGAGGGCAAACAGTACGTCGCTGTCGCCTCGGGCCACGACCTGGTGGCGTTTGCCCTCAGGGACTGAACCGAACGCCATTCACTTCATCTCGATCAGTTCGAGCGCCAGGCCATCGAGATCCTCGATGAGAATGGCGCGCGTCTCGCCGAACCTGTAAGGCCCACTCAGGATGGGCACGTTCGTCGCTTTCAGATGGGCCATGACGGCGTCAAGATCCGGATACGTGAGTGCGACGTGATCGACCACCTGTCCGCGCGACCTGGTGAGAGGCGTGTCGTTGCCGCCGCCGCAACGCCCGTCGCGGCACTGGCGCGTATACCACTGCCAGCTTCCGTTGGCGAAACGCACGTTGCCGATCGGAATCCGCAGCTGCCCTTGCGGCATGAAGCTCGGGTAGCCGACTTCGCCGATCGGGACGTCACAGGGCGCCCATGCAGCGCGAGCGGCCATCGCGCCGGTCTGCGGATCACGCACCGGCGCATGCTGCATGCCCAGGCGATCCACGTACCAGTTGGCCGCGCACAGGGGCTGCTCGTGCCAGAAGTGATTGTGCGACCAGAAATGGTCCGACGTCGCCGAATTGAACTCGACGAGCATCCCATCCGGATCGACGAGGTAGCCGAAGTCGTTGTTGCCGGGGCGCTGCGCGGGTGGTGCGACTTTGTCCCGCTCGGCACGCTCTTTCAACTGCGACACCGTCAAGAGTTGATCGCCCTGCGGGGCCAGGGCCGATCGGATCACACCCTTCTTGTCGTCCGGGCTCGCATAGACCGGTAGGAATTCGAACTGCTTCGGGGCAATCTTCGACAGGCGATCCACGAGTCCCACCGTATCAACAACCCCCGATCCGAAGGTCCAGAACGCGCTCTGAGGAACCGAACGGCGCAGTGTTCTATCGAACGCACCAGGTGGGCGTCGCTCGACCTTCGTGTACAGCAGAAACAGATCGTTCCCGCCCTCGAACGCGGGGAAACCGGCCAGCGTCGTCTTCTTGCCCGCCGGCCAGTACTTGGCATACCAGTCCAGCGATTTGGCCGGATCGACCGAGTTGAGGTGAATGTGGTGATACTTCGGCATCGGCAACGCGGCCGGTACCTGCGTGCGTCCGATCTCGTTGGAGGCCATCACGGCCACGGTCGTTGCGGCGAGGAGGAGGAGCCGTTTTCGCATGCGGAACCCTTCACTGCTTAGCAGTGATGCGCACCTGCATGAGTATCTCCACATCGATCGGCAGTTCCACCTTGCCCGCCGGGACCTGATTCTTCTCCAGCAGATAGCCGACGACATCCACGTACGCCTGAACGCTCAGGCTGGCTGGTTTCTGTTGCGGCATGGTGGCGGCGATCGTCGCGACCATGTCACCGACTGTCAGATTCTTCCAGCGTTCGGCGAACGACGAGTCGAACGCGCGCGGACCCGCCAGCGCCGGCGCTCTGCCTGACCCGTTGTCGAAGAATCCGCCGGACAGGTCGTCCCGGTGGCAATAGCCGCATTCGCTCTTGAACACCCGCTCCCCGCGCCGGGCCTGCGGCTCGGTATAGACGCCGTCCCACACGGCCTTCGTCACGTCCTGCGATGCCGGCACACCGGCCGATCCGAGGAGCGAACCGAGCACCAGCAGAAGCACGAACATCCGACGTTCACGGTATCATGACGCTCTTTCGATCGGTGATGAATCAGGAGGACAACATGTCGCGTCGTTCGTTCCAGGCATTCGTGGTCGCGAGCGCGCTCGCCGGACTCGTGGCGTACCTGCACGCCGAAACGCCGGTTGAGAACAGCGTGGAAACGCAGTTCCAGCTGGATCTTCACGTTCCCGACGCGGCGCTGGCGGCAATGCTCCCGGCGGGCTTTACGCCGAACGTGGCGGCGCAGGGCCCGGCGAAGGACGCGAACCTCCGCGCGGTGTTCATCGACCGCGTGACGATCAACGGACCGGACGGACGACCGGTGGGCAAGGGGTCGAACCGGCTGGTGTGGCTGGCCGCTCCGGTGAAGGAACCCGGCGGGACCAACGTGCAGTTGATCATCGGCGGTCTCACCGAGGATCCCGCGGACGCGCCTGGAGCGTTTGGCGTGTACCTGCCGGCGACAACCCACACGATGATGCGATCGACGACAGCGAGCCAGACAGGTCCGATTGTTGATTCGCAGGACTGGGTCTTGGGCGCGGCCACCGGTGAGCGTCTCGAGATGCACATCAAGTACGAGCGCGGTGTCGCGGCGAGACGCGCCGTGTCGGACGCGAAGTACTACTCGGCGAAGATGCCGGCGTTCTTCCAGATTTCGCGGCAGGAGTCCGAGCTGGACATTCTTCGCAATGTGACGACGAACCCGCCCGATCGCGTGAAGGAGTTCTCGTTCAAGGGATCGGGCGGCAGCTACGCGAAGCTCTTCGACGGCACAGAGAAAGTCCTGAGCTGGGACAACATCCTCTGGATCAATCGCTCGGTTCTACTGCCGTAGCGCGAACGTAAAGAGCGAACTGCCGGAGGTGACCGCGACGTACTGGCGGCCACCAACGGCGTACGTCATCGGGCTCATGTCGGTTTTGCCGCCGATCGTGGCCTTCCACACGGGCGATCCCGTGCGCGCGTCGAGCGCGTAGAAGTAGCCTTCGCGTCCACCGGTGAAGAGCACGTTCGACGCCGTGGTGAGGATGCCGCTCGTCGTGACGTCGCTCATCTTGAATTCCCACTTCATCGTGCCGGTCGCTGGTTCGATGGCGCGCACCGCGCCATAACCCTCCTGATCGGTGGCGAAGTTCACGCCGTTCGCGCGGATCCCGGGTGGAGTTGTCGGCCTCGGGCCGCCGCCCGCGAAGGTGCGGCCTTCCACGTAGGTTGCCGGTTGCTTCACGTAGAGCGACTTGTAGTTGGCCCACGTCGGAATGTAGAAGAGCCCCGTGACGGGGCTGAAGGAGGGCGAGTACCAGTTGGTGCCGCCCTGATTGCCAGGTGAAATCAACGTGCCGGTGCCAGGCTGCGGCGTCATGCCGGCCACGCGGATGGGCCGGCCCTTGGCGTCGAGTCCGCTCGCCCAGTTCACTTCGACGAACGGTTTGCCAAGCAGGAACTCGCCCGTGACGCGATCCAGCACGTAGAAGAAGCCATTGCGGTTCGCCCAGAACATCACCTTGCGCGGCCGTCCCAGCCACGCGATGTCGGCGAGTACAGGAACCTGCACCGAGTCGTAGTCGAACTCGTCGTGCGGCGAGAACTGAAAGTGCCACTTCAGCTTGCCGGTGTCGGCGTCGAGCGCGACCACCGAGTCGCTGTACAAATTGTCGCCCTCCCGGTTGTCGCCATTCCAATCCGGTCCGGGATTTCCCGTGCCCCAGTATGTGAGATTCGATTCCGGATCGTACGAGCCGGTCATCCAGATCGGCGCACCGCCTGTTTTCCACGAGTCGCCGCCCCACGAGTTGAAGCCAGGCTCGCCGGGGCCGGGCACGGTATAGAACCGCCAGATCTCCTTCCCCGTCTTCACGTCGAACGCCGCCAGGAATCCGCGGATGCCGTACTCGCCGCCGGCCGGACCGACAATCACCATGTTCTTCACGATGAGCGGCGCGTGCGTCAGCGCGTAGCCCGCCTCGGGCTTTCCGAGCACGACGTCCCAGATGCTGCGTCCAGTCTTGGCGTCGAGGGCGATGAGGTGTCCATCGATTGTGCCCATGAACAGCGTGTCGCCGAGGATCGCGACGCCGCGATTGACGCGGCCGCAACAGGGGCGGGCCGTTTGTGCGGGCGTGTACGGGTGGGTCCAGAAGACGCGTCCGGTGACGGCGTCGAGCGCGACCACATCGTTGGGTGGCTGCACGGTGTACATCACACCGTCCGCGACGAGTGGGGTTGCTTCGAACTTGGTACTCGACGGCTCGCGCGTCGCCACCTGGTACACCCACTGCATCTCCAGGCGCGTCGCGTTCTCGGGCGTGATCTGCGTGAGCCTGCTATGGCGCTGGCTGAAGGTGGTGCCGGAGTACGTGAGCCAGTTGTTCGGCTCGTCGTTGGCGCGCAGAAGCCGGTCGAAAGACACCTGTGCGTGCAGCGTGCCCGCCGTCAGGAGAACGATGAGAGCCAGAACACGAAGTGTCGTGGCCGACGGTTTCATTGTTTTCATTGCGCTCATTGCGGCTGACTCCGAATCTTCAGTGTGGCCAGATAGCTCACGACGTCCGCGCGTTCCTGGACGGTCAGGGTCGTGGCGTACGACGGCATCGCCGACTTCTCGACGATCGTGAATTCGCGCAGGCTCGCTTTCTGGAGCGACACGAGCCGTTCATTCGTGTCCAGGAACAGCACGCTCACCCTGTCGTGGTTGAGCAGTCGTCCGGTCAGGGTCTTGTTGTCCGAGGTCACGACACGCACGTATCTGTTGGAGGCCGCCACCACCGCGTCGGGTTCAACGAGAGAGCGCTCGAGTTCGACACCTCCGCTTGCGGGAGGGCGAAGCGCGCGGGTTCCGACGTCGCTCAGGTCCGGACCGAGGCGCGAGCCAACGCCGTTGACCTGGTGGCAGCTTAGACACTTGCCCTTGCCCTCGACGATCGCCTGGCCCGCAATCGTATTGCCGGTAATGGGGGATCCGAGGCTGCGCACGGCAGGGGCAGCGGTCGTGCCGTTGCCCACCGGAGCACCTGGAGACGACGATCGCAGGTAGGCGACGATCGTGGAGGCCTGGTCCTCTGTGAAGGGATTGGGCGGCATACCGGTCGACGGGATGCCTTTGATGATGATGCTGGCGACCTCCGCGTCCGAGGCTGCCCGCCGGAACCGGCCGCTCTTGAGCGCGACACCCGCGATGAGGTCGCCTTCCGGACCGTGGCAACCGACGCAGTTGTCCTGAAAGAGCCGCTGACCATTCTGAATATCGGCGGCCGTCGGCTCGTGCTGGGCCGCGACGGTTCTGCCGCCTCCGGCAATCACGGTGGTGACGGCGGCCAGGAGGGCGGAACATCCGAGGACGTGTGATCGTTGCATGCCAAGCACCCCGACAGTTTTGAATGGGCCAGATCATACGCGCCCCGGCCTCGTTCGGCGTAATAATGTTGGCGACATGTCTGACCAGAACCCACAGGGACCACAGGCACCAAAGTCCGCCGTTGAGATTGCGATGGAGCGTCTGCGCCAGAGAGACATCCAGGACAAGGTCGAGCACCGCCCGCTCACGGACGAACAGAAGGCGGCGATCGCCGAGGTCCGCAGTTACTACGGTGCGCAACTCGCTCAGGAAGACGTGATGCACGCATCGGCCCTCGCAGGCATCCGCGAGCCCGACGCGCGCGCCGCCTTTCAGCAGGAGTACCGGCGCACGTGCGAGCGACTCAATTCCGCGCGTGACGCGAAGATTGAACGGATACGCTCGGGGAACGCGGAAGGCTGAGCGCCGACAGCTGAGAGCTGAGAGTAAGGAGTCAATACATGATTCGCGTGAGCAGTGCCCGAAGGCGCACATCGCATCGGCTCCTGGCCGTGCTCGCCGCTGTTGTTCTCGCGGCCGGCCTGGCGACGTACGCGCAGCAAGGTCCGGCGGCCGGAGCAGGAGGTCGTGGCGCGGCCACTGCGGTCGGAGGCCAGGGGCGCGGCGCGGCCGCGGGCGGCCGGGCGCGTGGCGCCGCCGCACCGAATCCGCTTGGCCAGCCCCTGCTCGACGCGGCCGGGAAAGTGCGCGACTCGGCGATGCTGCCTGCGCCCGCCCTCGCCGCCGACGACCGCCGGTACGGCGACATCGACGGCAAGCGGTTGAAGCAGTTTCTCATGGAGGTCGACGCGATCTCCCTCAAGGATCGTGACAGCGGCAATGTGTTCTGGGGCCGCAACGCCGGCACTGGCGGTCACGAGGCCACGGAAAGCTGGGTCGAGAACTACTTCCGCAGGAACAATCTGAAAGACGTCCACCGGATCTCCTTCGACCTCGCGCCGCAGTGGACGCCGAAGGCCTGGGAGCTGACGTTCACGAGTGGCGGGAAGACCATCGCGGTGAAATCAGCGAGGCCGGCGCAGGGCACGCCGTCGACGCCTCCTGAAGGGACCGAGTGGGATCTTGTCTGGGGCGGCACCGGCACGGCCGCTGACTTTGCCGGTCGCGATGTCAGAGGCAAGGCAGTCCTCATTCAGAACATTCTTCTGCCGGGCGACATCCGCGACTCGGCGGGTGTCGACGGCGTCGTCGCGCGGGCGTTCGACAAAGGGGCGGCGGCCGTCGGCCTGATCTTCGGCATCTCGGACAACTTTGCCACCTGGGTGAGCCTCGGTGGCGGTCGTGGCGGATTCAACGTTGGCTTCGAGGACGGAAAAGTCCTGCGAGAGCTGATCGGTCAGGGGCAATCGGTGAAGGCGAAACTTCGCCTGACGAGCGAGATGCGCGCGGGGTTGAAGACGGCGAGCGTCCTCGGCACGCTGCCAGGGACGACCGACGAGGACATCACGATTTTTGCCCACATGGACGGATACTTCCAAGCCGCGCTCGACAATGGATCCGGCCTCGCGGTGATGATGGGCCTGCTCGAACATTTCTCAAAAGTACCGCAGGCCGAACGCCGACGGAGCATCCGGTTTGTCGGCTCCGCCGGTCACCACGGTGGTCCCGGCGCCGGATGGTTCCACGACAATCGTGACACCGCGCTCGCCAGGACGGCGCTCGCCATCAATCTCGAACATGTCGCCGCCGTCCGATCCAAGTACTGGGGCAACCAGCTGCGCATGACCACCGCCGTCTCACCGATGCGGTGGTGGGTGTGGGGCAGCAAGAGCCTGATGGACATCGCGCTCGGCTCATTCTCACGATTCAACGTGGGTGTGACCGCCGACATGGATCCGGGTGCGTCAGGCGAAATGGGATCACTCGCGCGCGACGTGCCGACCATGCAGGTAATCACCTCTCCGGAGATCAAGCACACCGAGCAGGACACGCCGGAGTGGGTGCCCTCGTCTGGCCTCGAAGAGATCGCGCGCGCCTACGCCCGGATCATCGATGAAGTGAACACGCTCGATCGTCAGCAGTTGATGTCGACGGCGGCAACAGCCGCGCCGACGCGGTAGTTACGGTGTCCAGAGAGCTTTTGGCTGTCGGCTCTCAGCTCTCAGCAACGCGGACGGACTGAAAGCCGAGAGCTGTCAGCTGTCGGCCAGGATGAGGATTGAATAGGAGTTCGCGTGATGCGTAGACCTATGCGTAGCCCTGGACTGGCGGTAGCGACGACGACCGCGGCGCTCGCGTTCGGTGCGACGCTCTCCCTCTTTGTTGTCTGGCCACAGGCCCGACAATCTCAACAGTCTCCGCAGGCCACACAGCCCGCGCAGCAACCCCAGGGGTGGGCCGTTCGCGCCAGTCTCGGCAACCGGCCGCTCTACAACACCGCGAAGCAGAAGCTCCTCGACGGCAAGCAGATCTTCAGCACCGTCATCTCGCGCCGCGATCCGGAGCTGTACTGTCAGGTGGCGCCGCACTACGACTTCGTCTGGTTCGAAATGCAGCACAGCACGATGTCGTTTGCGGATGTCGAAGCCATGATTGCGGCCTGTCCTCGAGTCGGGATTCCGATGATCCGCGTCGCCGACGAACTGGAGAGCACGATGCAGAAGGCCACCGACATTGGCGCCCTCGGCATCGTCATGCCGACCGTGGACACGGTGGAGAAGGCGCTCGCGACCGTGCGGTACTCGAAGTTTCCACCGGAGGGTCGCCGGAGCCAGGGCGGCGGTCAGGCCACGACGATCTGGGGCGCCAACGGCGTCAACTACCGTCAGACCGCCAACGACAACATCCTCATCGTCGCGATGATCGAAACGCCGGTGGGCGTGGCGAACGCCGTCGAGATTGCGAGGCTGCCCGGCATCGACGTGGTGATGGGCGCGAACACCGACCTGAGCAACTTCTCGGGGTTGCCGCCGACCGATCCCGAGTATCACGCGATGTTCACGAAGATCCACGACGCGACGCTGAGAGCCGGAAAATTTCTCGGTGCAACGACCGCGGCGTTCGCGGCGCCAGGACCGCAGGGACGTCCCGACGGTGCGGACTTCAGGATGTTCTATACCGGGTCCGCGTTCGACGGCTATCGGCCGCCAGCGCGTGGTGCAGCGCCCGCTCCGGCCGCGAACCCGGGCCGCGGCGGTCGATGATCGCTTCGCGAAGGATCACCCAGATTTACATGGGCGGACGGACGCCGCGCGAGACGACGAATTCGCCGGGAACATCGAAGCCGGTGCCATAGCGCCAGTGCGAGATGGATTGCAGATACTCGCCGTGCACGGTGTCTTGCGTCGGACCGTCGAAGCGCGAATACGCCAGCGCAACCGGTCCGCCCACAAACGCGGCTCCGCAGGCCTCGTCGCCAGAACCATAGTGCAGGACCGTGGACAGACGGTCCGCGGTGATGGCCGTGAAGTCCGCGTGCTCCATCAGATGGCGGAGCGCGTCGCCTGTTCCGAGTTGAAAGAACATCGGACACACCTCGGAGGCCACGCGCCGGTCGACAATCGGAAAGATCTCCGCCCAGCCGCACTTGTTGCGAGCGCCCCAGACGGCTGCGACCGCGCGCCCGCCGGGGCGGAGCACGCGATGCATCTCTCGCAATGCCGCGGATGGATCCGGCACGTACATGAGGCCCAGCGCGCACAGCACGACATCGAATGAACCATCCGCGAATTCCAGCGATTCGGCGTCCATGCGTGCGGCGGTGACGTGCCGCAGACCGCGTTCGGCCGCCGCGCTCGCCACCTGCGCGACCATCGCCTCGGACAAATCGGTGGCGACCACCGATCCGGTCGGCCCGACGGCTTCAGCGGCGGGGAAGGTGACGAGGCCCGTGCCGCACGCCACATCGAGTACGTGCTCGCCGGGACGCAGTTCGGCGAGCGTCAACAGGCGCTGTTGCGCCGGAGCCAGCTGGTCGGCCCAGTAGCGTTCGTACGCGGTAGCCGCCTTGTCCCACCCGTATCGCTGCACCCTGCGTTGAAGCCGCGCGTCCATTTTATTCTCCGAAGCCCACTCGCGCTGGCGCAGCCGACAGCTTCGTCGTTGAGGCTAGGCCGGAACGATTCGCGTGTCGCTGCGTCGCACGTCGTGCGCCCGCGCATACACGTCGCGGTACGGGCTGTACTTGTCGGCCGTGTCGAGCATATGACGAACGTCTTCCTCGGACGCTGAGCTCTTGACCGTCACGGCATACCGCACCTGGACGTATCCGGGTGGCACATCGTCCGCGACGCCGAGTTCGCCTCGGCTGTCGTAGTCGGCTTCGACGTCGACTTCGAGCGACTCGATCGGGACTCCGAGCCGAGCGGCCCACATCGCGTAGCCGATCGCGAGACACGATCCGAGCGCCCCCCGGCCCAGGATGCCAGGGTTTGGGCCGGCGTTGGTGCCGCCGGACTTCTCGCTCATGCCGGCGGTCAGCTTCCAGGTGCCTTCTTCGATTTCGCATTCAAGTCCCGGCTTGAGGCGGACGCGGGTCTTCGCGGTGCCTTGTCCAAGCGACGGTCGAAGAGAAACGGCGTTCGCGTTGCGCTCGAGGATCGTCCGGATTTCGTCCTGGCTGGCCATGTATCTGCTCCGATCGGCTACCTTATCACTATGGAGTCGCGATGGTGATCGACGTCAACGGGATCGAATTGTACTGGGAAGAGATCGGCGAGGGAGAACCGCTGCTCTGGCTGCACGGGGCGATGGGATCGGGGGCGGACTGGCGGCACATCTTCAAGGAGCCGCCCGCCGGCTATCGCATCATCGCACCCGATCTTCGCGGTCACGGCGCGTCCACCAATCCGTCAGGGACGTTCTCTTTTCGGCAATGCGCGCTCGATATCCGGGCCTTGCTCGGTCATCTGACTATCGCCAGGGTCAAGGCGATTGGTCTGAGCGGCGGCGGCATCACGCTGCTGCACATGGCCACCGCGGAACCTGCCTGCATTGAGTCCATGGTGGTCGTGAGCGCGCCACACTACTTCCCGGCCCAAGCCCGTCTGTTCATGAGGCAGTTCTCGGCCGCCGTGTTGGGCGACGCGGAAGTGGCACGCATGCGCGCGCGCCACAAGCATGGCGAGCCGCAGCTCCAGCAGCTGTTCGCGATGGTCCGCGGCTTCGCGGACAGCTATGACGATGTGAATTTCACGCCGCCCTACCTCTCGACGATTACAGCCGAGACGCTGATCGTGTTCGGCGATTGCGATCCGCTCTATCCGGTGTCGATCGCCCTGGACATGCATCAGGCGATTCCGCGGTCGCACCTCTGGGTCGTGCCCAACGGCGCGCATGGCCCGGTATTCGGCGATGCAGCGCCGCGATTTGTGGAGACGGCTTTGGAGTTTCTGGGAGGAAGGTGGCGGCGCTAACGGCCAGAGTAAGTTGGCGTGCTCTTCTCAATCGTTCAAGGCGCGTGCGTCGGGTCGGCCAGGCCGAGCGTCAGATGCATGAGATCCGTGTTCACAAAACCCGCATGTCGATAGACCGCCAGAGCCGCTGCGTTGCCACGCCCCGTCTCCACGTGGATGGCACGGACCCCGCAGCTGGCGCAGAACGTTCGTACATCTGCCATGGCCGCCTTGCCCAGTCCCATGCCGCGAAACGCCGACTGAATAAAGAAGTCGTCCACAATGGCACTGAGGCCGCCGTAGGTCATGCTGTGGCACAGCGTCACCACCACGTAGCCGACGTCTTTTGAATCGGCCTGCACGAACCAGACATGTCCCAGCCGCTCGTCGGTCAGCAGCGGCGTGAACGCCTCTATCGCCCGCCGGCGATTCAGCGTGTAGGGT
>JBGOTP010000124.1:0-12900 GCA_041476545.1 Vicinamibacteria bacterium | reverse complement strand
CGGCTGCCGGCGTCCGAGTGGCGCCACGGCGTACGCATTGTCAGGGCTGCCGGATCGACGCTCGATCCCAGGCGCTTCACGGGCCGCGCGGCCAACTACGTCACCTATTTCGCCACGGCCGTCCTCAAGGGCCTGGGCGTCCGGCGGCCGGATGTCGTCGTGGCGCTGACCGATCCGCCGATCGTCGGCCTCGCCGCGCTCGCGGCGGCCGCGCGGGCGAAGGCGCCCTTCGTCTTTCTCTGCGAGGACATCTTTCCGGAAGTCGCCGTGCTCCTCGAGGATTTCCAGAGCGGCATCGTCAACGACGCGCTGGCGCACGTGAATCGATTCCTGGTGCGAAAGGCGACGCGGATCATCGCGCTCGGCGACACGATGAAGCGCCGGCTGGTCGAGGGGAAAGGCGCCGATCCGTCGAAGGTCACGGTGATTCACAACTGGACCGATTGCCGCGCCGTGACGCCGGGACCTCGCGACAACGCCTTCGCGCGCCGGCACGGGCTCGTGGACCGCTTCGTGGTGCTGCACGCCGGCAACATCGGCCTGTCGCAGGATCTCGAGATCATGCTGCACGCCGCGGAGCAGCTGCGGGACCGCGAGGACATCGTGTTCGTGCTGGTGGGGGAGGGCTCGAAGAAGGCCGACTTGCAGGACCTGGCCGCCAGGCGCGACCTCCGGAACGTGCGCTTCCTGCCGTTTCAACCGCGGGAGGCGATGGACCAGTCGTACGCGACGGCGGACGTGTCGCTGATCTCGCTGAGACGCGGTCTCGCGGGCGTGATCGTGCCGAGCAAGATCTACAGCGTGCTGGCGTCGGGGCGGCCGTGCATCGCCGCGGTCGAACAGGACTGCGAGGTTGCGCAGATCGTCCAGGAGGCCGGATGCGGATTCGTCGTCGGCCCTGGCGACGCGTCGGCGCTGCGGGCGCGCATCCTGGAGCTGGCCACGGATTCCGATCGGGCCCGTGAAATGGGGGATCGCGCGCGAGGGGCTGCGCTGCAATTCGATCGGCCGCGGCAGGTGGCCGCCTACGACGCGCTGTTGAGAGAGGTCGCCGCGCGGTGCTGAAACGCACGTTCGACGTACTGCTGTCGGGGGCAGGCCTCGTGATCTCGGCGCCGCTGTGGATCGTGATCGCCGCGGTGATCACGCTGGAGGATGGCGGACCAGTTCTCTTCCCGCAGGATCGCGTCGGTCTCGGCGGGTCGACGTTCCGCGCGCTGAAGTTTCGCTCCATGGTGCGCGACGCGTCGAAACTGCCGCCGCGCCAGGCGGACGAGGACGATCCGCGCATCACGCGGGTGGGCCGATGGCTTCGCGCGACCGCGATGGACGAACTGCCGCAGCTGTACAACATCTTCCGCGGCGACATGAGTTTCGTCGGCCCTCGCCCCCTGATGCCGGGCGAGATCGAAGTACGCGGCGCAGGAGAGCTGGTGCGCCTCGAGACGATTCCCGGGTACGCTGCACGCCATTCGGTGCGGCCTGGGCTGACGGGTCTCTCGCAGATCTACGCGCCGCGCGACACCCCGCGGACCCGTAAGTTCCGGCTCGACGCCATCTACGTGCGGAATGCGAGCTTCTGCCTCGACGTCTACCTCGTCGCGGTGTCGTTCTGGATCACGTTCCGCGGCCGGTGGGAAGTCCGGGCGCGGAAGCTGTAAACTCCCCGGGGACACAAGCAGACATGCAGGACGTTGCGGTCATCGGAGGCGGGCCCGGCGGACTTCACGCCGCGATCCTCCTCGCCAGGGCCGGCTTCGGTGTGACCCTTTTCGAGGAGCACGACGAGGTCGGACGGCCGGTCCACTGCACGGGGGTGCTTGCCGACGACGCGTTCGAGGAGTTCGATCTGACGCGCGCGTCGGTGCTCAACACCCTTTCCACCGCCAGGTTTGTCTCGCCGGCCGGTTTCGAGATCTCCTACACGACGCCCGCGATAGAAGCCCACGTCGTCGACCGCCGGATGCTCGATCAGACGATTGCGCAGCGTGCGATCCAGGCTGGTGTCGAGATGCGCGCCGGCCGCCGCGTGCGCAATCTCGAGCCGACGCCGCGCGGCATGCGCGTCGACGTCGACGGCGACGAGCCGGTTCACGCGCGCGCGGTCGTGCTGGCGTGTGGCGCGAGCTACGGGCTTCAGCGTCGCTTTGGCCTCGGCATGCCGCCCGTATCGCTCAACTCCGCGCAGCTCGAGGTGCCCGCGTCGCGCGGCGGGGACGTGGAGGTCTATTTCGGCGGCGATGTCGCGCCGGGCGGCTTCGCCTGGACCGTTCCCGTCACGCGGCCGGCCGGCCCGTTCGTGCGCGTCGGTCTGATGTGCGAGGGCGACGCGTCGATGTTCTTCCGCCAGTTCGTGAGCCGCGTTGAGACGTCGTGGGGAATCCCTCCGGAGGTGATCTCGGAGCCGCGCCGGCGGTTTCTGCCGCTATCGACGTTGCCGCGCACGTTTGCCGCGCGCCTCCTGGTGGTGGGCGACGCGGCCGGGCTGGTGAAGCCCACGACCGGCGGCGGCATCTATTACAGCCTCGTCAGCGCGACGCTGGCCGCCGACACGCTGATCCCAGCGCTCAGAAGCGACCGCCTCGACGCGGACGCGCTGTCGGCGTATCAGCAGCGCTGGCGCCGGCGGCTCGGCCCGGAGTTCCGTGCACAGCTCGCGCTGCGCATGCTGGCCCAGCGCCTGACCGACCCGGAGATCGACTCGCTCTTCGACCTCGCCCGCACCAACGGCGTCATGCCGCTCGTGAGACAGACCGCGAAGTTCAATCAGCATCGGCATCTCATCGCGGAGCTGTTCCGTCATGCTCCCGCCCGGCGGCTGCTGTTTCGCCGTCTCGTGACCGCGTAATCTCCCCCCTGTAGTACCTTCCCCAGTCAGTCGAGAGGCGGCAGACATGCACTGGCACAGGTCAAGAACGCTGGTGACCGGCGGCGCCTCGTTCATCGGGTCGCACCTCGTTGACGCGCTCGTCGAACGAGGCGCGAGCGTGCGCGTCGTCGACAACCTGAGCAGCGGCAGATTCGCCAACATTCAATGCCATGTCGAGGCGGGACGTGTCGAATTCATCCAGGCTGACCTGACCGATGCGCGTGCCGCGGCGGCGGCCGTCGAGGGCATCAACGTCGTCTTCCACCTCGCGGCCGATCACGGTGGCCGCGGTTACATCGACTCGCACCAGGTGGCGTGCGCCGGCAATCTCGTCCTCGATGGCGTCGTGTTCAGGGCCTGCCGCAACGCCGGCGTGGACAAAGTGGTGTACGCCTCATCCGGCTGCGTCTACCCCGGTCACCTGCAGGCCGATCCGGGCAAGGTTGTCTACCTCGCCGAGGACGTGGTCGGCCCCCCCTACGATGCGGATCGCCTCTACGGCTGGGCGAAGCTGATGGCCGAGATGACGCTGCGCGCCGGCTATGCCGAAACTGGAGCCCGGGCGGCCTGCTGCCGTTACTTCACGGCTTACGGCGAGCGCGGTCACGAGAGCCATGCGGTCATCGCGATGATTGCCCGCGCGTTCGTGCAGCAGGATCCCTACATTGTCTGGGGCAGCGGCGAGCAGATTCGGAGCTGGACGCATGTGAGTGACATCGTTGCCGGCACGCTCCTGGCCGCCGAGAAGATTGACGACGGCACAGCCGTCAATCTGGGAACGATGGAACGGACGCGGGTGATCGATGCAGCGCGCGAGGTGCTCCGGTATACGGGGCATCGCGCGGAGATCGCGCTGCAGCCCGACATGCCGAGCGGCCCCCTCAACCGCGTCCCCGACGTCTCGCTGGCCGCGAAGCTGCTCGGCTGGGCACCGAAGGTCACGTTCACCAGCGGGCTTCATCAGACCATTGACTGGTATTTCTCATCGAAGGATCGCGAGCACGTCAGATCGGCGCTCGCGACCATGCTGACGTCACGACAGGTTCCCCCGTTTGGGTGAAAGATTTCCTGTGAGCCTCTGGACTGGCAGAAGCGAAGCCCGCATACGGAGGATGGCCGGTCTTCGCGGCTTCAGGGCGCGAAAGGCGTTAACGGCGGTGATCAGTACGCTCGGCCTCCTGGGTTTAGCGCGGCGGATTCGGATTCGGATCGCGCTCGCCATGAATCAGGAAGTTCGACGCAGCGCGCGCGAGGACCGCGACCGATTCGTCCAGTTCGACCGCGAGTACGGTGCCTTCGTCGGACAGCGGCTGGCGCCCGGCACTGGGAGGTCGAAGACGGCCCTCGTGGTCAGCAGCCGGTGCCCCACCATCGAGGGCGAGCTCTGCACCATCAAGGCGCTGCAGCTTGCCGGCTTCACGCCCGTCGTTCTGCTCGAAGACGAGCGGAGAGGCCTGCGGCCGTTCTACGAACGGGCAGGCGTTCGCGACATCCACATCTGGAGCGAGTTTCTCACCTCATCGGACTACTCGAGCGCGGCCGCTGTTGTGGTCGGACGGTGCCAATCCGTGGAAGATCTCATGACGTGCACGCACGCCGGCGTGCGCGTGGGGATGATCGCCTTGTGCACGGCCCTTCGGCGGCTGCGACTGGGCGTTCTCGATCTGCGGACGCCCGGTGTTCGCGAGCTTCTGGTACGCTCCGTGGCCGCAAGCATGTCGGCAGTTGCCGAAGCTGAACGCATTCTTGGCGGGGTGGGCCCCGCGCTGGTTCTCACCGATCCCGAGTACACGCCCAAGGGGGAGTTCTTCGAGACCTGTCTCAACAACGGCCTCGAGGTGATTGCGCAAGACACCGCTCACCGGAGCAATGCACTGATGCTCAAGCGGTATTCGATTCATAACCGCGACCAGCACCTGACGACGCTTTCGGCGTGTTCGTGGTCGCTTGCCCGCAACCTCGAATGGACGAAGGCCAGACGTGACAGGCTCGTCAATGAAGTCGCAACGAGCTATACGGCGGGCGACTGGTTCAAGACGCCATGGATGCACGCTGACGCGCGCCTGATGGAGCCGGCGGAGTTGCGCACGTTCCTCGGTCTCGATCCGGCGAAGAAGACCGCGTTCATTTTTCCCCACATGCTGTGGGATGCGCCGGTAATGTGGGGAAGGCCTCTCTTTTCCAGCTATCAGGAGTGGTTGGTCGAAACAGTCGCGGCCGCGTGCCGCAACACAGAGATTAACTGGGTCATCAAGATTCATCCTGCCCACGTGTGGAAGCAGGCCGATGAACGGTATCAGGGCGAGGCTGCCGAGATACGCGTGCTGAGAGAACGGCTTGGGGCGCTACCGCCTCACATCACGGTGATCCCGCCGGACAGCCCGGTGAGCACGTTCGCGCTCTTCGCAGTCATGGACTACTGCCTCACGGTGCGCGGGACCGTCGGCGTCGAGGCGGCGAGACTCGGTATTCCGGTGCTGACCGCCGGGCCGGCGCGGTATTCCGAGCTGGGGTTCACGGTCGATTCGGCGAGTCGTAGCGAGTACCTCGGGAGACTGGCGCGGATTCAGGATACGCCGCCGCTTCCCGACCACCAGCGCGAGTTGGCGGAACGATTCGCCTACGGACTGTTCCTGCTGAGGCCCTTGAGGCTCACGAGCGTCACGCACACACGAATCAACGTGAGGACGGAAGACGAGTGGCGCCGCGCCGCGGATCTGTCCGCGCTCGCCGATTGGTTCGTGTCGCGTGACGAGGATTTCCTGACGTATGCCGAGTAGCAGGGCCGCCATCCACCTTGGAAGATGATCCGGAAACTGGCACGCCGAGTCGTCTACTCCGAGGCCGTCGCCGCCACGAGCGTCGGCTACCGGTTCGCGCTGAAGCGCCGGTACGGCGTCGGCAGGCCACATGGATGTCCCGACGCTCCCTGGAGGAACGCCGTGCTCAAGACCCGTGCGGAATGGGAAGCGGCCGCCGCGCAGGTAGAGGCGCTGGGTCTTCCGCCGTACACCATCGCATCCAAGAACTGGGACGGTCTCGCGGCGCTGGCCTGCATTCTTCGACACGCGCGACCGTCGGCGCCGGTGCTCGACGCAGGTACCGCGGTGAATTCGATGCTCCTGCCATGGCTGTTCCTCCACGGCTATACGAACCTCTTTGGCACCAACGTCGAATTCGATCGCGCGTGGAGGCGGGGTTCGATTCGCTACGAGCCCGGCGACATCACGAAGAGCCGCTTCGACGCGAACACGTTCGAGGCCGTGGTGTGCCAGAGCGTGCTCGAGCACGGTGTTGATGTGCCGGCGTATCTCGGTGAGATGGCACGTATTCTCAGGCCCGGCGGGCTGCTGATGACGTCGGTCGACTACTACGATGAGCCTGTCGATACGCGAGGCGTCGCCCCCGCCGGCGGGCTTCCGTACCGTGTGTTCAACAGAACTGACATTGATGAGCTCTTGTCCACCGCCGGCGCTCTCGGCCTGACGTTGACCGATCCGATCGACCTGACGTGCCAGGAACGCGCGGTGAAATTCGACACGTATCGTCTGGAGTACACGTATCTTCTCCTCACCATGAGGAAGGCGTGAGCAGCCCCGCGACGTCCCCGGTTCTGTCGCTCATCCTGTGTTCGAGGAACGACGCCTACCTGGGGAATTCCAGGTGGAGAATCGAGACGGCGCTCAACTACGTGGGCGATCGAGTGCGATTGCTCGGGCGGGAAGACGACGTGGAAGTGATCGTGGCCGATTGGGGCAGCGAGATCCCGCTCGCCGATGTCGTGGCGCTTGGGCCGGCGGCGGCCCGAGTCGTCTCGTTTCTCCGGGTTCCGCCGACGCTGGCGCGCGACCTCCAGCAGGACAGCCCGTTTCCCGAGGTGCTGGCGCTCAACGCGGCGGCGCGGCGGGCGCGCGGGCGGTACATCGGGCGAATCGATCAGGACACGCTCGTGGGGGAGCGGTTTCTCCGGTGGATGCTCGATGCGCCTCCACCCGAAACCACGCTGTTCTTTGCCAATCGCAGGAGCATCCCCTATCGGCTCGCGGTCCTCTGTCCCAGGCTCCCGATCGTGGAACGATTTGTGGCCGGATTCAGCCGCCGCCTTCGGATAGAGACCGGGCGCGTCTTCTACAAGATCGACGTCGGCGTCTGGCTTCTGCATCGCGACTTGTGGTGCGAGTGCGGCGGGTACGACGAGCGGATGATCTACATGAACGACATGGAGATCGACATGGTGACCCGTCTCATGTCGAAGTATCCGTTGATCGATCTCGGCAAGCTCGTCGGGTATGACTTCTATCACCTGGACCACTACCATCCGCGCGGATCCCGATCGTCGTCCACGCATCGCACGGTCAACAACCAGCGTCCGCTGCCGCCAATGGGCTTTCAACCGAGCGGCGATGGGTGGGGACTGGCGGCCTTGCCGCTCGAGCTCACATCTCAGACCGCTGAGCAGCGACAACGCATCCCGCGTGCGGGTCGACGCACGGCTCTCGACGTTCCGATCTTCGTATTCCTCTCCCTCTACACGGCGGTGCGCACGGGCCTGGATCGCCTGATTTATCCTTTCTATCCAGCCTGGAAGCGGCGAGCCGCCATTGCATGGGCGACCGTCCGGGGCGAACCGGTGGTGCAGTGGCCCTGGCTGCTCAGGAAACTCTGGCTCGAGCGCCCGTCCGCTCGAGCGCGGTGACACCATGAAACCGGTTCACATCGGCAATCGTCCCGTCGGGCCGGGACAGCCCGTCTTCATCGTCGCGGAGATCGGCATCAACCACAACGGCAGCGTCGATCTTGCCAGGAAGCTCATTGATGCTGCGGTCGCCGCCGGCTGCGACGCGGTCAAGTTTCAGAAACGCACGATCGACGTCGTTTATGCCCCCGAGGAGCTGGCAACTCCGCGCGAGAGTCCCTTTGGATCGATCAACGACGATCTCAAGCGCGGCCTCGAGTTCGGGTACGACGAGTACGTGAAGATCGACCGCCACTGCCGTGACCGCGGCATCGCGTGGTTCGCGTCATCCTGGGACCGGTTGTCCATTGACTTCATCGAGGCGTTCGATCCTCCGTGTTACAAGATCGCGTCGGCGTGTCTGGTCGACGATGACTTACTGAGGTGCCACCGGCAGCACGCGCGGCCGATTCTTCTTTCTACCGGCATGAGTTCGGTGGATCAAGTCGACCACGCGGTAGACGTGCTCGGAGACGAAGCGCTGGTGCTTCTACATTGCACGAGCGCCTATCCCTCGAGCGTTGAGGAGCTCAATCTCAACGTCATACCGTGGCTGGCCGAGCGTTACGACGTGCCGGTGGGCTACTCGGGCCACGAGGTGGGTCTCGCAACGACGATCGCAGCCGTCGCGCTGGGCGCGCGCGTGGTTGAGCGGCATCTCACGCTCGACCGGGCGATGTGGGGGAGCGATCAAGCGGCGTCGATGGAACCTCACGGGATGGCCCGCCTGGTCAAGGACATCCGGGCGACCGAGCGGGCGATGGGGGACGGCGTGAAGCGGATCTATGACAGCGAGCTTCCGGTGCGGCGCAAGCTGCGGCGGGACGTCCAAGGAACATGAAGATCCTCCTGGCCGGTCTCGGCAGCGTGGGACAACGGCACGCGCGGAACCTGAGGACGATGTTGGGCGACGACGTCGATCTCCTCGCCTATCGTGTCCGGGGGCTCAGGCACATCATCACTCCGGACATGCAGATCGAGCCAGGTGATGTCGAGGCCAGGTATGGGCTGACGACCTTCACGAATCTCGACGACGCGCTCGCGGCAAGACCCGACGCGGTGTTCGTCACCAATCCAAACAGCCTTCACATGACGGTGGCCCTGGCCGCGGCCAGAGCCGGGTGTCATCTCTTCATTGAAAAACCGCTCTCGCACGATCTCGAAGGCGTTGACGAATTGATCGATGAGATCGAGCGCCGGGCGCTGGTGTGTCTCGTCGGTTACCAGTGGCGCTTCCATCCGGCGCTCAAGCTTGTGCAGTGTCGCCTGAAGGCGAACGCGATCGGAGATCTGCTCGCGGCCCGGCTCCAGTTCGGGGAGCACCTTCCAGGCTGGCACCCGTACGAAGACTACCGTCAGATGCCCGTGTCGCGCCGGGATCTCGGCGGCGGAGTCATCCTCGCGCAAATCCACGACCTCGACTACGCATACGCGCTCTTCGGACTCCCGCACCGGATATCGGCGATGGGCGGGCATCTGAGCCGGCTCGATATCGATGTCGAGGACACCGCCAGCATCCTGATGGAATGCGTCGCAGGCGATCGTGTCTTTCCGGTGCACCTGCACCAGGATTGCGTGCGTCGCCCGCCGACGCGCACCTGCGAGGTGATCGGTGACGACGGGAGGATCCTGCTCGACCTGCAGGCCCAGACCATTGAGATCTCCGATGGAGCGGGACGGCTCGTCGAATCGCACTCCTTCGATGGGCACGAGCGGAATCAGTTGTTTCTCGACGAGCTCAATCACTTTCTGGCATGTCTCCGGGGAGATGCGCAACCAGTCGTGGGCGTGCGCGACGCGGTCATGAGCCTGCGGATGGCCCTCGCCGCCCTGGAATCGATGGAGACGGGGCGCGTGGTTCACCTCGCATGACGGCGGATCCACGTCGCCGCGAGATCCTGGCGCTGATTCCCGCGCGTGGCGGATCGAAAGGCGTGCCGCGAAAGAACGTGCGCGTAGTGGCAGGCAAGCCCCTCATCGCCTACTCAATCGAACACGCGCTCGCTTCACGCCACATCACGCGCACGATCGTCTCGACCGACGACGCCGAGATCGCCGAGGTCGCGCGCCGGCACGGCGCCGAGGTGCCGTTCATACGGCCGGAGCAGTTCGCCTTCGATGGCTCGCCGGACATCGACGTGTTCCGTCATGCCCTCGAATGGCTCCGCGATCGGGAAGGCTACACGTGCGATCTTGTGGCGCACCTTCGTCCGACTGCACCCGTTCGACGTGTCGCGCTCATCGACGAGGCGATTGAGACGATGATGCGCCAGCCGCAAGCGCATTCGCTGCGATCGGTGAGTCGGCCGGAACAAACACCGTACAAGATGTGGCGCGTGATCGATGGGCGTCTCGAGCCCCTCCTGCAGATTCCCGACGTGGCAGAACCACACAGCCTGCCCAGGCAGCAGTTGCCTGACGTCTATTGGCAGAACGGCTACATTGACATCGTTCGACCACATGTCGTGCTGAATCTCGGCACGATGGCTGGACACTGCATCGTCCCCTTCATCGTCGACGAGCCGGTGCCAGAATTCGACTACGAGGAGGACATTCCACGGCTCGAGGACGCGTTGTCGGCGCTTGGGCGTGGTGAGTGGCCTGGAGCCGCCGAGGCGCGTGGAACAAAGCACGCGGTATGACCCCTGGCCCTGGACCGGTCGGCCTGATCCTGCTCTACCACCGCATCGCCGAGCTGACGTCGGATCCGCAGCTACTGGCCGTGACGCCCCGGCATTTCGCGCAGCATCTGGAGGTACTGCGGGACTGCGGCATCCCAATGTCGCTGCCGCAGATGATGTCCGCGCGTCGGGATCGCCGACTGCCGCATCGCGCCATCGCCGTGACCTTCGACGACGGGTATGCGGATACCTTGGATTGTGGTGAGTCGCTGCTTGCGCGCCACCACGTTCCCGCAACCGTGTTCGTGACGACGTCGTATATAGGGGCAGAGCGGGAGTTCTGGTGGGACGATCTTGAGCGGCTCCTGCTGCTCCCTGGACGCCTGCCGGAGACGCTCCGGCTGCGCATCGGCCAGACCGTTCACGAATGGCGGCTG
Source organism: Vicinamibacteria bacterium (assembly GCA_041476545.1). Lineage (GTDB taxonomy): Bacteria > Acidobacteriota > Vicinamibacteria > Vicinamibacterales > CAVVIG01 > JBGOTP01. Next base: position 2,238 of record JBGOTP010000124.1, on the reverse strand, counting down.
GATGAAGCTGCCATCTACGACGAAGAGACGTCGCGGCAGCACCGGGGCTGGACCGTGGAGTGCCCGGCTGACCCTTCGCTGCGCCACAGCGCGTATCGGGCCTTGTGCCGGTTGCTCCGCACGGTGCCGGGCGACGAGCGGCGTTCGGCGCTCGATGAGTTGACGCGCATCGCGGGCGCGACGTCAACAGGACGGTCGACCCACCGCCCGGTGTCACACGAACGGCTCGCGCGCGCCTGCGAGGGGAGCCTGGTGGACGTCGGTGCGCACGCGACGACGCATTCGGCGCTGTCAGCCCTTTCCGAGGCCGCGCAACGGTCGGAGATTGCCGACAGCAAAGCCCGTCTGCAGGAGATCACCGGGCGCGAGCCTGCCGGCTTCGCGTATCCGTTCGGGGGCCGTGCGGACTATGCGCGGATGACGGTGGCGCTTGTGAGGGAAGCAGGCTTCGCTTTCGCGTGCGCGAACATCCCAGCGGTGGTTCGTCCGAGGAGCGACCGCTTTCAGTTGCCCCGCGTGCTCGTCAGGGACTGGGACGCCGACACATTCGCCGCCCGGTTGCGGGAGTGGTTTGGTGACTAGGTGGCTTCGCCGACTCGGTCGCTGGCCACCGCGAGCCACGATCCGGTTCGGGGCGCTACGCCGGTCCACGCCGATCAGCCGTGTCTTCGGCTTCGATCGCGGACAACCCATCGATCGCTTCTATATCGAGAAATTCCTGTCGGCTCATGCCGGTGACATACGGGGGAACGTCCTCGAGGTGGCTAGCAATGAGTACGCGCAGCAGTTCGGGCAGGATCGTGTCACGCGCTGCGACGTGCTCCATGTCGAGGCAGGCCACCCGGGAGCAACAATCGTTGCCGACCTCACCGATGCCGGCGACATCCCTTCAGACGCCTTCGACTGCATCATCTGCACACAGACCCTTCAACACATCTATCGTGTGCGAGACGCCGTGGCGACGCTCCACCGCCTGCTCAAGCCGGGCGGCGTCCTGCTGACAACCGTGCCGGGCATCAGCCAGATCAGCCGCTTCGACATGGATCGCTGGGGCGACTACTGGCGGTTCACGACGCTGTCGGCGCGGCGCCTGTGCGAAGAGCTCTTCCCCCCAGCGAATATTTCGATAGAGGCTCACGGCAGCGTGTTGACCGCCGTCGCCTTTTTGCACGGCCTTGCGGCGGAGGATCTCCGGCCTGAGGAACTGCACCACCACGATGCCGACTACGAGCTGGTGATCACGGCCCGAGCAGTGAAGTGACGCAGGCGCAAGTGAAGCAGGCGCTGGCACGATCGTTCTCGAATCCAACGCGCGACCGCGAGTCGGCCATCGCAGTCGCCTCGTTCGGAACCCTCCTGCTGCTCGCATGCTTCGTCTACGGACGGATCCTGGAGCTGAATCCGTTCGTGGGCGACAATGTCCGCGTCCTTTTCTGGGCCGACGGTGCATCCGCGTGGGATTTGCCGCTCGGCGACTCCGTTGCCTACCCGGAATGGCGGCCGCTGGCCTATTTGACGGTGTGGTTGCCGTACCGCTGGTGGCACCTCGACCATCTTCACGCCCACTACGTCATTAACCTGCTCCTGTGGACCGGATGCGCCTGGCTCGTCTGTCTGATCGTGCACCGGCTCACGCATTCTTCCGCGCCGGCGCTGCTTGCCGCAGCGGTCGTGGTCACCGACCAACGAGCGGTCGTGCTGGTCATCGTCCTTGAACACGCCAATTCGATGGCATGTATCTTCGGCCTCATCGCGTTGCTCATCGTCGTCAGCGCTCGGGACCAGCGCTTCACCAGACTCAGATGGATTGGCCTGTCGCTCCTCCTGCTGGCATCAGGTCTGAGCAAGGAATACGGGCTGGCGTTCACCGGCGCCGTGGCCGTGTTCTCGCTCCTTGAACGCCGCCGCGACGTTGCGACTGCGGCGATCGCTGCCGGTGTGACGTATGCCCTGCTGCGATTCGGGTTCGCGGGCGGAGCAATGGCCCCGTATTGCGAAGAGGTGGGGTACTTCTTCACGTTGCGCAACGTGTGCTACGACGGCTTTCATGCCGCGGTCGTCAACCAAGCTGCATACAATGTCGTTGCGACCGGGGTCGGCAGCATCCTGCCTGGAGTGTTTGCTGAATGGGGCGAGGTCGGCATCGCGCCACGCCAGGTGGCCACGTCGGTTGTCTGGCTGGCTGCCGCAGCGCTTGGTTGGTCGAAAGGCCCTGCACCCATGCGAATGACCCTTCTT
>JBGOTP010000123.1:0-12984 GCA_041476545.1 Vicinamibacteria bacterium | reverse complement strand
GACGCCCCACGACTACCGGAGGCAGTGAATGAAGCACTATCGTTTGGCGCGAAAGCGCGTGTCCGTATCGGTCGGCGAGTCGGTGCGCATCATCCGTGAGCTCCAAGGCCTGAGCCAAAACGAACTGGCGCAGCACACCGGTATCTCCCAGGCTACGATCTCGGCAATTGAGAACGATCGGGTACGCCTTGGCGTAGAGCGGGCGAAGATGCTCGCACGCGCGCTCAAGTGCCATCCCGGCGTTCTGGTATTTCCAGGCTGGGTGGTGCCAACCGAAGCGGCGGCATAACAGCAACTGGAGCCGTCGGGGAACGTCCTTCGCGGCCGCTGGTGAACGCTAGCCGTTAGGCATACAAAGTGGCTCTTGACGATCTGGAATGGGCCGAACAGTCCGAACTTGAAGAGAGGCGATCAGATGCGCGGGACGCTCCTACGATCGCTCGCGGCGTGCCTGCTGGTATCTGTCTCGTGTTCACCTCAAGACTCTCAAGCGGGTGGCCCCAATGCGGCGCAGCCCGATGCGGGTGCTGCGTCATTTCCGCGATTCGACCGCGTTCTCTCGCTCGAGACGACTTCCGAAACATCGGCCAACGTGAGCATCGGTGACTTGAATGGGGACGGCCACCTCGATCTCGTGCTTGCGAAGGGTCGCCACTGGCCACTGGTGGACCGTGTGCTGCTCAGCGACGGGCATGGTCACATCGTGTCGTCCTACAATCTCGGCGAGGCCTCGGACCGTTCCTATTCCGGGCTTCTCGCGGACCTGGACGAGGACGGCGACCTCGACGTGGTGATCAGCAACGACGCACCGGATCCCAAACGCATCTATCTAAATGACGGGAAGGGGCACTTCAGCGTTGGCTCAACCTTCGGGCACGCGGAGTGGGAGACCAGGAATGCCAGCGTGGCGGACCTCAACGGCGATGGCCTGCCCGATATCATCGTGGCGAACCGGCCCACTATCGTCGCGAATCGGCCCACCAGTGACGCCGCCAACTACATTTGCCTGAACAGGGGCCAAGGACGTTTCGACGCCGACTGCTACGCGTTTTCCCATGAACCCGCGACGACGATCACGCCGGCCGACTTCAATCATGATGGGCTGATCGACCTTGCCGTTCCGTACCGTGATCGTGGTCAAAGCTACGTGTATCTCAACGCCGGCAATGCGACGTTTTCGGACACTCGTCGAGTGCCCTTCGGACCGCCCGATGCGAGGATTCGCATGGCTGAAGCGGCCGATCTCAACGGGGACGGTGTCCTCGATATCGTGGCCATCGATGAGGACCGCGGTGTCGCCGTCTATTTCGGACAGAAGGACGGCACTTTCTCGTCGAGCGTTGAAGTAGCCGACGGCAAGGTGACGCCATACGCGCTCGCCGTCAGCGATCTGAATGGCGATGGACGGATCGATATCGTGGTCGGACACGTTGAGGCGCCGTCAACGATCTATTTCAACGATGGTTCCGGCCGCCACTACACACCGGTCCAATTCGGCGACAACAAAGGTGCAGTCTATGGCTTCGCAATAGCGGATCTTGATCAAGATGGCCGTCTGGACATCGCGGTCGCTCGGTCGGACGCGCCCAATGTGGTGTACTTTGGTAGTCCTACGTCGCCATGAACGGCTAACAGAGATTTGCAGCCGTCGGGGAATCCCCACCTGTCCTACAGCGTTGAGCCAGTAGACAGCCAGCACGTTCGCCTCGATGGCTGGGAGTCGTCGGGATTCACCGTGGATGTCGATCAAAACCGGACGCAAATCAATTCCAAGGGCGGAGCGACGTCGACAACTCCTCGACTTCGTGTAGATTCGGTAGAGATCGAAGTCTCTGGAGGACGGGGAACTTTGACGCTGACGAATCCACAACCGTAGACCGGCTGCCCAACAAACGCGTGATTCACATATCAGACGGTCTTGAGCTGCACCGCGGGATTCACCTGCAGCGCGCGTTCGATCTGGGGCCGTGAGGTCTCGCTCGGATTCTCGATGCCGACCAGAATCTTGCCGCTGATGGTCACTTCGGGGTCGTAGAGCGCCGGCCGCCGGCGGCCCAGGGACGCCGTCACAATGAGCGTCGCGACCGACGCCAGAATCGCGCCGAGCATCGTCAACTCGAACATGATGATGAGGTTCGGCCACCACGACACGATCGGCATGCCCCCGGTCGGAATCATCCACGACGTCTCGGTGAGGCGCGCCAGCCAGGTGGCGAACGTGAAGCCGGCAAGACCGCCGGCACAGGCGATGTACCACATGTAGGTCTTGCTGTTCATGTGGCCGAACTCGAAGTCCTCCATCGGCTGCGCGCTGATGACGGTGATGTCGTTGTCGGTCACGCCAGCCGCCCGCAGGCCGTCGACGGCTTTCTGCGCAGACTCGCCGTCGGGATACAACGCGTACAGGGCCTTCATGCGTGCGTCTCTCCCAGTCGACGTTCCGCCGCCGGCTCAGCCTCGTGCGCCGGCGCGAGGTGCTTGCCGGCCTTGAGCTCCCAGATCGAAATGATCGGGACAAACTTCGCGAAGAGCGTATAGAGGAGCGTCATCGCGGCGAACGTGGAAATCGTGATCATGATCTCGACTGGCCGCGGCCTGTAATGGCCCCAGCTGTAGGGCAGATACTTGTGGCTGAGCGACGGCACAACGATCAGGAAGCGCTCCAGCCACATCCCGACGCACACACCGCAGGAGGCAATCACACAGCCAGTAATCGTTCGGAACTTCTTGATGCCGAGAATAATCAACGGCGCCACGAAGTTGCAGACAACCATCGTCCAGAAGAGCGGCGCGAACGCCCCGCGCTGCGTGGTCCAGAAGACGTTCATGTCGGCCGTGTCGTTGCCGTACCACACGGTCAGCCGTTCGTTGAAGACAAAGTAGCCCCACAACAGGCACATCAAGAGGAGGAGTTTGCCGAGGTTCTGGAAGTGCACCGGATGGAGGTAGTTCTCGAGGTGGAGGAACTTGCGCAGCGTGGCCATCGCGATGATAAGACCCGCGATGCCGCTGAAGATCGCGCCCGCCACGAAGTAGGGTCCGAAGATCGTCGAATGCCACATGGGCACTGGCGCCATGGAGAAGTCGAACGAGACGATCGTGTGGACCGACACGGCCACCGGAATAATCCCGACGGCCATGATCGACATCGCCGTCTCCAGCCGGTGCCACTGCTTGGTCGTGCCGCGCCATCCGAGGGCGAGCACGCCGTAGATCTTCTTTCGCATGCCCGTGGACTTGTCGCGGACGATCGCGAAGTCGGGAATCATCGGCAGGAGGAGAAACAGCAAGCTGCCGGTGAGATAGGTATTGATCGCGAAGAAGTCCCAGGCCAGGGGCGATCGAAAGTTCGGCCAGATCATGCGGCGACTCGGATACGGAACGAGCCAGAAGAAGAGCCACGGCCGGCCGAGGTGAATGATCGGGAACATCGCACCAATCATCAGCGCGAAGGCGGTGATGACTTCGGCGCAGCGCGTCACGGGACGCCGCCACCCGGCGTTCACCAGGCGCAGGATCGCGGAAATCAGCGTCCCCGCGTGACTGATGCCGATCCAGAAGACGAAGTCGGTGATGTAGAAGGCCCAGAAGACCGGGTTGTTGATCCCGGTCATGCCGAAGCCATTGACCATCTGGAATGCCCACGTGCTCAGGCCCATCAACACAATGCTGCCGAGGAAGGCGACGAGAAGATAGAACCGCCACGACGTGTTGAGCAGCGGGTGCAGCAGGTTGTCGGTGATCGTCGAGTCGTTCGGGAGTGGGGGCGTCATACCTCAGTCTGCCGCTGGAGATAGTTGACGTTTGGACGCGTGCCGAGGTCCTCGAGCAGCCGGCTGCCGCGCGGCGACTCCGCCAGCCGCGAGACCTCGCTCTCGGGATCGTTGACATCGCCGAACACGATCGCCTTCGCGGGACACGCCTGTCCGCACGCGGGCTTGATCTCGCCGTCCTTCAATTCACGTTTCTCCGCTTTGGCCTGAATCTCGTTCGCGAGAATCCGCTGCACGCAGAAGGTGCACTTCTCCATCACGCCGACTTCGCGCACCGACACGTCGGGGTTCAACTGCAGGTGCAGCGGCTTGTCCCATGCGGGGTTGAAGAAGTCGAAGAAGCGGAGGTTGTACGGGCACGCGTTGGCGCAGTAGCGGGTGCCGATGCAGCGGTTGTAGATTTGCGCGTTCAGGCCTTCCGCCGTGTGATTGCTCGCGTAGGTCGGACAGACCGGCTCGCAGGGCGCGGAATCGCACTGCTGACACATCACCGGACGGAACTTCAGGCGCACGTCGGGGAATTCACCCTCCCAGTACCGTTCGACGCGCAGCCAGTGCATCGCGCGGCCGCGCGCGGCCTGCACATCACCGACGGTGGGAATATTGTTTTCCGCGTGACACGCCGTCACGCAGGCGCCGCAGCCGTCGCAGCGGTCGAGATCAACCGCCATGCCCCATTTGTGTGCCATAAATCAGCTATCAGCTATCAGCTATCAGCTCTCAGTTCGCGTCAGCCCTGCGCCCTTTGCCCTCAGCCCTTCGCGGGCGCTCTCATCTTTTACCGAGCGCCCTCATTGGGGTTCTCGTATTTCTCGCCCGCGAACAAGACGAGACGCCCGTCGGGACCGCTGACGCGGGCAATCTTCACGCGCGTCGCCGCCCACGCCAGTGTTCCTGTTTCCGGTTCGGTCATCGGCGCGAGGATGGCAATGGGATTCTCGCCCCGCCCCGTGGCGTAGCGCGTGAACATCTCATGTCCCTGTCCGACCGGCATCGCAATGATATTGGGCGCGAGCCCGGGAAACACAATTGCGGCGGCCGTCACCGACCCGTGACTCGACGTGATTTCCACGACGTCGCGGTCGTTGATGCCGAGTTCGCGGGCGGTCTGGGGACTCAGTTCCACCCAACTGCTCCACATCGCCGAGGTGAGCGGGTCGGGAAATTCCTGCAGCCACGGCAGGTGCGCCAGGGATCCATCCAGGAACGCGGCCGACGCGTACGGCAGAAAATGGAACGGGAACTGTTGCGCGTCGCCGTCGAACCGCGGCTCGGCGTACGCCATCGGCGCCACAGCGGGCTTCGCGCTGCTGCCGATCGCCGGCGCGGCGCCCTTCGACACGTCTCCCCACCATCCGCCCTGCTTCAACGAGGCGAGCCACAGGGCGTCGTCCTCCTTGCCGGTCACCGACGCGAACGTGCTCTTCAGCATCTCGTCGAAGGTCTTCCAGGGCAGGTCGAGCGGCTTCTCGAGACGACGACCGATGTCGAGCAGGACGTCGCCCATGGCGCGCGTCTGATAGAGCGGCCGCATGACCGGTGGCGCCACGCTCGTCACGGCCACGAGCGATCCCGACTCGGGGGCGGATTCCGTCCATGATTCGAGGAACGAGTGGTCGGGCAGGATCAGATCGGCCAGCCCGCTCGTTTCGTCGAGAAAACCGCCGAAGCTGGCGATGAACGGCACCTTCGTGAGCGCCTCGCGCACCTTCCAGGCCTTTGGCGTCGCAAATACAGGATTGGCGCCATCGACCAGCAGCACCTTGACGGGGGATTCGCCCGCGGCGAGAATGCTCGCCGCGAGTTTGTCGATGGAAGAGTGAGCTGAGTTCTGCCCCGCGGACTGAGGGGTAAAGAAGATCCCACCGGGCTCGTTGATCGCTCCCGCCAGGGCATTCAGCGCGTTGACCGCGACGGCGGTAAAGAGGCCGTTGGTCTGCGCGAGCGGCGAACCGCCAACGATGGCCATCGCCGGACGACGTTCGGCGAAGTGTCGCGCGATCTGTTCGATGCGACGGACGGGCACGCCGGTCGTCTTCGAGACCCGCTCGGGCGCATAGTCCTCGAGGCCACTCGACCAGCCGGCAACGAGCGATCCCGCGCGACCAGCCGCGTCGGCCGGACGCAGCTTCTCCTTGAGGATGACGTGCGCGAGGCCAAGCGCGAGCACGCCTTCGGTCCCCGGCGCGGCCGGCACCCACTCGTCGGCGTTGGCGCCGGTCTGCGTCATGTGCGCTTCAACCTGGACAAACGAGCCGCGGACACCCGGCCGCCCCTGGCGCATCTCGCCGTACGCGGATCCATGCGCCACCGGCGAGTTCCAGGTGCCGAGGAAGTCGGCGCCAAAGCTGATGACGTAGCGCGACCGTCCGAGGTCGAAGGTCGGCAGCTGCTCGTGTCCGAAGCTCAGGCCGTTGGCCCGGCGCAGCACGTCGTCACCGAAGAACTCAAACGCGATCGGCGCCGGCGCGCCGAACTTCGCGAGGAAGCGCTCGGTGAGCACGGCCCGCCCACCCGGACGCCGCGCGGAGAGAAAGGCGAGCGACTTCTGATCGGCGGCTTTTGCGAGGCCGTCGAGGTGCGACAGCAGTTCGCCGATCGCGGCGTCCCACGTGACTTCCTCGTACTTGCCCTCGCCGCGCCGACCGGTGCGCTTCAGCGGTCGCGTGATGCGATCAGGATGGTAGGTGACCTGGATGGCCGCCTGTCCGCGCGCGCACAACCCGCCGCGGCTCACAGGATGCCCAGGATTGCCTTCGAGTTTCTTCGCCACACCCATGCGGACGACACCGGCCTGGCCGTTGCGCACGACGTCCACGTCGGCTTCCATGACCCGCACGGTGACGCCGCAACCGCTCGAGCAGAGCGGGCACACGCTCGGTTTCCACTCCGCCACGCCCGGCACCATCTCATCGTCGGGGACGAAGCGGATGATCTGATTCTCGGGATGGCCGCAGCTCGCGAGCGCGGTCGTCGTACCGGTAATCGCCGTGAGCTTGATGAAATCGCGGCGATCCATCAGCGGCCCCCTCCGCGGGGAGAATCCAGCCGATGCCGATCCGCGGCACCCGTGGGGTCCGCCTTCAGGCGGACCAGGATCAGAAGTGACACGTCACACACTCGTTGGGCGCCTTCTTCTCGCGGTGGCACGTGACGCACACGCCCATGTGCAGGTCGACGTTGCGTTCGGCCACCGTCTGATGCGCGATGTCGCCGTGACAGGTCGCACACTCGACGTTCGCCCGAATGTGCGGCGCGTGGTTGAACTTCACGTGGGACTGCGGCGCGTAGCCGAACACCCGCTGCCAGGCGAGGTCGATCCCCTTGTCCGACATCGCCGTGATCTGCTGGATGCGCGGCTTGTCGGTGGCGACCGATGCATGACATCCCATGCACGTGTTCACGCTCGGGAGTCCGGCGACCGGCCCTTTGAGGGTGCCTTCGTGACAGGCCTCGGTGCATTTCAGCTCCGGGCCGTTCTTCCCGAGTTCGACGTGTCGATAATGCGGAAACTCAATCGGTTGCACCGGCTTCGCCCGCACCGAGAAGAACTCGTTCACGGCACTGCCAAACGTGCTATGCGCCGGCGTGAAGATCCCGGACGCCTGACCCGGAAGCACCTGAAGAGGAGCCGTTCCCGGCGTGGGCGGCGCGAGCGCCCCGCACGCCCCACCCGTGACCACGATGGTGGCGCACACCAGCGCCGTCCAGAAACGCACGAAGCGGTTGCGTCTAGTGGGACTCACGCTCGTCTATTTTTTCGCCTGAGGACCGATGCTGCGCAGATAGTTGACGATGTTCCAGACGTCGGTGTCTTTCAGGACCGTGTCCTTCTGACCCTTCATCTCGAACTTGGGGCCGGCGCCACTCCGAATCACGGCGAAGATCTCACCGTCGGTCGAGCCTCGGTCCCACTTCGCATCGGTCAAATCCGACGGCGGAGTCATCGTCTTTGGCGCGGTTGATGCGCTGCCCTTGGAGTCTTCTCCGTGACAGAATTTGCAGGTCCTGAGGAACGAGGCCTTGCCCGCCGCAATCGATTCGGGCGTCGGCTTCACCGGGTTCACGACTGTCCTGGCCTCGGGACTGCCTCCCGGATTCTGCGCGCTGGCGGTCGCGCCAGCGATCGCGACGATCCCCATGAGGGTCAACGCAAAGGCGGTGATGAGTGCGGTAGACGCGCGGCGCATAAGGTTTCGAATCTCCCTCTTGTTTTCGGTCCCTTCGTCCGGCGCGATTCTGACATAGCCCACGCACCGACTGCAACCGTCATTCGCGTATACTCCAAATCGCGATGTCGATCGCGGTCGTCGGTACGTTCATTCTGATGGTGCTCGGCGCGCCGGGAGCGCTGGGAACAACGTACGGGCCGGCGCCGTGGCGTGCACCGGACACCCACACCGCCTACACGCAGGACCGGACGGCGCCACCGGCGCCCGGCGTCAACGACGAGCCAGCCACCGAGACCGAGGCCGATGCGCAGCTGATGCAGGCCGCCATGGCCGGCCGCTCCGCTGACGTGCGCAAGGCGCTCGGGGCGGGCGCGCACGTCAACGCGCAATCCAGTTCCGGTACGACGGCGCTCTCCTTCGCGGCAATGCACGGGCATGTCGCGGTCGTTCACGCGCTCCTCGCGGCAGGCGCTGACCCATCGAAGGCGGACAGTTCGGGCGCGACGCCGTTGATCGTCGCGGCCTCCGAGGGTCATACGCCGGTCATTGAAGCGCTCGCGGCGCGCGGCGCCAATCTCGAGGCGGTCGACGCCGATGGCGTGACGGCGCTCATCGCCGCCGCATCGGCCAATCGCGTCGACGCCATTCGCTGGCTCGCCGGTCATGGCGCCCAGGTCAATGTCCGGAGCCAGGCGGGGGCCACGGCTCTCACGGTGGCCGCGTACGGCGGCTATCTCGAGGCCGCGCGACTCCTGGTCGCGCGCGGCGCCGACGTCAACGCGAAGGATGCGAACGGGCGGACGCCGTTGATGGCCGCGGCGCGCGCGGGCAATGCGGCACTGGTCAAGGTCCTGATCGCCGGCAAGGCCGATCTCAACGCCGAGGACGGCGGCGGATCCACCGCCCTCACCTTTGCCGCGCTGAGCCTGCAGACCCCCGTCGTGGAGGTGCTCGAAAAGGCGGGCCTTCACACGGGCGGAGAGGCGGGCCTCATCTTCGCCGCCGGAAGCTGCGGCACCCCCATGATCAAGGCGCTGATGGCGCACGGCGTGAGCGTGCGCGCGGCGCGCAACGGGGTCACCGCCGTGCTGCAGGCCACTGGATCGAACTGCCTCGACACGATCCGGTTTCTGGTCGCCAATGGGGCCGACGTGAACGCGAAGAGCGCCGACGGATCGACGCCGCTCATGGCGGCGGCCGGCGACGGACTGATGGCGGCCGTGCAGGTGTTATTGGAAGCCGGCGCGGATCTCGACGCGACGAATGCCGACGGCGAGACCGCCTGGTTGCGCGCCGGCGTGGCCGGCCACATGGAGATCGTCGACCTGTTCCGGAAGATCCGCGCGCAGCGCTAGAGCTTCACCGCGATCACGACGATCTTGGTGTACTTCACCGGCATGCCGAAACGCGTGGCCGGTTTGTATCGCCAGGTGTGGGCCGCGTCGAGCGCCAGGCTGTCGTACTTCGGATGGACCGAACCGCGAAGCTTCGCCAGTTGGACATTCCCGCTCTCGTCGATCACGACTTCCAGCACGGCCTGTCCCGTGGGCGGCCCCAGGCGCTTGTCGTATTCGGGCAGATTCTGATGGAGAGCCGTCGGCGGCTGCACGTCGGCGTCCTGCGGCCCATAGATGCGCATCCCGGGGGGCGTCGGCAGATTCCCGGGCGTGAGCGCCACGATGGGCGGTGCCGCCATCGGGACCAGACGAGGCGGAGGCGGCACGGCGGCCGCGCTCAACTCATAGAACCCTTTCGCCAGCATCCGCAGGTCGGACAAGGGCGGCTGCGCGGCGGCGGCACCGACCGCGGGGTCCGCGAGCGTGTCGAGCATGTCCTTGAACGAACTCGCGGCCACGTCGTAGGCCTTCTGGTCGAAGGCCGCTTTGGCCTGGCTGTACTGATCCTGAATGATGCCAGGCAGCATGCGCTTGCGGACATCGCTGAACGCCGTGCGCAGACGCGGCGAGACGTCGGTGTCGGACGGCGTGTAGGAGGGCTCGGCCTTCACCACCGCCTCGATGGCCCGTTCCGCATCCGACGTGCGCCCGAGCGCCAGCAGACAGAACGCGCGATACTGCTCAATCCCACGGTTGTCCGCCTGGGCGTGCGCGGTCGATTGCAGGCGATTCAACATGGACAGCGCGGCTTCATACTCGGCGGCCGCGTAGAGATCGCGCGCGAGCGACAGCGATTCCTGGGCCACGAGCGACGTCGTCATCAGGATGACGACGACCGGCACGACGAGTTTCATCTGGCGGATCATTTTTTCCTCAAATCCACGCTGAGTCGCAGGGCGTTCTTGAGCGTCACCATGGCCGTCTGATGCTGCTCGCCCAGTTCGGGATGCCGAAAGACCACGTCGTGGGGACCAATCGTCAGGGCCAGGTTTCCGATAGGCGTGTCGCCGGCTTTTTCTCCGTCGATCCAGACTTCAGCCCACGGCACGGCATTGAGCGCCAGCGTGCCTTTGGGGAGCTCGAGATTGATGGACGCCACCTTGCCGGCCGGCACCTGCACGGTGCGTGTCACCCGATACCCGAGCGCCTCGTTCACGATCTCGATCTCGTGGCGCCCGGCCGGCACCATGATTTGTTCCGTCGCGCTCGTGCCGAGCAGGCGATTGTTCTCGAAGAGCTGCACGCCGACGGGTGCCGCGACCGAGATCCAGCCTGGCTGCGGCATGCTCTCTGACGTCGCGAGAGACACGAGCAGCGACGCCGTCGCTCCGCGCTCGACGGTCACGGTCTGCTTCGACGATCCGGAGGCGTGCGAGAGCACGACCGCGTGCTCGCCGGGCGCGAGATCGCTCACGGTGAGCGGAGAGGCGCCGCGCGGAATACCATCCACGGTGACCTGGGCTCCGGCGGGTTCGGTCCGGACGTGCAGCTGTCCGCCGGTCGATTGCGCGCTCGGCAACTCGATGTACTGCGTGGATTCGGTTCCCGCCGTGATCGTCACGGGCATGCTGCGCGGCGCTCCAGCGCCGCGCAGTTCAATCTGATGCGAACCGGCGGTCAGCGTGAGCGTGAGCGGCGTTGCCCCACGCGACTGGCCGTCGACGACGAGCGTGGCCCCTGCCGGGTTCGTCGTCACGGCGAGCGTCCCCGTGGTCACCGCGACGGGCGCCGCGAAATAGCGGCGCGCGGCAAACCCGCCGGTGCCGATGATGACGACGGCAGCCACGGCTCCGAGCATCGGCCACCGCCGCGCGGTTCCGCGGGAGGCCGCGACGAGTTCGACTTTGGCCGGTTCGGGCATTGCAGCAACCACCTTCGTGTATGTCTCGTTGCCGGGATTCACCACAGCAGCCGCGGAACGACGGCTGACCTCCGGCTGGATCTCGGCGGCCGCACGCGGCGTCCGCGCGTCGACGGCGGCGGGCGGGTTCCAGGGCGCCGCGGGGGGTTCGACCGAGGTCCGCGCGGGTGAGGCGGGCAGGACGACTGACGGTGCGACGGCAGGCGGGGTGAAGGTCGGCGCGACGACCGACAACGGTTCGATCACCGGGCGCGCGGATGCACTGGCGGATGGGATCGCGGGCGCCGCCGTTCGCGCCACTGGTGCCGCGCCCGCGGCAGGACCTACCGCGGCGCGGTACCGCGTGAGGAACTCCTCAAGGCTCGCGGGCGCCACCATGTACCCGCTGTCGCCGAGCATCTTGTCCAGTTCCACGCGGGCGTCGATCGCCGACACGAAGGAGTTCCTGGCATCGAGCTGCAGCGCGCGCCCCAGCCACCCACGCAGCCCCGGCGGCAGCGGCTCGAAGCCGCCGCGCGACGACAAGGCCCACGTCGACGCCACGAGATCCGCCACCCGTGCCGGGTACTCATCGTCTCGAAGCGGCCGGCCGAGCAGAAGCGCGAGCGCCACGGCTCCAATCTGCGTCACATCGGCGCGCTGGTCGAAACGGGACAACCCCGCGGTCTGCGGCAGCGGCACCCGCAACTCGGTCCAGTACCGTTCGCGCGAATAGCGCAGTTGCTCGAGCGCCGCACCTGCTACGTATTCCCCGACGAGCAGACGGGCATCCGGCGTGACGATGAGGCGCTCGGGACCGATCGCGCCATGCGCGGCCTCGCGTGCATTCTCGTGCAGTGCGGCCACCGCGGGCACGAGCTGGCGCAACAGGCTGAGCGCCGTGTTGATATCGAGAGGGAGGCGGTGTTCCTCGGCGCCAGCCAGCATCTCCGAGAGCCGAATGCCGGGGGTTGCGTCGCTGACAATCGCGAGTGTCGCGTCGCGGGCACCAATCCGTTCGACGCCCCGCACGCGTACGAAGGAAGCGTGCCGGAAGTGCGCGAGGTGGCTGACGCGCTCGCGCAGCGCAAATTCAAATGAGGGAACAGTGGAGAGTTCGCCGCGCAGGCACAGGACGTCGATCGCCTCGTGCCCCGAGGGATCCACGACGTGACGGCGCTCGCCGAGCCCGTCCCGAAACGCGACGGTCGGGGGCGTCGACGCGGAAACTGCAGCCTGCTCCATCAGATCCTCGATTCTGTTATCAGCTGACCAGATGCGCGAAGTGTGCCGCGACTGCGCGTCCCCGCCGGGAGCGCGATAACTGATTGACACGGCGGTGCTTCGACCCGGTTTTGCTGCGGCCGTCGGGCCGTTTCTCATTACAGAACTGTCGCGGGACCGCGGATTTTGTCGAGTGCGCACAATGGCAGGACGACCGAATTCGTCTTGGCAGGGTCTGCTTATCACGAGGCCACGAAGGACACGAAGCCGTACAGGGGTGACAAGCAGAATAGGTGCGCTTATGCGCCGCGCAATCGATTCAGCAAGTCCAGCATGTCGTGCGGAAGGGGCGCCTCGAACCGGACAGGCTCGCGGGTGCGGGGATGCTCGAACCCGAGCTGGTACGCGTGCAGGGCCTGGCGAGGAAATGCCACGCCGCGCAGTTCGTCCGGCCCGTACGTGTACCGCTGCTCGCCGACGAGCGTGTGACCGCGAAGCCGCGCCTGCAGGCGGATCTGATTGCGCTTGCCGGTAACGAGACGCACTTCGATGAGCGAGGTGTCTCGAAATGTCTCGAG
>JBGOTP010000122.1:0-13007 GCA_041476545.1 Vicinamibacteria bacterium | reverse complement strand
GACGCTCGTGCAGGGACGCGACCTGATCGACGTACACATTCGGGCCGATCTCGCGCATCAGCGAACGAAGGTCAAAACCAGCGGGTTCGACGCGAGCACCCGGGGCGGGATCAACGAAAAAGCGGAAGCCGACGCGATTCAATCCGAAGTCTCCGGCGGCCGAACGGGACCGGCAGTCCTGCGGCAGGCGTTCGGCGAGCGGATCTCCTATCGGGTTCGGGAGAATCCGTTGGTTGCCGGCGAGGCGAGCGCGTGGGCGAGGGCGGAGATGCTCAGGCGAAGTCGTGGGTTTGTCACGGCGATCGGCACGACCGACGGCTCGCCCGATTTGACCGTTGGCAGCAAGCTGAACCTCGATCGCGTGGGCGCGCCGTTCAACGGCGATGGGTACTACGTCGTCCAGGCTTCGCATACCTACGACTTGAACAACGGCTTCCGTACTCATTTCGAGGCGCAGCGAGCCACGCTGAACGAGGCCTGATGTGAACATCGACACCTTCAGGCCCGACGGCGACGCGCCACGCTATTTCGGCGTCTACCCGGCGATCGTCACCGACATCGTCAAAGACAACGAGCGCCTCGGGCGGATCGAGGTGTCGTTTCCGTGGCTCGGCTCCGACGGTGGAGACGTTCGCGCGCTGGCCACGCTGTGCACGCCGTATGCGGACGACGACCAGGGCTTCGAAATGATTCCGGCGGTTCATTCGCAGGTCGTTGTCGCGTTCGAGGCCGGCGATCTGAGACGGCCCTACGTCATCGGTGCCTGTTGGAACGGAATGGAGCGGCTCCCCGAGAGCCCGGCGAAGCCGAACGACAAGCGCCTGATCAAGACGCGCTCGGGCAGTCGGCTCGAGTTCGACGACAGCGACGGTGCGGCCAAGGTGACGATCTCAATGCGGAGCGGCCATACCGTCGTCCTCGACGATGGTGCGCAGGAGATCAAGGTGCGGCACTCGAACGGGTCGATGATCAAGATCAACGTGGCGGGGCAGGTGAGCATCACCGCCACCGCCACCGTGGAAGTCACGGCGTCGGCCGTCAACGTGCACAGTCCCACGGCCATCTTCGACGGCCTGATTCAGTGCCAGACCCTCATCACGAACTCCGTCGTGTCCCCGTCGTACACGCCTGGCGCCGGCAATGTCTGGTGACCCGATGACGCACCCCGTCGAACGTGATTGGATGCTCGGGGCGCCGTGGTGGCAGTGGACGGACCCCGCGTCTGTCGCCACGGGCACGCCGGTCGTGCCCGATCCACAGAAGGGCCGCGTGTCGAAGCCGGTGTTCCAGAAGTACGACTCGCCGAATCTCGTCAACGCTTTCATCAAGGAGCCTCAACGGTCGCTCAGGTTCGTCGACGACGATCTGGTCCATACGGTGCAGCGCTCGCCGGCGCCGATGGTAAACGGGGTGGGCAAGCTCCTGCGCTTCAGCGCGAGCCGGCGCAGGAACCCCGACGCGACGTCCACGCTCGTCGACCAGCAATACGTGCCGGATGGCACCGATACCCGCAAGATCTTCCTCGACACGCACAAGCGCTTCTATCTCGTCGTCTGCAGCGTCCACTGCGACGGGCCCGGGTTTCCGAGAGTCGCCCGCGAGAAGGTGTGCAAGGCCGGATTCGTCATCCGCCGAAGGACGACCACGGTGCCGTCGTGTGGCGCAGACGAGGTGAAGCCGATCCTGCGGCGTCTGTCGACGGGCCGCGCCCGGCTGGCGCGCGTGAACCAGCTCGCCGAGATCGAAGAGCTGGCGCTCAAGGACTCGACCGGCTCAAACGGCAACGGCAAGTCGATGGCCGCCGGCGTCAACGCCGCCAAGCTCGAGTCGCTGCTGAAAGCGCGAGGCTCGTTGAGGGCTCTGGTCGCATCGGAGCGGAGTCGATTTGACGACTGGGTCACGCGGTTCAACGTCGTGCCCCAGCTCCAGGGCTGGTTGCCCTCAGCGAAAGGACTCGACAAGATCGGATGTTGGGCGCCGGTCGACGAGATGCCGGCCGACATCGGCCACGAGTCGAGCTTCCCGCTTTACCCACTCATCCCCGACAAGAACGATTCCGGCCACGCGGGACAATTCGGCACGATTTACTTTGGTCTCCTGCCGACCTCTTCGCATGATTGCGACAGCCGCGGGCGCGCGCGTTTCGACGACCAGGAGTACTACGAGGTTCGCTGCTGGGTGCTGCGGCACACAGTGCCTCACGATCCGGATCGGCCGTGCCCGTGTCCGGACGGCGTGTTCTGGAGTGTGCCGACACGCCCCTACAAGCTGGCGTCGCACTACGATCTCACCGGAACCAGTCATCAGCCGGTCACCGTCCAGCTGCCCAACTTGAACGAGCTGGCCGCGCAGGCGAAGCCCACGCTTGGCGTTGGCTTCGCCAAGCCGCCCGGATCGCTGATCTTCTCGGTCAACGCGTCCACCGGAAAGGCGACCGACAAGGGCGCCTCCACGATCCCGGAGATCTGCTTCTTTCCGATTCCACTCATCACGATCGTGGCGATGTTCGTGTTCGAGCTCTTTCTTCCGATCGTCATGTTCGTATTTCAGCTCTGGTGGATGCTGGCCCTGAAGTTCTGCATCCCTCCCGAGTTGAAGGTGGCGGCCGGCATCAACGCGGAAATCGCCGTCGATGCGGGCCTGGACATCGCCGCCGCGGAGGCATCGATCAACGTGGGCGATCTCACGACCAAGCTCCAAAGCACCTTCGGCGTGACCGCGACCGCGAACTTGACCACGACGTACTCGCCGATCGCGCTGGCGAACATGGACTTCGAGGTCAGCCGCGCCTCCGACGCCGCAAGCACCGCCGCGCCGTCGCCGGCGCTCAATTCTGACTTCGAGGTCGAGGTGACACACGCATGAGCGCGCTGTCGTTTTTTGGCAAGGGCTGGAGCTATCCCGTTGCGCCGATCGCCGACGGGCGGCTCGACTACGCCGCCGGATCGGACAAGGTGGCGCAGTCGATCTGGATTGTGCTCGATACCGATCCCGGCGAGCGCGTGATGCGACCGACCTTCGGCTGCGGCCTGCGCCGATACCTGATGGCGCCCAATACGACCGCGACGCGCGCCCTCATCGAGGATGACGTGCAGATCGCGCTGGCGAATTTCGAGCCGCGCATCAGAGTCACCGGTGTCCAGGCAATGCCGGGTGACGATCCGGCCCTTGTGATGATCCGCATCGCGTACGTCCACGTCCGCGACAACCGACCGGGCAATCTCGTGTACCCGTTCTATCTGGAGTAGCGACCGTGCCGTTGCCGAGTCCGATCCTGGACGACCGCTCGTACCAGCAGCTTCGCGACGAGCTGGTGCGCCGGATACCGGTCTACGCGTCCGAGTGGACCGACCACAATCCGAGCGACCCCGGCATCACGCTCATTGAACTCTTCGCGTTCCTCGGGGAAAACCTCCTCTTCCGCTTCAACCAGATTCCCGACGCGACCAAGCTGGCGTTCCTGAGGCTGCTGCAGATTCCGCTGCGGCCGGCGACTGCGGCGCGCGCGATGGTGACGCTGACCAGCTCGGACGCGACCGGCGCGTCAGTGCTCGTGTCGCTCGGGACGGAGATGCGCGCCGGCTCCATCCCGTTTGCCTCGCGCACGGAAGTGTCGGTGTGGCCGCTTGAAATCACGGCGGTCGGAAAGATCGTCGCGCCCGAGCCCGACTCTCCCGACAGCAAGGAGTTCGTACAGGCCTCGATCGATGCACGCGGCGGAATCAAACCTGGCGAGAAGGCCGCGTACTACGTGAATCAGCTGGTGCCAGGCGATCCGGCGGCGCCGGGCGCGCACGTCGTCGATTTCGCTCCCGCGACCGATTCGCTGGACTTCAAGAAGTCAGTGGACGGGGCGATCTGGATCGCCGTCCGCAAGACCCAGACGACCAAGGTCGCGGAGCTCGACAAGGCCCTGCTCAGCATCGGCTTTGTCCCGGACGCCGACGTTCCGTCAATCGACGAGATCGAACCGTGCCCGGGGGTCTCGATCGACAGTGGCGCCGAGATGCTATGGGATGCAACGACTGGAGTCCTTGACAGCAAAGGGCTGCCGACGTTCAGGACCATCAAGGTCGAGGGCGATACGACGCGCGGGCTGGCCACGTCAGGCACGGTGCAGCTCCGGCTGCCAGACACGGTGACAGCGCTCGGCGTGTACACGGCGCTTCAGGACCCCGACCGCATGGGCACGGACAGTTTTCCTCCTCAGCTCGAAGACCCCAAGCTCGATGCAAGCGTTCTCTTCTGGCTGCGCGCGACGCGTCGAGACCCCGCGCGGCCGCTGGGGAGAGTGCGATTTCTCGGGATCAATGCAACCGAAGTGGCGCAGATGGTCAAAGCGCTGCCGGAATTTGTCGGCACCGGCACAGCGCAGCCGTCGCAAACCCATTCGCTCGTCCATCATCCCGTGATCGCGGGTACTTCCCGGATCCAGGTCGAGGAATCCGCAGGATGGACCGACTGGCAGGCCGTGGACGGGTTCGAAGACAGCCGCGAAGACTCGCGCCACTACAAGCTCAATCCCGAGGCGGGGACAATCACCTTCGGCAACGGGGTTCGCGGACGGGCGCCGCAGATTGGCGAGCGAATTCGCGCCCTCGAGTACCGATATGGCGGTGGCCCAGCCGGCAATGTCGCCGCGAAAGCCATCAGCAAGGTTGTCGACGTCAGCGCCGTGGCCGTATCGAATCCCCTGCCGGCGGTGGGTGGCGCACCAGGCGAATCGGTGGCCGAAGGAATCGAACGAATCCCGGGGGAATTCCGCCGCCACGACCGGGCCGTCACGCGAAGCGACTTCGAAGAGCTCGCGCTCGCCACGCCGGGTGCCGCCGTCGGACGCGCCGACTGCATGCCGCTCTTCGATCCACGGAGCAAGATCAACGATGCGGCGGGAGTCGTCACCGTTGTCGTCTGGCCACGGGAGGATTTGAAGCACCCGAACGCGCCGGTGCCCGATCGGTCGCTGTTGCGACAGGTGTGCGAGTGGCTCGATGCGCGGCGTCTCGTGACAACCGAGTTGAACGTCATCCCGCCGACCTACAAGAAGATCGCCGTGGCTATCGGCCTGCAGGCCAAACCGGGCTATGGCATCGAGGCTGTGCGGCACTGGGTGGAGCTGGTCGTTCGCCAATATCTCGCGCCGCTGCCGCCGTACGGTCCAAGCGGATCGGGTTGGCCGCTCGGCCGCGCCGTCTACGGTCCGGAACTGGAAGCGGCGGCGCTCCAGGTCGAGGGTGTGCAGTTCATCCAGTGTCTGCGCCTGGCGGTGTGGGTCGGAGACGCAGCGACCGGGGCATGGAAGGAAGCCATGGCGACGAGCGGTGATGGGACCGACGGCTGTTCGCCGCGCGAGAATATCGAGCTCAAGCCCTGGGAAGTTCCCGAAGTCTCGGAGATCACCGTCGTTCAGGGTCAGGCCCTGAAACCAGGCGACGCGTTGGGGCCGGTCGCGCCTCCTCTGGTTTCGATTCCGATTCCAACGATTCGCGACGAGTGCTGACATGTCGGAACTGCGTCCATTTGCGTTGGTCCGCACGGGCGATCAGTGGATTCGCTGTTCGTTCGACAACACGTTCCTTGACTACGACGCGGGGGTCGTCGAGCTCGAGTGGACAACGACGACCGCCGACTCCACGCAGCCTGCCCCGACGATCGGCGCGGGGTTGGCGTTCGACAACGAGTGCCGCCTCTACCACTCCAGACCATCCGACGGACGGGTTGAGCGGATGCTCTGGCGGGCCACCGATCCGCTCGGGGTGGTCGCCGACCAGCCGCCGCCTGTCAACCTGATCGCGGACGCGGAGCGAGTGCCGCTCGGTGACTTCACGCGGATCGATCCGGCGGCGGCGCTTCGCGAACCCCGCGGGTTGACGGTCGATGTCAACGACCGCCTGTTCGTCGCCGAGACGGGCGGCGATCGAATCTTGGTCTACGACTTGTGGAGCGACCGGCTCCTCCGTCAAGTCGCCCTGCCGGGCGCGCGCCCGACCGATCTTGCCGTGCACGGCAATGACGTCTACGCCGTGCTGGCCGGCGGAAAACGAATCGTTCGGCTGACCGCGAGGGCAGGCCCCGAGCCATTCGATCTGCCCGCTGGATGCACCGAGCCGTCGCGAGTGGCCGTCTCGTCCGGAGGGCGTCTCGCGATTCTGGAGAAGGCGGGGACGCCGGCCGCCCGCGTCTCGTTCGGCGATTCGACATTCCCAAGCTTCCCGCAAGCGCAGGCGACCGACATCGAATGGGAGTCGGAGTCAGTCCTCGTCGTCGCACGGCAGCCTGGTGCCGACTTCATGCGTTACACGGTTGGCCCGGGAGAGCTGGTGCTCCGCTCGAGACTCCGCGCCCGCGGATACGACGGTCTTGGCATTGTGGCCACGCCGGATCTCGGGGATCGACGCGATGGACCGTCCGCCCCGGCGAGGCGGATCGGGTATTGGACCGCCAACGGTTTTCGGATGGCGGTCGCCGCGCGCACCGTCTTCGAGCGCCTCGGGCGTGTGACGACGTTCCGTCTCGACAGCGGTACGTATCAGACCGTCTGGGGACGGTTGTTCCTCGACGCCTGCGTTCCATCGGGCGCCGCTCTTCGCGTGCACTACATCGCGCTCGATGAGGCAGAGGACGAAACGCCGATGCTTCGGGTACCGCCCGCCAACGTCCAGCACGTGACGGTTCGACGCCCCGACCTGTCTGCGCCGATGCCTCCACTGATTGCGACGCCCGTGTTGGGGAAGGTGGAGCAGCTGATGCACTTGCGCGAGAGCGGACGCGAGCTGCCGTGGACGCAGATTCCCTCGGACGACTACTTCGACACCTACGAGGCGCCCATTACCACAGGGCCCGGCCGGTACCTGTGGGTCACGCTCGAGCTCCGTGGCAACACGCGCGTGTCGCCGAAGGTTCGATCGCTTCGCGCGGAATACCCGACGCACGACTACGTGCGCCGGCTCCCGAACACCTTCTCGCGCGACGCGCGTGCGGCGTCGTTCCTGCGTCAGTACCTGGCGATGTTCGAAGGCTTTCTCGGCGAGACCGAGGCCCGCGGCGTCGATCGCGACCTGTTGCTCGATCCGCGGTCGACCCCTGACGAGTGCCTGCCGTGGCTGGCGAGCTTCGTCGGCCTGGTGCTGGACGAGCGGTGGTCCACGGCCCCATCGCTCCAGCGGTCGTCGGCGCGTGGAACCGTCGACGTTCGCCGGCAGATGATCACGGAGGCCGTGTGGCTGTTCCGCAATCGGGGAACGTTGCCGGGGCTCAAGCGATTCATCGAGATCTATACCGGCGTCGCCGTCATCATCGTGGAGCACTACCGCATGCGCGGCATCGGTGCGGCGGTCGTCGGCGACGAAGGCGCGGCGTTCTCCAGCTCCGTGGTCGGCGTGGGCCTCAGAATCGGCGGTGCCATCGGAACTGAGACGGCTGCGCCGCTCGACGGACGCGTCGACGATGCCTTCCGCACGCACGCTCACCGCTTCACCGTCATCATTCCATCCGCGCTGACCGAAGAACAGCTCGCCGTCGTCCGGCACATCATCGACGTGCATCGTCCCGCGCACACGCTCTTCGACGCATGTACCGTCGGCGCGGGCATGCGGGTCGGGCGCGGGTTGCTGCTCGAGGTGTCGTCGGTCATCGGCCGAACCGGCGGCTTCTCGCCATTCCAGACCGGGAACGGCGCGATCGGCCGCGGCAACACGATCGGCCGGCCGGCCGAAGGCGGCGTGCTGGGAACGATCCGCGTTGGTCGAGACACGAGGGTGGGGTAGCGCGATGACGTCAATCGCGATTGCTCGCTTCAACGTCCGCTATCGCATGCCGCCGGGTGCCATCCGCACGCAGCCCCGATTACAGCAGATTGTGGTGGATGCGCTCGAACGAGTCCTCGAAGGTGCGCTCGAACGCGCGGGCGTCGGCCGCGATGGATTTGTGTGCATCCGACGACTGCATACCGCCGTGCGGCTCCGGCTGCGGGAACCGGATTCGTTGCTCGCGGCCGGCTTCGGCGAAGGACTCGCCGACGCCATTGTCGGCGCGTGCGAGCGACCGTCGGCGTCGATTGTGGTCTACCGTTCGCGCGCGCAGGCCGTGATCGATCTGGCCGGGTCGGCGGTGACCGGGGACTTCGACCGGAGCTGGGCGTGGAGCCAGGTCGGAATTTGGCGGGACACGCTCCCGGCGCAGAGCCGCGTCGCCGTCGAAGCAGTCCTGCGTGCGCTCGCGGCCAAACCGCGGGAGGGCGTGGCGATTCTCGCCGATGTGGCGCGGTCGCGCGTCGATGCATTCGCCCTCCTGATCGCACGCGCGACGCCTGCCGCGTGGATTGCGCTCGCGCGTGCGGCTACGCTGGCCACTGGCGGGTCTCCCGACTTGCTCGATCAGGTCGCGGGTGGGCCGGAGACGACCGCGACAGTCGTGCCGGGGGATTTCGTCGCGGGGACGCGCTCGGGCCGGTCGCGTTCGAGCGAACTCGACATGTCGCCGGCACCGTTCAACAGGTTGCGCGTCGTGGAGCGGTCGGCGATCGCTCGAGCGTTAGTCGACCGGCTCGGCGATCTTCCGGCCCGATCGGTCGTCGCCCTCGTGGCGCTTGCGCTGCTGGAGGTCGACCCGGCGGCCGTCCGAGGAAGCGCGGAACGCGTGCGACTGATGCTCGCGCAGGTGGAACGCGAGCTCCGCGCGGTGGCGGCCACCGCCGGGTCCGTGCCTCGCGAGGCCGTCCCAGTTGCGGGCCGGCCGAAGCCCGGTAACCTCGAGAACGTCGGTCAGCGATCGAGTGACACGGCGCGCAACGCCTGGAGCCAGCGCGGAGCGCCCAATCATGGCGCGCCCACGACCGAGCACGCACGCGCTGCCCAGAACGCGACGCCTGGCGCCGCCTCGGTGGACGCGCCGAGTCCGCCGGCCATCGACGACGTCCGCCGGCACGGGTCGACACGGTTCGGTGGGCTTCTCTATCTGATCAATGTGGCGGAGGACATGGGTCTGCCGGAGACGCTGCTCCGCGACGATCGGCTGAATGGCCGTGGACTGCGTTGGCCGCTTCATCAGATTGCCATGCTGCTCGGAACCGAGTCGTCGGATCCCGCGGCGCTTGCGTTTGCCGGGCTGCCCCCGGACGAGCAGGCGCCGGCGTCGCAGCAGGAGCCGCCGGGCGAGACCGAGCTCGGTGCGCTTCGGGAACATTGCGCGGCTCTGGTGCGCGCGGTCCAAGAGTCGCTCGAACGCCACGCCGATCCCGAAGACGAGGTGATTCGCTTCGTCTGCGAGCGCCGCGCGCGCATCGTGGCCGATCCGGGATGGATCGAGTTGCAGCTGTCGGTCGAAGACGTGTCGATCGACATCCGACGTGCGGGCCTCGACCGGGACCCCGGCTGGGTTCCGTGGCTCGGCATCGTGGTGAGGTTTCGGTATGCCTGAGATGCTGGGCAGAAGCCTTGCGCCTGGCGTCGAGCGCGGCCTCGCGGTCGCCGAGAGGTTGAGTCGCGAGGTCGCGATCATGGGGAATCGTCTGGCCACGCTCCTCGAGCGGTCGCCCGTCGTGCGCGATGGCGGCTTGGAGCAAGGCCACTCGTTTCTGACCGCGATGTTTCGGTCGGCCGTCACCGGCGCATCGTTGGTCGACGCAGAAGAACGTCCGGATCGACCGGGGGACGCGGAACCGCATCCGATCGACCAGCTGGCCGACGGCCTGGCCTTGACTCGGATGGATCTCGACCTGGTCGTGCTGGCTGGAATGGCTGAGGAACACGAGGGCTACGCGAGCATCCTGCGCAGCTTGAACCCGCGCGGCGAACCCCACGCGACCACCGGATTGGCCGCACAGGTCGGATGTGAGAACCCACGTGACCGCATCGCCCTTCGGCGAACACTCGAGACGGGCAGCGCCGCACGAAGCGGGATCATCGTCCTGACCGGCGACGCCCCCTTCTTCGAAAAGAACATCCTGCTGGCCGACGGACTGTGGGCCGTGCTCTGCGGCCTCGATTCCTATCCGGCGTCGCTGCGCCCGCTCCAATTCGCCGCCGCGAGCAGCGGCCTCGACCAGTGGCTGGCGTCGTCTGGTCTCGATGCCGCCAGGCGGGCTATCGAAGTCGGGGCACCCTGCGTCATGGTTGTCGCGGGCGACACGGAGACGGTCGCGCTTCACCGGGCCGCGGCGTTGGTATCGGCGTGTGGTCGCCGGTGGGCGGCGTTCGAGATTGGTCCGGCGACAGTGTCCGGCGCTTCACGGCTGGGGCTCGTTCACGCCGCTGCCCGCGGCGCGGTTCCGATCTTCAAGCTGCTGGGATCGGATGCGTCGTCGGCTCCGCTGCCTGAGTTCGAGTCGTGTCCGGGCCTTGTCATCGTGTGCGCACGGCGCGGCGCGATCGAGGTGGGCGGTCGCCTGCCGGTGATAACGGTCGACGTCGCCGCGTTGACCGCTTCAGCGCGGGAGCGAATGTGGTGCGACACCCTGCCCGAGCTCGCCCAGCATGCCTCGACGCTGGCATCGCGATATGCCCTCGAGCCGTCGGCGGCAGCCGACGTGACGACCGACCTCCGCGCGCGCCCCAAGGTGAACGGTTCGGCCCACGACCTTGCGCTGGTCGCCGAATGCGTTCGCGTTCGCTCGAATGTGCCGCTCGCTGCCGGCGTGAGGATGGTGCGACCGGCGGCCAGCTGGGAGCAGCTCGTCCTGCCAGCCGATCGAAAGGCGTTGCTGGTCGAGGCGTTGAACCGGTTGATTCATCAAGGCACGGTGCTCGACCGCTGGAGGTTCCTCGACGGACGAGCCGGCGCGCGCGGCGTTCGGCTGCTCCTGAGCGGCCCCCCCGGCACGGGCAAGACGCTGTCGGCCGAAGTGATGGCCAACAGCCTCGGTGTCGACCTGATGGTGGTCGACATCTCCCGGGTCGTGTCGAAGTGGATTGGCGAGACCGAGAAACATTTGGCCCAGGTCTTCGATGCTGCCGAGCGGGCGCAGGCGGTGCTGTTGTTCGACGAAGCCGACGCGCTGTTCGGGAAGCGCACGGAAGTCTCTGATGCTCACGATCGCTACGCGAATCTCGAGACCGCCTACTTGCTCTCGCGCCTCGAGCGATTCGAAGGGCTCACGATCCTGTCGACCAATCTCAAGCAGAACATCGATCCCGCCTTTCTCCGGCGCGTCGAGTTCGCGATCGAGTTCGACGAGCCGGCGGCGGCTGAGCGGCGAGCGCTCTGGCGCTGTCACCTGCCACCGGAAGCGCCGCTTGCCGCTGACGTCGATCTCGACGAGCTCGCGGGCTTGTACCCGATTGTCGGGGGATTGATCCGTAACGCGTCGGTAGCGGCCGGGTTTCTGGCCGCGGCGGCCGACACGGCGATCGGCCAGCGGCATCTTGTCGGCGCGATACGGCGCGAATACGAGAAATCTGCCAAAGCGTTTCCAGGCACGCCGGTGGGCATTGTTCCCGTCTAAGGACGTCTAAGGAGGACCTGTGGCTACGACCCTTCTCCAATTCTGGCGGCAGCAGCTGGCCATCTACGCAGCCGAACAGACGGCGGCCCAGAAGGATCTGGCGGACGCCCAGACGGCTCTCGCCAAGGCGAAAGAGACACTTGACGGTGCGCCAGCCAAGAAGATCGACGGCGATCTCGAGGAGGTGGCGAAGACCGGTTCGCAGATCGCCGCCAAGCGCGCGGAACTCGCAGTGGCGGACCCGCCCGATGCCGAAATGTTGCTCGACCAGATCGTCGCGCTCATCATCAAGCAGCGCGGACAGCAGGGTACCGTCATCGACGATCAGGATGACGTCGCGGCCTTCCAGGCGGCCGTTGAAGCCGCCGCCGGAACGCTCGCCCGAGCCAAGGCGCGCGCGGCACGTGTCGCGGCGACTGTCGAGGCCGTGAAATCCGACGATACCGCGCGCGGCATGTTGAAGACCACGATCGGCAATGCGCCGCTCACGACACTCAAGGCCGTTGCGACCGCCTTCTCCGCAAGCGCCACATTGACCAACGCGAAGAAGCGCATCGACAAGAACTTCCCCGCCCAGATCGTGGCCATTGCGAACAAGCGCCGCGATGCGCGCGTGAGCCAGCTGGCGACCCTGCAGGCCGATCTCGATCATGCCGCTGACGCGCTCGGGACCCAGCAGGCGAATGACAGTGGACTCGCGGGCAAGGCGACTCAGACGCGAATCGCCTTCGAGCGCGCCCAGGACGCGCTGGCAGCCTACGTGGCGACCGCGGCGACCCGCTTCGCGCAGGCCGAGACGGTCATGGTCGCGCTCGAAGCCATCGAGCTCGCCGCGCCGGGAACCGTCCCGGACCTGTTGACCGCCGCCGAGCAGGCGCGAGTCGCGGATCTCGCCGTGAAGGGCGCGGCAGCGGAGCCGACGGCCGAAGATCTCGACAAGGATCTCAACGATCTGTTCGCCGCTCGGAGCGCGCTTGCCGCGCAAGTGCTCACCTCCATCGCGACCGATGTGGACGCGCTCGGCGCCGACGCGCAGATCGCGACCAAGCGGGCGGCGATCGACACGGCGAAGACCAAATTCAAAAGTGATCTGGGGACGTTCGCGGCGGCCAACAAAGGTGACCTCGATCTGTGGGAGGCCGCGATCCCCGATGGCGCCTGGAACGTGTTGGTCCAATACCTGGGCGGAGTGGCCGCGCTGACCGACCTGAAGGGGATCGATCCGGTGTCCCTCGCCACCGCCATGGACACGGCCGAAAACGACTACGCGAACGCCCTCGGACTGGCGCAGGCGGCCGATCGCCGGGCCGACTACCTGGGCGACGCGATCGGCCTGCGGCGGAACCTGTTGACCTCGGCGCGGTCGACGACCGCGGCGCGCCTGCCCAGCGCGATTCGTGGCGACAGCTATTAGGAGAGTGCGTGATGCCCACCATTGTCGACAAAACCGCGTGCGAGCTGGCCGGCCAGGGACAGGAGGGCGGGCTGCTGCCCATCAGTCCGTTCACCGCGTTGCAATTCCATTTCGGCATGCTGCTTGGCGTGGATGACCTCGAAACCGGCCAGG
>JBGOTP010000121.1:0-13064 GCA_041476545.1 Vicinamibacteria bacterium | reverse complement strand
CGGCGGCAACGGGCGTGGTGCCGCGCCGGCGGCAGGCGGTGCGGCGGGCGCCGCGCGCGGGCGTGGGCAGCCGACCGCCGGGCAGAACGTCCAGCAGGATGAGCGCCAGACCGGGGGCACACAATCGTTCAACGACAACATGGTCCTGAAGTTCACGCACGAGGGGAAGTTCCTGATGCAGATCGGGAAGCCGCTCTCGAGCAAGGGCAGCAACGACACGGCGAACCTGCGTCTCCCGGCGAAGACGTTTCTCGACAAGGAAACCAACGAACTCTACGTCGCCGACGGCTACGGCAATCACCGCGTCATCGTCTTCGACGCCGAGACGGGCGCCTACAAGCGCCACTGGGGCGCGTACGGCAGAAGGCCCGACGATGTGGATCTGGGGCGGTACGATCCGAAGGCGCCGCCGGCGCAGCAGTTCAGGAATCCGGTGCACTGTGCGGATCTGTCGGTCGATCGGCTGCTCTACGTCTGCGACCGCGTGAACGATCGGATTCAGGTGTTCAAGCCGGACGGCACCTTCGTGAAGGAGGGGTTCTTCAACAAGGAGACGCTCGGGTCCGGTTCCGCGTGGGATGTGGCGTTCTCCAAGGACGCGCAGCAGAAATACATCTATCTCGCGGACGGCGAGAACGACAAGGTCCACGTGATCCTGCGCGACACGCTCGAGCTGCTCACGAGCTTCGGCGAAGGCGGGCGCCAGCCGGGCGAGTTCTACGGCGTCCACAGCATCGCGACCGATTCGAAGGGGAACCTCTATACGACGGAGACATATCGGGGTCAGCGCGTGCAGAAGTTCGTCTACAAGGGACTGGCGACGGTGACGAAGAAAGATCAGGGCGTCGTGTGGCCGAAGCCGTGAGCGTCCTGCCTGCACGAGGTGCGCGCCACCGGCCCGCTTGAATTTCGCGACGGTCATCAGTATGGTACACCTCCTCACGCGTCGTTCGGCGGCGGAACCCTAGGGTCGGCGGAAGCTTCGGCGATCTCTCAACGCGGTTCACTCGAGGATCTGTTGCATGTCTGTATCGACTGCGCCGGTCCGGCTGCCAGTTCGTCGGTTTGGCGAAACCGCGCGTCACGACGCGTGGTGGATCCAGCCGCTCGTCGTCGTCTTCGGGCTATCGACCTTCCTCGTCTACTCGACGTGGGCGGCGTTCCGGGGCGATCACTACACGTACGGGCCGTACCTGTCCCCGTTCTACTCGCCGGAAATCTTCGGCAACTCGCCGCACAGCTGGTTCGGTCCGCCGCCGGTCACGTGGCCCGCGTGGCTGCCCTTTTCGCCGGCGCTGCTGATTCTTCCCATTCCAGGCTTTTTCAGGCTGACGTGCTACTACTACCGAGGCGCGTACTACAAAGCCTTTTGGGCGGACCCGCCGTCGTGCACGGTCGGGGAGCCGCGCTCGACGTACCGAGGCGAGCACTCGTTTCCGCTCATCCTGCAGAACATCCACCGATACATGTTATTTCTGTCGCTAGGGGTGTTGTTTCTCCTGTACTCCGATGTCTGGAAGGCTCTGTGGTTCGCGGATCCCGCGACGGGTACCGTCTCGTTTGGCGTCGGCGTGGGCACGCTCGTTCTGGCTACCAATTGCGTCCTCTTGAGCGCGTACCTGTTCGGCTGTCATTCGCTGCGTCATGTCGTGGGCGGCTGCGTCGATGAGCTGTCGCGTTCACCGATCGGCACTCGGGCGTACTCCTGTGTGAGCTGTCTCAATCGCAAGCACATGCGGTGGGCGTGGTGCAGTCTATTTACAGTGGGCTTCTCCGACCTGTACGTCCGGCTCTGCTCCATGGGCGTGTGGTCGGATTTTCGAATTTTCTGAAAGCTGAAAGCCGACAGCTGAAAGCTCTTGCAATGGAGTATCAGACACACGAGCACGATGTCCTCGTCATCGGCGCAGGTGGAGCGGGGCTGAGAGCCGCCATCGAAGCCTCTGCCGGCGGCATGTCCGTCGGGCTCGTGTGCAAGTCGCTGCTCGGCAAGGCACACACGGTGATGGCCGAAGGCGGCATTGCCGCGGCGCTCGGCAACGTCGATGATCGGGACAGCTGGAAAGTCCATTTCGCGGACACGATGCGCGGCGGCCAGTACGTCAACAACTGGCGCATGGCGGAGCTGCACGCGAAGGAGGCCCCCGATCGCGTGCGCGAGCTCGAGGCGTGGGGCGCGATGTTCGACCGGACCACGGACGGCAAAATTCTCCAGCGCAACTTCGGCGGCCACCGGTATCCACGCCTGGCCCACGTCGGCGATCGCACCGGTCTCGAGATGATTCGGACGTTGCAGGACCACGGGATCCACCAAGGCATCGACGTGCACATGGAGTGCACGATCATCACGCTGCTCAAGGACGGTGAGCGCGTGGTCGGCGCGTTCGGCTACGAGCGGGAACGCGGACGGTTCAAGCTGTTCAAGGCCAGGGCCGTCGTCCTGGCGACCGGCGGCATCGGTCGCGCCTACAAGATCACGAGCAATAGCTGGGAGTACACCGGCGACGGTCACGCGCTCGCCTACGACGCCCTGGCGGATCTGGTGGACATGGAGTTCGTCCAGTTCCATCCAACCGGCATGATCTGGCCGCCGAGCGTACGAGGCATCCTCGTCACCGAAGCCGTGCGCGGCGAGGGCGGCGTGCTGAGGAACAATCAGGGCCGACGCTTCATGTTCGACGAGGTCCCGGAGAACTATCGCACGCAGACCGCGGATAACGAAGAGGAAGGCTGGCGGTACACGCAAGGCGACAAAGAGGCGCGCCGGCCGCCGGAGCTGCTGACACGCGACCATGTGAGCCGCTGTATCGTCCGCGAAATCAAGGCAGGCCGGGGCAGCCCGCACGGCGGCGTGTTTCTCGACATCAGCTGGATCAAGGCCCGGATCCCGAATGCCGCCGAACACATCAAGCGGAAGCTGCCGAGCATGTACCACCAGTTCAAGCAGCTCGCGGATATCGACATCACACAGGAGCCAATGGAGATCGGCCCGACGACGCATTACATCATGGGTGGTGTGCGGGTCGACGCGGACACGCAGATGTCGACCGTGCCGGGGCTGTTCGCCGCAGGCGAGTGCGCGGCCGGCATCAACGGCGCGAATCGTCTCGGCGGCAACTCGCTCTCGGACATCATCGTGTTCGGCAAGCGTGCCGGGGAGTTCGCGGCGAAGTTCGCCAAGAGCCACGGGCACGGGTCGATCGACGCGCAACAGGTGGACGACGCCGCTCGCCGCGCGGTCGAGCCGTTCGACCGTGGAACCCAGGGCGAGGGTCCCTATCAAGTGCAGTACGCCTTGCAGGAGATGATGCAGGACCTCGTGGGCATCGTGCGAACCGAGCTGGAGATGCGCAAGGCGCTCGACGGCCTCGAGACGCTGCGGGAACGTGCGCGTCGGGTCGGCGTCGGCGGCCATCGCGAGTACAACCCGGGCTGGCATGCGACACTCGATCTGCACAACCTGCTGACGGTCTCGGAAGCGATTACGCGCTCGGCGATCGAACGCCGCGAGAGCCGCGGCGGACACTTCCGCGACGACTATCCCGACAAGGATCCGCTCTACGCCGCGTTCAACCTCGTCGTCCGAAAGGGCCGCGACGGCGCGATGGAGGTCTCTCGCGCGTCGATTCCCGAGATGCCGGCCGAGTTGAAGCAAGTCATCGAGGAGATGAAGTGAACACAGCCACCTTTCAAGTCTGGCGTGGCGACCGACAGGGCGGCGAGTTCCGCGGCTACGCGACCCACGTCTCCGAAGGGATGGTCGTGCTCGACGCCGTGCACCAGATTCAAGCCGAGCAGGCCAACGATCTGGCCGTCCGCTGGAACTGCAAGGCGGGGAAGTGCGGTTCGTGCTCCGCGGAAGTCAACGGCAACCCACGGCTGATGTGCATGACGCGGCTCAATGAGCTCGATCTGTCCAAGCCGGTCACGATCGAGCCGATGCGCGCGTTCCCGCTGATTCGAGATCTCGTAACCGACGTCTCGTGGAACTTCCAGGCGAAAAAACGCATCCGGAAATTCACGCCTCGACCGGCCGATTCACCCGACGGCACCTGGCGGATGGCGCAGGCCGACGTCGAGCGCGTGCAGGAATTCCGCAAGTGCATCGAGTGCTTCCTGTGCCAGGACGTGTGCCACGTGCTGCGCGACCATCGCATGTTCGACTCGTTTGTCGGACCGCGGCATCTGGTCTACGCCGCCGCGCTCGAGATGAACCCGCTCGACGTCGACAACCGCGCGCGTTCGCTGCAGCACGAGCACGGCATCGGTTATTGCAATATCACCAAGTGCTGTACCAAGGTCTGTCCCGAAGGCATCACCATCACCGATAACGCCATCATCCCGCTCAAGGAGCGGGTGATCGATCAGCTGTACGATCCCATCGCCAAGGTGTTTCGGGTATTGCGCGGAGGTCGCCATGTTTGAGCTCAAGACCCTCTCGCCGGAGGCCGTACCCAGGGCGCTCGCCAAGGCCGAGCGCTACCGTCTGTTGAACGAACCAGGCGAAGCGGAGAGCATCTGTCTCGACGCGCTCGAGATCGGCCCGACGAATCAGGAAGCGATCACGATGCTCTTGCTGGCCATCACCGATCAGTTCGACGCGGATACAACACGTGTCCACGACGCCTGGAAGACGGTCGACCGCCTCACGAACGAGTACGACCGGGCCTATTACACCGGCATCGTCTACGAGCGACGCGCGAAGGCCTCCCTCAAACACGGCACGCCGCGCGGCGGCCCTCGCGCGTACGAGTGGCTCCGCGAGGCGATGGTCTGCTACGAAAAGGCGGAAGAACTGCGGCCGCCCAACAACGACGATGCGCTCCTCAGGTGGAACGCCTGCGCCCGGCTCATCATGAGCGACCATCATCTGATGCCGATGAGCGAGGATCCGAGCGAGCCGCTGCTCTTGGAATAGGCGGGTCGAGCGGTCAGACGTCCAGTTCTTCCGCTTCCTCCGCGCGCTCCATGATGAAGCGGAAACGCGCCGACGCGTCCTTCCCCATCAGCTCGTTCATCACGCGATCGGTCACGAGCTGATCGACAATCTCCACCCGTAACAGGCGCCGCGTGCGCGGGTTCAGCGTCGTCTCCCACAGCACCTTCGGCATCATCTCCCCGAGGCCCTTGAACCTCGTGATGTCCGGCGCCGCACGTGTCCCGGACGCTTTCCCGGTCGTGTGCTGTTTGACGATGGCCTCCTTCTGCGCATCGTCTAGTGCCCAGAAGGTGTCCTTGCCGATGTCGATGCGATAGAGCGGCGGCTGCGCGAGATAGATGTGGCCGGCGGTCATCAGCTCCGGCAGGTGACGGTAGATGAACGTGAGGAGGAGCGTCGCAATGTGGTTGCCGTCGGAGTCCGCGTCGGCCAGGATGATCACCTTGCCGTAGCGGAGTCGGGAAAGGTCGAACGTCTTGCCGAGCCCACAGCCGAGCGCGGTCACAAGGTCGGAGAGTTCCTTGTTCTCCATGACCTTCGCGAGCGAGGCGCTCTCGGTGTTGAGTACCTTGCCGCGCAGCGGCAGGATGGCCTGTCGCGCGCGATCCCGCCCCTGCTTCGCCGATCCACCGGCTGAATCGCCCTCGACGATGAAGATTTCGCTGCCTTCACTCGTGGAGTTGGTGCAGTCGCTCAACTTGCCCGGCAGGTTGAGCCGATACGATGTCGCGCTCTTGCGTGACACTTCGGCCTGCGCCGCACGGCTCGCCTCGCGCGCGCGCGCAGCGAGGATGATGCGCGCCAGGACGGCCTCGGCCACGCTGATGTTGTGATTGAGCCAGTGCTCGAGCGCCGGCCGAACGACGCCGTCCACCGCGGAAAGGATCTCGGGATTGTTCAGCCGATCCTTGGTCTGCCCCTGAAACTGCGGTTCCGCAATGAACAGGCTCAGTACGCCGGTCATGCCCTCGCGGATGTCTTCAGCGGTCAGCGTCACCCCCTTGGGCGTCAGGTTGTGCGTCTCGATGAAGTTACGCACGGCCTTGCCGATGCCGGCGCGCAGCCCGTTCTCGTGCGTGCCGCCCGACCCGGTCGGAATGCCGTTGACGTACGAACGCAGGTGTTCGTCGGTGGCCTCCGTCCACTGCAGGACCAGGTCCAGACGCAGTCCCTCGTCTTTGCTGAGAACGAAGGCGGACTCGTGCACCGGCTTCGCGCCTCGCTCGGTCACGATCTGCTTCACGTAGTCGACGATGCCTTCACTGTGCTGGAAGACCGCTTTCGACTTCGTCGTTTCGTCCTCGAAGACGATCTTCAGACCCTTGTGCAGATAGCTGGACACCTCCAGCCGCTCCTTGATGACCGCCGGGTCGAATTCGATCTTCGGAAAAATCGTGGCGTCCGGATGGAAGTAGACGATCGTTCCGCTGCCGCGCGCCGGACCGATCTTCTTCAGCGGGCCAACCGGCTTGCCCTGCTTGAAGCGCATTTCCCACTGCGCGCCGTCCCGCTTCACGGTCGCGACCAGTTCCTTTGACAGGGCATTCACCACGCTGGCGCCGACACCGTGCAGACCACCGGCGGTTTTGTAGCTGCCGTGTTCGAACTTTCCGCCGGCGTGCAGGACGGTGAAGATCACCTCGACGGCGCTCTTCTTCGTCGTCGGATGCTTGTCAACCGGAATGCCGCGGCCATCGTCTTCGATCGTGATCGAGGCCCCGTCGGCGTGGAGCGTGACGCTCACGTTCGAGGCGAAGCCGTTCATCGCCTCGTCTATGGCGTTGTCGAGAATCTCCCACACAAGGTGGTGAAGTCCGGCCGATCCGACCCCACCGATGTACATGCCTGGGCGCTTGCGAACCGGATCCAAGCCCTCGAGAACGGTGATGTCTTTCGCGGTGTACTGAGCTGATGCCATGGCTATAATTGGATTCCGCCTGACGGATCCTGAATCAAGAAACGAGCATGTTCCGCATTCTCGCCGGAAGCCTGACGATTGTAGCGGCATTCGGCGCGCAGGCCCTCGCGGCGGCGTCGATTTCCGAAGACATTCCCGTTCCCGGCGGAACCGTGGCGCTCGCCCGCGCCATCGGCCTCGAGACGCCGCCCGATCCGTCGCGCTTCGTGGCTGAGGTCGCGCGTCTGACGTACGGACTGCCCGACGGCCACAGGGACGGACCCGCTTCCACCCTGCACCGTCTGACGACGCATCTCGACGCGGCTGGGCGCTTTCAGGCGGCCCTCGATGGTCTGCGTGGCGGCGGTGCGCTCACGCTGGCCATCGCGTCAGGCAGCAAAGCCGACCGCGAACAGTTGAAGACGTTCCTCGAACTCATTGACTTGCGTTTGAAGGAGAGCCAAGGCCGATACTCGGTCGACGCCGCCAACGACAAGGCCGCCGCGGATCGGGTCCAGCTCCTCGCGGATCTGGGCGTGAATCTCGAAGGTTTCGGGCGCCGCCTGAACGCCGGCGAAACCGTTCAGGTCGGGCTGCCGATCGAACTCGTGCCCGTGCCGCTTGCCGCCGCGCTGTGGGGCGAGGTCGTCTTCCGCCGAGCCGTACCGCCTTCGAATCTCTTCAGCGCGATCTTCGCCGATCGCCGCGCGGCGCTCCTCTGCCATGGGCTTGCGGCCCTGGACGACGAGACACTGCAGTACGTCGCGGATACCCCCCGCCTGCTGGAACAGCTCTATGGGCAGAACGCGGCGCCGGTGTTCGCGACATTTGCGAGCAGTATGCGCGTGCACGAGGGCCGCGTCGTGACGCCCGGCGGTGCCGCGGCGGTTCCGCTCTGGGAATCGGTTGTCGGCGAAACGGTCGTGCGCCCCGAGCTGTTCCTGTACGCGCTGCTCTCGGGCGCCAGCGGACACGTGGCGTATCTGTATGATCTCATCACGGAGCTGGACGCCCCGCGTGCCGCCTTTGCGCTCGGTCTGTGGATTGAGGATGAGCGCGTCCGCATGGACCGATTCAAATCGCTCGTTTCAGTCATTCACTTGGAGGACAGCGACTGGAACGTGCACGAGGTCCCGTTTGCGCGACCGCTGGACGACATCGGGATCCTGCTGCTGAACGTGCAGGCCGGCACGAACGGCGCGCCCGAGGGTCCGGCGGCGCTGACGTTGTGGTCGCGAGCGTTCGAGAGCCTCGACCTGCCGGAGAATCCTTCGAAGGCGATCGAGAACGCGGACGAGAAAGGCAGGGTCGATGCGGCCTGGCTTGCCGACGCGATCCTCGCGGGAGATCGGAAGCTTCGATCGCAGCGACTCCAGCAGCTGGCGTTCGGTCTGCGCGCGTTCGTCTCTCGTCCCCAAGAGCGCCTCGGCGATGTCCTGACGGCGGTGCGCGCCCTGCCCGCGTATCCTGCGCTGGTGCTGACGATCGAACGAATGGGCATCGCGGACCCCGCGGTTTACGCCGTCGCGGCGAGGACCGCGCATCGCCTCTCGGAACTCGACGCAAGCGGAGCGTTCCCGGCTCTCGAGCAGTTTCAAGGTGCGCTGGCACTCTTGTCGCACATGAAGGCATCCGGTGGCCTGGAACCGTCGCGCGCGGGATCGCTCGTGACGAGTCTTGCTGCAATCCCGTTGACGAAGGACGGCCGGTACGGCGCGCGCGTCGCGCAGTGGGTTCGGAACGAGCTGCTGGCAGCGATCGCGCCGAGGGGCTCGGCGGAGCAGGCGGTACTGGGGGCACTGGCCGGGGCGACAGGCGCCGCACGCAGCCACACGGAACGTGTGATCTGGGAAGGGGAGCAGTATCGGCTGGATCTTCCAGCGGCTGAAGAACGACGGCTTCGGACCATTCGCGAGCGTCAGCGCGGGTACTCGATCGAGACGGCGCTCGATCTCGAACGGATCGCCCGATCGCTCGGATCCGCATCGATCGATCTGGCCGGCATTCAGGAGGCGGTCGCCGCGTTGCGCGCGCTGTTGCCGAAGGTCGCATCGGGGACTGAAGGTCTGCCGGACGCCACGATGATCGTGAATCGCGCGATGAAGGATCTGTCGAAGATTGTGACGTCGAAGGATGCAAAGCGCGCAGCGGCGATCGCCGAACCTCTGGGCGACCTGTCGGGCGCGGTCCTCGGCGGGGCGCTCGGCGCCATCGTGTACGCACTCCACGTCGGCGATCCCGCCGAAGGCACGCTGCTCGCGGCCGACCTGTCCCGTCGTCACGACTTCGGCCTGGCCCTCAAGGACAAAGCCGCCAGGCGTTTGACGCCATGGTCGATTCCGCGCCAGATTGTCGAGCCGGGTGTCCCACGACGGGTCCTCGGATCGCTGCTCGGACTCGACGTGGCGTTTGCGTCGCTCACGCTGCGCCGTGTCGTCACGGAGTCCGCCACATCTGCACCCGTGCTGTTGTCGAACGATCGTGACACCTTCACCAAATCGGTGGCCCTGCTCAACCCGTACACGATGCGCGACGAGGAACGCGATGCCATTGCGGCCGCAGTGGCCAAAGGCCGGGCGCGTGTCGAGGGGGCCGTGATCGCCGCGGGAGTCCGCACTTCGGCGGATGGTGTCGGTAGCGTCGATGCGACGGATACACCCGACACGCTCGATGGGCTCGCCGCAGAAATCAAGCTCGATGGTTGGCGCCGCCGGGCGGCGCAGTGGGATGCGGCTCACGATCCGCGCCGCGTGCCGTCGTTCTTTTCGCTGAACGAGCTGCTGACGCTTGGTGCGGGCCAGGCGTCTGGTTCCGCGTTGAACGGCTCCAGGCTGAATCTGGACGGATGGGGCATGTCCGGCACGCCGATCTCCGGCTGCCTGTGCACCCGCCTGGCGGCGCCCAACGAGTGGCGCATTGTCGGCGGGCGGCCTCAGGCCGGTGTCATGAGCCGCGCCGTTCCGGACATCAACCTGCACGTGGCCGTCATGCTGGCAACCCTGCGGCTGCCGGCGGCGCTCGCCAGGATGGTCGTTGGCGCTGCGGTGCAGGAATTCGTGGACGAAGTGCGGCCCAACGACGCGAACGACTGGCTGACGCTCACGCGCGCGGCGCGGATGGCGTCGCGCGAACGGATTGAAGACTACGTGGCGGCCGCGACCGCAGATGGTCCGCTGATACCTGAGGCAGGCGATGTGGAGCAGCAGCCGTGAGGGGACCGATACGCCACGCCGCGATGTGGATCGCGATCATCGCGGGAAGTGCGACGAACATCCGCGCCCAGTCCGATGTTCACGTGGCGATCACCTCGCCAGAGGCCGGGAGCTATCTGACCGGATCCGTGCAACTGCGCGCGCAGATCACGCCAGCCGCGGCCGCCTCGTCCGCCAGCTTCTTCATCGATGGACGCGAGGTGTGCGTCGTCTCGACGCCTCCGTACGCCTGTGAATGGGATGCGGGCCGCGACGTGCGCGAGCATCAGGTGCGCCTGGTCGTCGCATGGAATGATGGCAGGCCGCGCGTCGTGACCACGCTGCGCACCAAGGGACTCGGCTTCGTTGACACGACGGAAGTCGAGGCGGTTCAGGTCACCGTGACCATCAACAACGATGGCAAATTCATTCGGGGTCTTCCGCAATCCGCGTTTCGCGTCTGGGAAGATGGCCGGCCGCAGGCGATCAACAGCTTCATCGCCGAAGACGTGCCGCTGGAGCTTGTCGTGGCGGTCGACATCAGTGGCAGCATGGCCGATGCCATGCCCAAGTTGAAGAGCGCGGTGAAGGATTTTCTGACGGCCGTCCCGCCCGGGAACCAGGTCACGCTGCTTGGCTTCAACGATTCCATCATCACCGTCACCCGCAGAACGACCGATCCCGCCGAGCGCATCAAGGCCGTGGATCGCCTGGCGCCATGGGGCGCCACGGCTCTCTACGACGTGATCGCTCGCGGGGTGGACCTGCTCGATCAGCAAACCGGTCGCAAGGCCCTGATCGTGTTTTCGGATGGAGAAGACCGGGGCAGCCGGCTCACGCTCGACGAGGCCGAACAGCGGCTGCAGGCGAGCGACGTGACGTTGTACATGATCGGGCAGGGCCGCGGCGTGTCGGCCGAGCCCCTCAAGAAAGTCATGCGGCGCCTGGCCGATCCGACCGGGGGACGGGCACTCTCGACTGACAGCATCGATAAACTCCACGAAGCGTTCGAAGAGTTGCTCCAGGAGCTGTCGCATCAGTACCTTCTCGGCTATCAGTCGACCAATCGCTCGAGGGACGGTAAGTGGCGGGATCTCAAGGTCGAGGTCGATGGCCCGGGGCGGGTGCGCGCGCGCAAGGGCTATCGCGCAGCGCTGCAGAAATAGGCTCAGTCAGTCGAGAAGGATCTCATGAAGCTGGTACTGGTCCTCTTTGTCGCCGGCGCGCTCCTTACTCAAGGGGTGCGAGGGGCTCAACAGGCTCAGGGAGCCCGGCCGGGTCAGGGATCGCCGGGAGCCCAGAGTCCGACGTTCCGGGCGGGGATCGAAGTGACCGCGCTCGACGTCACGGTAGTCGACGGCGAGGGGCGGCCGCTGGTGAACCTGCAGCCTGCCGACTTCATGGTTCGCATCGACGGCAAGCCCCGCCGTGTCGCCCGGGTGGAATGGATACCGCTCACTCGGCCGGCAACACGTCCAGCACCACCGCCACCGCCCGATGGCTATTCCACGAACGAAAACTCCACTGGCGGGCGGTTGATCGTCATTGCGATCGATCAGCCCAACATCCGGCCCGACGGAGCCATGGGCCTTCGATCGGCGATGAACACCTTCATCGATGGTCTTGAACCCGCCGATCGCGTCGCGGCGGTGGCCATCGGCGGTGGTATCGCGACCGCGTTCACGACCAACCGAGCGACCGTCAAGGACGCGATTGCGCGCATGAGCGGCGAGATGCGGCTCATCTCGGAGATCGGCGTCCATAGTCTCGGCCCCTCGGAGGCTCTCGACATCGTGGACGGCGTGCAGTCGGCGCTTCAGACCGTCGTCGCTCGAGAGTGCGCCAGACTCTCGGTCCGGGGGGATCCAACCTGCCCGGCGCAGATCGCCGCGGACGCGGAGGCCATCGCCTCGTCGCTGAGGCAGGGTGCCGATCGAACGCTCCTTTCACTTCAGGGGCTGCTCGACAGCCTGAGAAAGATCGACGCGCCGAAAACACTCGTGCTCGTCTCCGAGGGATTCGCGATGGGCTCGCAGTCCGGTACCGTTCTGGCTCTTGGTTCGCTCGCCGCGGCCGCGCGCACGAGCGTCTATGCGATGAAGCTGGACGATCGCGCCTTTGACATGGCGGCCAAACGGCCGCCCAAGCTGGGAGTGGGCGATCGCCAGCTCCGCTACACCGGTCTCGAGATGCTCGCTTCCGCGTCGAAGGGAGAAGTGTTTGACGTGGCCGGAGTGGGCGACACCGCTTTTCAGCGTCTCGAGCGGGAAATCTCGGGTTACTACCTGATCGGCGTGGAATCGGCGCCGGCCGATACCGACGGGAAAGCGCATGCGATCAACGTCCAGGTCGGGCGACGAGGGGCGGTTGTGCGCGCGCGACGCGAACTGTCGGCCGCTGTCGCCAGCGCGCGTGCCGGATCGCCCAACCCGCTCGAAGCGATCGCAGCGGCGCTCAGCTCGCCTCTCGACACGATTGCGTTGCCGCTGCACGTGGCGACGTTCTCCATGCGTGATCAGGATGTATCGAAAATTCAGGTGCTGATTCATGCCGATGTCGGGAGCGACTACACGTCGGCGAAGACGGTCGCCCTCGGGTACGTCATCAGCGACAGCACGGGGACCATCGTCGTGCACCAGGTCGGCGACGGCCGGCTGGCCCCGCCGGGCCGTGTCCCGGCGCCCCTGGAGTACACGGTCAGTGCAAGCCTGGCCCCGGGCGAATACCTGTTGAAGCTCGCGGTGACCGAAGGTGGTCGCGTGGGTTCGATCGAACATCCGATCCATGCGGGACTCGTCGACGCCGGACCACTCAAGCTGAGCGAGTTGATGATCGGGGGGGCCGCCGACGCCAGAGAGTTGCTCCTGCCATCGATCGGCTACGACGTGAGCCACGACGGGGTTCAAGGGTACATGGAGGCGTACGGGAGAGCCGACAACCTGCTGATGCGGTATGAAGTGGCGCCGACCGTCGACGCGCCGTCCTTGTTGAGCGCCGTCGTGCCGGGTCGTTCCGCTGGTGATGGGCGCGCGGTGTT
>JBGOTP010000120.1:0-13162 GCA_041476545.1 Vicinamibacteria bacterium | reverse complement strand
GTCGGGAGCCCATCACCGCCGCCTGCATCTCTCTGCCGCCCGGCGGGTTCACGTCGAGCTCGTCCTGCGCCAGGGTCATGACCGCCCACATCGGAATCTCCGCCAGATGCCCCGCCAGGCGCGCCATCGGCATGGACTTCGCGTGGGGTTTGAAATCGGGCTTTCGAATTCGGGAAGCAGTGACTGGCTGATGTTCGTGGACATGATCTCAATCCTCCGCCAAGGAGAATAGCCCGACAGTCGGATTCCACGTGATTGTGGGGGATAATAAAGTATGTCGTTGGAAGAAGCGGCTAGGCGCAGCACGCGCATGACGGTTCGTCGCTTTGCCTCCCATACCGAGGTCGATCGCCACGACCTCGAATTCTGGATGCAGATTCCGGTTGCGGAGCGCGGC
This sequence comes from Vicinamibacteria bacterium, assembly GCA_041476545.1. GTDB lineage: Bacteria > Acidobacteriota > Vicinamibacteria > Vicinamibacterales > CAVVIG01 > JBGOTP01. Next base: position 12,765 of record JBGOTP010000120.1, on the reverse strand, counting down.
AGGGATCGGACACGGGCAGCTATGTCGCCTTCGTGATGGCGCCCGACGAAACGTAAGTCGAAAGCTGAGATGAAACGGATGGCCGACGCTGCGACGAACGCGAGACTGTCGTCGGGGTGCCCCATGCCTGGCATCCGGGACGACCGCAAATCGGCACGGATGGCGGCCGAGCGCGTGGCTCCAGAACCCGGAGCCCAGGTGACCGGGAGCTTCCTCTTCGCCCGAGATATTCTACGCAGCAGCACGATGTGGCAGGGTGGGGTGGGTGCGGAGCAGTTCGCCGCTGTTGACCCCGCCCAACGCCCGGTCTTTTACCTCGACGGCGAGCCGCACCGGCGCAAGCGGGCTGAGATCGCCCGTTTCTTCACGCCCACCGCGATCGCCACGCGCTATCGCGACGTGATGGAGCGAGCCACGGATGCGCTGCTCGCCCGACTGCAGGCGGATGGTCACGGCGTTCTCGATCGGATCAGCTTCCAGCTCGCGGTGGATGTCGCCGCTGATATCGTCGGGCTGACCAACAGCGATCCGGCCGGGATGGCCGGCCGTATTCGCGCGACGCTGTCGAGTGGCCTCGCGCGCGGCTCCAATCCGGCCACGCGCCTGTGGGTCGGCTTCCTCAGGCACTACCACGGGCTCAGCTTCTTCCTGCGCGACGTGCGTCCCGCCATCGCCGCGCGGCGCACGACGCGTGGGCACGACGTGATCTCTCACCTGCTGGACGAAGGCTATTCCGATAAAGCCATCCTGATCGAGTGCATCACCTATGCGGCGGCGGGGATGGTCACCACGCGCGAGTTCATCGTGATGGTCGCGTGGCACCTGTTCGAGCGCGACGATCTGCGCCAGCGCTTCCTCACAGGTGACGAGGACGACCAGTTCGCGATCCTCGACGAGATCCTGCGTCTCGAGCCCGTGGCGTCCATGTTGCACCGACGCGCGGCGGAGGCGACGCCCACCGCCTCTGGCACAATCGCGGCCGACACGCTGATCGCCATCGACATCCGCGCCGCGAACTGCGACGAAGCCGTGGCGGGGGAGTGCCCGCTCCAGATCGATCCCGATCGCGCGAAGCGGATGAAGGCGAGCGGCTCCCATCTGAGCTTCGGCGACGGTCGCCATCGCTGCCCCGGAGCCCAGGTCGCGCTGCACGAGACGCGCGTGTTCCTGGACCGGCTGTTCCGACTCCCCGGCCTCCGGCTCGATCGCGAGCCGACGTTGCGCTGGTGCGATGCGCTGACGAGCTACGAGCTGCGGGACGCGATCGTCGCGTGCGACCGCGTGTGATGAGCGCGCCGACAATGCCAAATCTCGCCCATAACGCCTATTGCGTCAACCCAACGAGATAGAGCTCACCCGTAGGCGCGGGAACGCCGCCGTCGGGCTCGATCGACACCGCGAGACCGGTCGACGTGCCGACCGACGCGGGCGTATCGAAGGCGGCCGTCATGCGGCCAGACCCGTCGGGCTTCAGAAGACCTGCGCTCACGGGCGGACTGGTCCCTCTCAGGAACCACAGCTGATACGTGCGGCCGGCCGGCAGCTGCGGCAGTTCGGTCGCCGCGAACACCAGGCCACTCGATCGGCTCCAGAACGCCCGACCGATGGCGCGCGGAGCGGGGCGCTGGCCAGCAAGGTTCACCTGCGTCAGGTCAGGCGACGTGAGGACGGCCACGCGCACCTGCGCGCGCTCGGCGATCTGGGTCGCCACCGCCACTGCCTGCTCGCTCCGATCGAGCCGGTTGACGGTTTCGCGCAGCTGAAGCTCCAGCCCGCCAACCCGCTGCCGAAGGCTGACGGCATAGCCGCCGAGCCCCACGGCCAGGGCCAGCATCGCCGCGGCACTGAGCCAGCCGCTGCTGACGAACGACGGGGAAGAAGCCGCGCGTGGCCGCGACTCCAGCGCGGGCACGGCGGAAGAAAGAGAGGAAGTCTGGCGCGGTGCGCCAGCGTCCATCAGGATACGGCTGCGCAGCGCGAAGGGCGGATCGATTTGAGGAACCGCGTACGCCAGGGCGTTCGACACTCCTGCGAGGGTCCGGACTTCGGCCGCGCACACGGCACATGTCGCCAGGTGCGCCTCGAACGCCTCGCGGTCCGTCGCAGCGAGCGCGCCGAGCACGTAAAGCCCTGTCGATTCACGCAGAGCGTCGTGGTCCATCTCACTCACGGCCAAGGCGATCTTTCATCTTGAGCAGTCCCTGGCGGATGCGCGTTTTCACCGTGCCCAGGGGCAACTCGAGCCGCTCGGCAACTTCACTGTGCGTGAGCCCCTCGTAGAAGGCGAGCTCGATCGCCATCCGCTGCAGCAGCGGCAACTCTTCAAAGACCGATCGGATCTGCGACGCTCGTCCCGCCCACTCGAGTTGCTCGTCTGCGAGCCGCGCGCCATCCGGCATGTCGAGCGCGGCTGTTTCGTCGAGGATGGCGGCGGGACGCACCCGCCGTCCACGCACCCGATCAATAGCCCGGCTTCTTGCCATCGTCAGCAGCCAGCCCACGACGGGGCCTCGACCTGAGTCGTAGCGACCCGCCTGCCGCCATGCTTGCGAGAAGACTTCCTGAACGATGTCCTCGGCGTCTCCCTGATCGCGGACGATTCTCAGGGCCAGAGAATAGACAGTCCGCCCATACCGATCGTAGAGCTCCGCCAGCGCGTCGTGTTCGCCACGAGCCATGCGTTCAAGTGCCTGCTGGTCGGCAGCGGCCGAGCCGGCCAGAACGGCGAGCGCCCACATGAACCACATAAGGATTTACGCAGCCGGCGCGAAGACGGATGTGAGTGTAACGCTTTACGCGCTTTCCCCGATAAATCCAATCGCTGATCCCGGCCGTAGATAGGACGCCCCCAGCAGTGTGGCGGGATGGTCCCGCCACGGTAAGGAGAGCGCCCAATGAAGAAGGCAGTCAGCGCGATCGTGGTCGCCGCAGCCGTCGCACTTGCGGTCGTGGCCACCACCCAGGACACCAGAGCCTCGAGCCATCGAGAGGCCCTGGCGATTCTGAACGACCCGTGCGTGGACAACACCGACGTGTACGCGTGGGTCACACCAGGCACCCACGACAAGATGTACCTCATCGCCGGCTACAACGGACTCCACGAGCCGGGGCAGGGGAACCAGCAGACGCGCCTGTGCGATGACGTTCTGTATGAGTTCCACATCACGCGAGGAGCCGGCGAGCTGGACGACGCGGTGACGTACCAGATCCGTCTGCACTCGACCAGGCCGACCGCGGTCGACAACAGCGATCTCTCGCAGCCGCCCGGGGGCGGCAAGGAACTGCTGATTCAGCTGGGCGGCGTGCAGCAGACCTACACGGTCACCAAGATCGTCCACCGGCCGGATCGCCACCGCGGCCACTGGTACGAGGATCGCGACGACGACGATTGCGATCGCACGGTCATTGGCGAGAACCTGCCGGTCGCGCCACCCAACATCGGTCCGCAGACCGACAGGATCGCGTACGGACTCGGACCGTTCCAGCCATACTCGGCGGGTGGCGTGCTCGGCTCGGAGAGCCGCGAGGTCGGCCTGTACGACGACGCGTTCGCCGCGACATTCATCAAGAACCTCGGGGGCGGGTCGGAGGGACGGTCCTGGGTGGGAACCCGCGACGACGGGTTCTACCTGGACGAGAAAGGCATTTTCGATATCCTCAACCTGTCGGGGCTCAGCTCCATCGGCGGGCGCCACTCCGCCGGCGAGGACGTCTTCGCGGGCTTCAATCTGAACGTCATCGCTCTGGAAATTCCGACCCCGAAGCTCACCGGCACGGGAAGACTGCCGCGGCACAACGGGCAGCCCGGAGACGACACGCTGCTCGGCGTGTGGGCGTCGGCGAGCCGTCGCCAGGTGAGAGTGCTGCACTCGGATCGCGACCCGGAAACCAGCGGGCCGTGGGTCCAGGTCGGACGTGAGGGACTGCCCCTCATCGACGCCGGGATGATCGGCGTGCAGGATCAGTCCAAGTATCTGCGCACCACCCCCGAAACCGATGTCGCGAACTTCGCCTCGTACTTCCTGAACCCGATCCTCGTGCGCGACGCCGAGTTTCTGGGGATCTACAGCGCCCTCGGCGTGCCGCAGACACTGGTCGACACGCAGTTGAAGACCAACCGCGTCGACATCCTTCAGGCGATCAATCTCGACAACTACCCCACGCCGCACGCCCACCATGTCCCGATCGCGCCGGGCAAGACCGGTGACGTCCTTCGAGTCGACATGGCGATCGATTCCCAGTTCCCGAACGGTCGCATGATTCCGGGCGGATCCACGCCCAACCGGGAGCAGGTCGACGTGAGTGACGCGCTGATTACCCTGATCGTCTCGAGGGGACTCATCGCGGTCGGCGACGGCGTGAATCACAACGACAAGAACTACCTGCCGTCGTTCCCCTGGCTGGCGCTTCCGCATCAGGGCCTCGATGGTGGACACGGGGCGCCGGCGTTCCCGTAGTGCACCCGATATGGCTCTACCACGGAGGACACCGATACGACCGTGGACTCCGTGGTAGGGCTCTTCTTTCCCTAGGTGATCTCTTATGCGAACACGACACTTGCTGTGGATGGTTCTCACATGCGCGGCCATCGCGGGCTGCCACGCCAGACCTCCGTCCGCCGCCAGCGAATCCCGGGACCTCTGTCTTGCCGAGCCCGACGGCGGCGCGCCGGTGGACGACGCCATTCGACACACGCAGGGCCAGGCGCGGAAGCTGCCGACAGAGCCTCACTCGTGGAGCCTGGTCGGTCAGGGCTGGGTCCGCAAGGCGAGGATGACGACCGATCCGGGGTTTTACGTCAACGTGCGCGCGTGCGCCGAGGCGGCGCTGGTGGTCGCGCCGAACAACCGGGCGGCGCTGCAATTGCGCGGGCTCGCGCTGATGAACGACCACCGCTTCGAGGAAGCGCGCGGCGTCGCGGACGATATTCTGAGCCGGGAGCCGAACGATGCGCTCACGCTCGGCGTGCAGAGCGACGCACTGCTGGAACTTGGCAGGTTCGACGAGGCGGCGGCCGCCTCGCAGCGGATGGTCGATGTGCACCCCGACATGGCGTCCTACTCGCGAGCCGCCTACTTCCGCTGGCTCGAGGGCGACACCGACCACGCGAAGCTCTTCATGCGATACGCGTTGAACGGACGGGACATCCAGGACCGCGAACCCACCGCATGGACGTTTGTCCAGGCGGCGACGATGTACTGGAACGAGGGCGACTACGAGGGGGCCGATGCCGTGCTTGCCGAAGCCCTGAAGTGGGCTCCGGATTACGCGCCGGCGCTCGTTGGGCGGGGCCGCGTGGCGATCAGCCTGAAGCGGCCACAGCAGGCCATCGACTACCTCGACAAGGCCTATGCCAAGAGCCCCCTCCCCGAAACCGCGTGGCTGCTCGGGGACGCGCGCGAGATGGTCGGCGACCACGCCGGTGCCGCGAAAGAATACGCGCGCGTGCTCCGTGATGGACGGGCCACGGATCGGCTCACGCTGGGACTCTTCTTGGCCACCAAGGGCCTGGAGCCCGAGGAGGCGCTACGACTCATCGACACCGAACGGAAGACGCGAGGCGGCGTCTACCTGGACGACGCCTACGCGTGGGCGCTCTATCGAACGGGCCGGATCGGGGACGCGCGAACCGCGAGCGATCAGGCGCTGCGCCTCGGGACGCGTGACGCGCGGCTGCTGTACCACGCGGGCGCGATTCGACTTGCGGCCGGCGATGTCCAGGGCCGCGATCTGATTCGCCAGGCGCTGCGGTTGAATCCCCGCTTTGATTGGACCGCCTCGAACGAAGCGTCACGGATGCTGGCCGATGCCACGTTGTCACTGGCGCGTTGAGCTGGTCGGGATCGCGGTCGTCCTGGCCACGCTGCTCGTTCCGGGCGTCGCGCATGCGCACGCGGTCGGGACGTCGCGAGGCGAGTACGCCCTGCAGGGCCGCACACTCACGGTCAGGCTGCTGTTCGCGCGCGCCGAACTCGTCTCCCTCCTCCCGGAGCTCGACGGCGATCGCGACGGGTCGGTCTCGGACCGTGAACTCCGCGCCGCATGGCCGGGCCTCACCGACGCCATCGTCGCGCGCATCACGTTCGACGCCGCCGCAGGAACCTGTCGAGGGACGCTGCAGGACGCCGCGCTGGAGGAAGGCGACGGCCTGTCAATCGGCGCCGCCTATCTGTGTACGAGCGATCCACAGACGTTGGCGGCAACGCTCGGTTTTCTCGATCTCCTGCCGCACGGTCATCGGCATCTCGCGGCAGTCGCTGCAGGAGCCTCCGGCAACACGGGACGCAGTGTCGCGCCGGGCATCGCGTACATCGGGCACGCCCAACTCACTATCACCGGCACTGCGAGCAACGGGCTCTGGGCGGCCATGGGGCTCGGCCGCCAGGCCGGACGGGTGTTTCGTCTCGGTGTCACACGCGTCCTCACGGAGCCCGACCACCTGGTCTTCCTGATCGCGCTGCTGCTCGTCGGTGGCCGGTCGAGGTCTCTCCTGTTCGCGCTGATGGCGTTCGCCGTTGGCCACGCCATTACGCTTGCCCTGTCCGCGATCGGCGGCCTGTCGCCGATCGCGGCGCTCGTGGGGCCGGCCATTGCGCTCTCTGTCGCGTATGTCGGCGCGGAGAACTGGTTCGTCACGAGTGCCGATGGGCGGTGGCTGGTGGCATTCCCCTTCGGGCTCACACACGGGTTGGGGTTTGCGGGTTCGCTCCAGCAGATGCCGCTGGCACCGTCTCAGATGCCCCTGGCGCTCGCGACGCTCACCGGCGGGGCCGAAGCAGGACAGATCGCCGTCGTCCTCGTAGCACTGCCGCTCGTCCTCCTTTGCCGGCGGCTGTGTTGTCAGCAACCACGGGTTGCTGATCGGGTCCTCAAGGCCGCGAGCGCGGTCATTGCGGTTGTCGGCTTGTGGTGGTTCGTCAACCGAATCGTCTGAACGACGGGCGTTCGACTCTGCGCGTACGCTGATCCGCGGCGACTCATTTCTCTCGCGGCTTCAGCGCGCCGCGGAGCTGGTCGGCGAGTGATCCAAACCCCTCCGCCGGCGCCGACGGGAAACGCTCTGGAGACATCCGCGTCCCTGGCAACGCCGGTCTCGCTCATCGGGATGAGGCCGGTGCGACGCGTCGCTCCACTGCTTTCCGAACTCGACGGCCATCTCCCACGTATTAACGGGTGCAGAGGGATTGCCGCCCGGCTAGTGTATGATTCGGGGTCGATCCTCGAAGGTAGACGATAAATCTCGGACAAAGGAGGAGCTATGCGTCAAAGACTTGGCGCGGTCATCGCCCTTGCGGCCCTGTTGGTGGCGAGTTCGGCGTGGGCACATCACAACATGTCCGCGTCTTTCAACTTCGACGATCGCGTCACGGTGAGCGGCCCGCTCACCAAGATCTTCTGGACAAATCCACATACAAACCTCTTGGTCGACTCGAAGAGCGGTGACACGGCGGGACAATCGTGGTCCATGGAAGGGCCGTCGCCCAGTTTCTTCCGAGCCCGCGACATCCCCAGGAGCGATTTCGAGAACGCCATCAACAAGACGGTGACGGCGGAACTGAGCCGCGCTAGAGACGGCTCTCACTCTGGCCTCATCCGGACGATTACGCTCCCCGACGGGAAGGTGATCTCGCTCTGTCCGCAGAACTGCTGAGGCCCGCCATGAAAAGCTTTCATCAGACGACGAGCATGATCGCGAAAGGTGCTCTGTTCACCGCGTTGCTGCTGGCTGCGGTTCCGGGCGAGGCCCAGCTTCCGCGGGACCCGGTCGACAGGGCGAAGGCCATCGCGCAAATCCTCGAGACCAACGCCAGCCAGCTCACCCTCTTTGATCGCGAAGGCAAAGAGGTGAGCCGGATCGGACCGCGGGGAATGTACGACCGGCCAGTGCTCTCCCCGGATGGGAAGCGCGTGGTCGTGATCAAGGGCGATCTCGACAAAGAAACCCGAGACGTCTGGGTGATCGACGTGGCGACGGGCGCGGGCACCCAAATCACGACCAACCAGCCGCGTGAGGCGGCAAACTCGCCGACCTGGTCTCCCGACGGGAGCCAGGTGGCGTACGTGGCGTTGCGCGCGGGAAGCTTTGGGCTGTTTCGGAAGGCGTCGAACGGTACGGGCGCCGAAACGCTCGAGTACAAGAGCAGCGCACCGATCGATCTCACCGACTGGTCCATGGACGGACGCTTTCTGAGCTTCTTCTCCGCCGACCTCGGAGGGAGCGCCCTGTACTCGTTGCCGCTCGATGCGGCCGGCGAGAAGAAACCGATCGAAGTGGCACGGAGTTCGTTTCGGCTGCAGGGCCCGCGCATTTCTCCTGACGGACGCCTCGCGCTCTACGTCTCGAACCCGTCGGGCAGACTTGAAGCGTTTGTGCGCCCGTTCAATGCGGCGCCCAACCCGCCAGCTCCACCGCCGGGGGGACAGTGGCAGGTATCCGACCAGGGCAGCGTGGGAATGGCGTATTGGCGACGGGACGGCAAAGAGCTGTACTACCTGGCCCCAAATCGAGCGGTGATGGCCGTTTCAGTGACGACCTCTCCTCAAGTCGAGTTCGGCAAGCCGCGAGTGCTGTTCAGCCTCTCAGAAGCCACGCCGATTGGCGCATCGCAAGCCGGCATGAGCCGCGATGGCGAGCGAGTCGTGATGGCGGTGCCGCCGCCGCAACTCCGGCAGCTGACGCTGCTCGACCGCCAGGGAAAGGTCGTGCGCACCGTCGGACCGCCAGGATTATACGGCCCGCCCGCACTGTCACCCGATAACACGCGCGTGGTGGTCACCAGAAACAATCCGCAGAATGGAAACGCGGATATCTGGACGTTCGACCTGACGACCGGCCAGGGGACCGCGATCACCAACGACACGCCACCGGACTTTGGGCCGCTCTGGTCTCCCGATAGCAAGCACGTGGCCTACGTGTCGACGCGCGGGAGCTACTCCGGCATCTACCGCAAGGCGGCGGACGGAACGGGCGCGGAAGAACTGTTGTTCCGCTACACGCCGGGCGCCGGGATCGCCCTCACCGACTGGTCAGCGGACGGAAAGTTCTTCACCTTCTTCACGGGCGCCCTCCTCGTGGTACCGCTCCAACCGGCCGTCGCGAATCCGCTGGACCGGAAAGAGATCGACTGGCTCAAAGAAGAGTACGACGTGGTCCTGGGCCGATTCTCTCCGGACTCGCGTTTCCTCGCCTACATGTCGAACGAAACCAAAGTCGACGTGATGCAGGTCTACGTGCGCCCCTTCGATGCGAGCAAGCCGGAGAAGCCGGGACCAGGTCCAGCCGTGCAGGTCTCCACAAATCCCAATGGCGCCAACGGCATGATTTCGTGGCGAAAGGACGGCAAGGAATTGTATTTCATCACCCGCGACTTCGAGGTCATGGCGGTGGACATCACCACGACTCCGGCGTTCCAAGCCGGCCCGCCGCGACTCCTGTTCAAGTTTCCGGGTCCGGTGCCCGGTGTGCAGCAAGGCAAGGTCGTCAGCCAGGATGGCCAGCAATTCATCGTCGCCATGCCGGCCGCGGCAAGTCCGACGCGCTGACCTCGCGCCGGCAGTCGCTCGCGCCCCGCCATGGCACCCGAACACCGATTTCGCGCGTCCGTAGCGTCGTCGCAAAGGCGATCACGCCGTAGATGCCGACGAGGCCTTACGGGAGGGGAGCGACTCGATTGAGAACCTCAGTGGGTCATGATCCAAACGGCCACGTTCACGCCCAGCGCGTAGCCCTTTGCCGAGAAGGTCTCGAAGTAATCCTGGTTGTCCCCTTCCCGCTCCCAGCTGTCTGAAACGTCCGAGTTCATGCTCACGAGCACAAGCAGCCTGTCGTGGTCGTCGAACACACCGTAGTAGTGCACGGTCGAAGGCCCGATCTCAGAATCCTGACGCGTACGCAGCCACGCGCCGAGCGACGGGATCTGCGGGAGGGGGTTGACGCGGTACAGAATCGAGAACATCGGGTGCTCGACCGGCAGGTCGACGATCTTTGCGCCGGGCAGGATTCGCATGAGGTTCGGACGGATGTACTCGAAGTCCGGATCCCAGTTGTCGTCGATCCAGAGAAAGCCGCCCTTCAGCAGGTAGTCGTGCATGCGGACGGTTTCCTCAGGCGTGAAGTCGTAGTTGGCCGCGTTCTGCATGCGCAGGTACGGACACCGGAAGAGATCGGGATCCATGGCGGTGACGTTCGCAAAGCCGGGGTATCCATCATTCCAGCGGCTGATCGTCGTTCTGGTCAGCTCGGCGAGGCGCACCATGAAGTTGTAATCCGCCTGCGGATAATCGTCGCCCCAGCCCGACTTTCTCGCCCTGCGGATGTTCTCGTACCGCAGGCGGCAGAACGTGAAGCCGAGCGGCTTGTCGGGGAGTCCGTGGTTGATCGGTATCTGGAGGTTCCGTCCGTTTGTCAGGATGGTGAACTGCTGCGCCGCGCCGCTCACGGCGGCCAGTCCCAGCGCCAGCGCAAAGGCGAGTCCGAGTCGCATCCATCGAGCCGATGCCTGCGCGCGCCGCATGTGACAATCGTACAACGACTTCGTGCAAAGGAATCGGCCGCATGATCACCAGGTGACCTTGACCGCACCTGATCTGCGGATGTCGGCGTCCCTGGTCAACAACGGCAGATTCAGCGTCCGCGCCGCAGCGCAAATCAATCCGTCGAACGGGTCGCGCGTGAATCGCAGATCGTCCGCCAGATAGACCTGATCCGGCGTCAGTTCGTACGAGTGATACGCCGGGTTGGTGAAGAGGTCGCCGAAGAAGTCGCGAACGGACCGCCGGAGGTTGATCTTGCCCACGCGAGCGAGCAGGCTGACCTCCCAGACGACCGCCATGGGCACGTGGACCAGCGCCTGCTGGCGTTCGCACGCGTCGAAGTGCGCCGCCGCCCGCCGCCCGAGCACGCCGGTGCCGGCGGCATGAAAGATCAACGCGTGTGTGTCGGTCACGGCGGCAGGAACCTCAGCCACGCTCCCGCTTCGCCTTCCGGGGCCTGGCGCTGACGCCGTACCGCAGGCTCGACCCCCGTGCGATTGACGGGCGTGAAACCGACGCCGCAAACAGCTTCCGCATCACGTCGTCGGCGCCCTGCAACCCCGGATCGTCGGCGCCCAGGTCGATCGTGCCCACCACCGACCGTGCCGGCACTGAGCTGCCCACGCGCCCGGCCCGGGCATCGGTAATCAACTGATCCACCGCCGCGCTCAGGTTCCCGTCCTTGTGCCCGGCCCGCCCCTTCAACCACAGCAGATTGTCCTCGGCGAGCGTGAGCGACACCGCCCTTCTGGCCATGGCCACAGTGTATCGTATGTTTATCGTATTGACCAGATCAGGGCGTGGGATAGTCCCTCAGTCTCGGCGTCCCGCGCGTCCAACGCGAACTCACTTCGAGCGCAGGCGGAAACGGCCGTTGTGCGAGGTGATCCGCAGTTCCGGGCCACCTCCGTTCACCGGACCATTGACGTTGTGCTGGCCGTAGGAAGACCGCACCATCACCGGAAAATCCGAATCCACGTGCATGTTGTGGCCGTCCGAGTGGAACTCGAATCTGCTCGATGCGGGCAGCGCCAATTCCACGGTGCCGTTGTGGGTATCGATGCGGCTATTGCGTGTGAACGATGCGAAATCGATGTGCGCGTCGCCGTTGTGCATGTTCAACTCGAGCGGCCCGCTCAAGTTCACAACCCAGACGCTGCCGTTGTGCGTGTCCAGTTCAAGCGCGGCATTCACGTCGTGGATCTCGGCCTTGGAGTTGTGATCGCGAATCTTCCATCGCGCGGTCCGCGGGGCCGTGATGGCGTAGTGGACCTGCGGGCTGTTTCCCCAGTTTCCCAAGTGTCCCAACCACGACCACCAGCTCCAGCCGTCGCTATCAGGCGTCCTCGACCGGATCGAAATTGAGTCTGAGGAACCATCGATCTCCACCGTCGTCTCGTTGAACCGGCGGCGATCGTCGGATGATGTTCCACCCGCCTCGATCCGCACGTGAACCTCGATTTCGGCGCGGTCCCAGGTCCGGACCTGAATCGAGCCGTTGTGCGCATCCAGCGTGACAGCCCCGGTGGCTCGTAGCGGCAGAGTCCTGTCGATATTCTTCGTGTCGGCTGCGTAGAGAGACGCACCGCACAGAATGAGGGCAAGGGCGACTACAGGTGTTCGAGCAGTCATCTGGCACGCCTCTCAGTGGCCGGCTGGCCTGGTCGCAGGTTTGGACGACTGACGTCGGTCGGAAGTTCCGCCCTCAGCCCCAGCCCTCAGCCCTTGGCCCTCAGCCCTGATGCGGCAATGCGCCCTAAGTCATCGGCCCGTTGCGGCGAGCACGCGGGTCATGAAGTCCCACACCGGTTTGTCCACAAACGACGCCATGCGGGGGTTCCACTCCCGAGCATGGTGATGTTGTCCCAACTCGGCGGAGCTGACGGACTGCCCCATCAGCGTTGCCAGCAGGCCGGTCCAGCGAGCGGCCAACCCTTGCGCCTTTGGGCTTGCCGGGTCCTCGGTCAGGGCCCCCTGAATCTCCGTGACGAGCGTGGACCACTGCGCACGGAGTTCGGCAAGGGCCTCCGGCGAGAGCGAGCGAAGACGCTCGATCTTTGTCTGCACCAGGTCGTCGTATTTCTGTTTCCACGCTTCAGCATTGTTCTGCATTTCAATCACCTCGATAATGCGCTGGAACATGGCCGGGTCGGCGCTTCGACGAGCGGTCAGCATCGTTTCCAGCTCTCGAATGGCGCCGATGGCCTGTTCCAGCAGTTGACGCTTGTCCTC
>JBGOTP010000119.1:0-13295 GCA_041476545.1 Vicinamibacteria bacterium | reverse complement strand
GAGTTGAAGAACGGCCACGTCGCGCTGCTCGTCGGCGATGTGTCGGGGAAGGGGGTCGGCGCCGCGCTGCTCATGGCCAACCTCCAGGCCTCCCTGCGGACGCGCCTGGCACTCGGCCAGGACCTGACGGCGCTCGCCGACGCACTCGATCGCGACATTCAGGACAATACTCCCGGACCCGTCTATTCCACGCTGTTTGTCGGCACTCTCGATCCCTCGACCCGTGTGCTCCGCTACGTGAACGCGGGTCACAATCCGCAGTACGTGTTGCGGCGCCGCGGCGGGCTGGAGCGTCTCGAGTCGTCCGGCCTGCCGGTCGGCTTGCTCGCGGGACGCGGGTACACCGAAGGGCAGACGCAGTTGGCGCCAGAGGACGTCGTGTTCTGCTATACCGACGGGTGCGTCGAGGCGGAGAACGAATCGGGGGAGATGTTCGGGGCCGACGCGCTGGAGCGCGAGCTGCTCGCGGCCGGTCCTGGCACGATCGACAGGGCTGACGGCGCCGACGGCTTGTTGCGTCACATGGAAGGCGTGTTCCGGACGTTCCGCGGCAGCCGCGAGCCGTTCGACGATGTGACGATGATGGTGGTGAAGGTCGGCTGAGCACGACCTTTACCGCAGAGGTCGCAGAGACCGCAGAGTCGTTGTTATCCTCACTGTCGCTATTTCTCTGCGTTGATCGTCGTTTACGGCAACTTCAACGTAACCGTCGCCGAGCCGCCTTCGCTCAGTTCGAATCTTGACGACTCGCGTCGCACGCTCTCGAGATACGCAGGATTCAGCCACTGGCCATCCTGGATGAAGTCTTTCGCGATCGCATGATAGACGCCGGCGGGCAGACTGCCGATCGTAAAACGGCCGTTCGCATCCGGCCTCGTCGTCCGGATAAATCGCGTGCCCGGTCCCCACAGCTTCGCATCGTCCGGAAAGAGGACGACCGTCGCGTCGCCAGTCGACTTGCCGTCGCGGTCCAGCACGTCGCCGGACATCTTTGCGATCTTCCGCGTGATGACCATCTGCAGCCCATCGATCTGCTTGTCGCCCGTGGGCACGTCGAAATCCGAATCGGTGATGTCTTTGTCGCCGAGCCGGACCTCCTTCAGCATCCAGTCGTCTCGGAGACCGTTGAACCGGAAGAGAAAGGGTCCGCCGAGACTCGTCAGCTTGTACGACCAATCCGGATTCACCGACTGCAGGCGCACGGCAGGGAGCACCCCGCCGTTCCCCTGTTCGAGCAGCACACGCAGACCGGACGGCGCAAATGGCGGCGCGGTCCCTTCGTCGGTCACGACAGACCCCGTCACCGTGCTGCCGACACGTGGAACGAGGAGGAGGCCGTCGATGTCGGACCCCGTGACGTCCACCGACATCGACCCCGCGCCGAGGAGACGGTACGTCCCGGGCGGCACGTCGCGGATTTCGAATGTGCCATCGCGGCCGGTTCGCGCGGATCCGACTCCCGGATTGGCGACGGCGCCGGTGCCTCGGAACTCGAACCTCAACGTGACCGTCTGGCCCTCGAGCGGTGCGCCCTCAGGACTCTCCACGCGTCCGCTGACGCGAGCCGTTCTGTTCAGCGATAACCGGAAGTCGAGCCCCATCCGGGTCTCCCCGACACCGAGGTTGATGGCTTCCGCTGCGTCGGCCGTCACTCCCGGGTAGTACGCGAACCCGTACGCGTAGATCTCCTTCCGGTCTGCGCCGCCCCGAGCGCTCTCCTTCGACGATGCCATGACGTAGAACGTCCCGGGCAGCAATCCGGGAATGCGGAACCGGCCGAGGTCGTCGGTCGTGACACCTCCCTCCGGAGAAGGCACCAGTCGCCCATTCATGTAGCGGTTCTGGAGTACTTCGACTCTGACGCCCGGATAGGGTTCGCCCAGTTCGTCAGTAATGCGTCCCGCCAGCACCGAGGCTTTCGGCAGCGCGATATCGATGCGTTCCACGAGTTGGCTGTTGCGCACCTCCACCGACCGTCCGCTTTCCAGAGGGCGACGTTGTCCGTACTGAATGGTGAGATAGCCGGAGCGTCCGGCGGAGACGCGATAGGTGCCCGCCTGGACGTTCTTCAGTTCGAACTGACCCTGCGCGTTTGTACTGACAGCCGGCGGGGGAGTTCCTGAGTTCGGTGTCGTGAAGGCCAGTGTGACGCGCGCGCGGCGCAACGGCTTCCCGTCGGACGATGTGACGCGTCCGCGAAGAGTCGCGGTCCCCGTCGCCGTCGCTCTTGGTGTTGCCGGCGGTGTGGGTGTGGGTGCCTGACCCGCGACCACGTGGCCGGCCAGCACCAGCAAGAGCGTGGTACTCGTTCGTTTCACCGTTCGCATCATCACGGCATCTCGAACTTGAGCGCGATCTCCTGCGTCGTCCCTTCACGCAGTTCCAGCCGGGTTCCATCGGCGGCGATGCTTCGCAGAAACGCCGGATCTTCCCAATGACCCTCCGCAACGAAGTCCTTCGCGACCACCAGATAGGTGCCCGAGGGAAGACCGCCGACGACAAAGCGTCCCTCCTGATCCGGGCGTGTCGATCGGACGAAGCGCGTGCCGGGTCCCCACTGCGCGGAATCTTCGGCGAAGACGATGACAGAGCTGTCGGGGAACGGGGCGCCATGCGCGTCGATCACGCTGCCCGAGACGCTCGCGCCTTTCTGGCTGATGACCATGCGCAGGCCAGTCAGCGGGTTGTCACCTCGAGGAATCTCCAGCGGGACGTCGGTGATGTTGCGGCCGTTCATCGTGACGGACTGGAGCATCCAGTCGTCGGGCAGTCCATTCACGCGAAAGAGATACCGCCCGTCGATGCCGGAGAAGATGAAGGACCAGTCCGCCTTGACCGGCTGCCGCCGCCCGCCCTCCCACAACTGCAGCCCGCTGCCGTCGCCCGGAAGAATCGGTGCGATCTGCAGACGCGCGGCTGGAAACGGCGGCGGTGTGCCGTCGTCGGTCGCCACCGATCCGTTCAGGCTGGTGTCGCGACGCGGGGTCAGGACGATGCCGGTGAGGTCGGCTTCGGTCACCATCACGGTCTGCGCGGCCGACTCGGTGGAGCTGAGCGTCGCGAACAGTGTGTACTCGCCTGGCGGCATGTTGTTGATGGCGAACGAACCGTCCGGACCGGTGCGCCCGCTGCCGCCTGGGCCGGATGAGAGAAGAGCGCCGCCAATGGTGCGCGTAATCCTCGACAGGTTGACGGGGAGTCCCGCCAGCGGTTCGCCGCTCGCATTCTCCACCCGGCCGCTGACGCGGGCGGCGCGACTCACCGCGAGCGCGAAGTCGAGGTTCGTCACTTCCTGTCCGAGCCTGAGCGTGATGGTTTCCGCGCGGTCGGACACTGTCGCGCCGGGGAAGAACGTCATCGAGTAGGCGTAGGTTTCGTGATTGTCGCCGTCTCCCTCCCAGGTCTCAATCGTTGATCCTCGGACGGTGTAGCTCCCGGGGTTGAGACCACTGATGCGGAATTCGCCGATGTCGTCCGTGATGGCGATGCCGGCAGCGACAGCGACGCGGTGTCCATTGATGTAGCGCGGCTCCAGTGCCTCCACGCGCACGCCTGGATACGGTTCGCCTAGTTCGTCGAGGACGCGGCCGGCGAGCACCGCGCCGCGCGACAGCGCGATGTCCATGTGCTTGAGCTCCTGGCCGGAGCGCACGTCAATTGGCCGGCCAGCCTCGCGGGGACGCCGCTGACCGTACTGAACGGTCAGGTACCACGCGCGCGTGGCGGTCATCGAGTACGAGCCTGCAGGGACGTTAGGATCTCGTACTCGCCGCGATCGTCGGTGACGGCGGTCAGCGGATTGGGCGTCGGGCCGGTGAGTGTGATTTTGGCGCGATGGAGCGGCAGTCCGGTCGCGGCGGCTGTGATCTGGCCGGTGATCGAGGCGGTCGCCACTTGAGGCCGCGACGGCGACGCGTCGCGCGGGGCCGTCGAAGGTGGTGGTGCCTGCGTGCGAGGTGGGGTCTGTTGCGCCGCAGCCAGGGATCCGGCCAGAAGCCACGCTGATCCCACGACGACGATCCAGCGCCGGCTAGCCATATCGGTGTTCTTCTCTACGTGAACTCAGTTTCTCCGTTCCTCCGTGTGATCCGCTCTCTCCGCCTCGCTCCGTTAGCTCTGCGGCACGAAGTCGAGCGCGACCTGCAGCGGGTACCCCTTCATAAGTCTGGCCGCCGAAAGATCCATGAACTCGGGCGGCGGCGTAACGGTTATTTCAATCCTGCTTCCCGCTGGGAGTTCAACCGGTTCCGCAAGCCAGTAGCGGCGGCGCCATTCCGGTCGCGGCGCGCGCAGGAGGAGCAGCGGCACGCGCGTGCCGCTCAGCGTCACGGCGTGTACTTCGAACGTGCCGTACACCCGATCGAGAGACGGTCGCAGGCTGACGATTCGAACGGCGTTCGCGACCGTTCCGTTGAACGTGCGCGTCTGAGGCGTTTCGCTTGTGGCGACGCCCGGCGGATCGATGACCAATGCCTGGATTTCGCGGCCCGACGCCGGAGGGTCGGTGAAGTACAGGCCAACCGAGCTCCGGTCGCCAATGGTCTTGCCCTCGATCTGCCATTGTTTCTTGTAGTGAATCTGCAGGCGGAGCTTCGCGCCTGGATTCAGACGAAACGCCGCGCCGCTCGGCGCCGCAATCAGGTCGTCGCCGGGGACCCACACGGCCAGCACCGGACCGTTGTCGATCGAGATGACCGCGTTGCGCACCACTTGCGGAGCCCCTGGCATCAGATCAACAGCCTTGACCCAGCGCGTCTCGGTGAGGCCCGTGGGGAGGACGAAGTCGACCGTCTCGTCGTTGGCCGCTTCGGGAACCGTGTGCTCGCTCTCCATCGGGATCTTCAGATCCGGAGGCCCGGCCCTCCACTGCAGGCGCAAAGAAGCCGGTGCCGGTCTCTTCGTGAGGTCTCCCTCGGGCTGACCGCCGGACGCCCACGTGAGCAGCTTGTCGGCCTCGCGCGCCGTCATCGGATTGCCACCCTTGATGACCGGTGACATCGGGTCGACGTACCAGGGCGGCATCTGCTGGGAGATCAGCACTTCGCGAATACTCTCGGCCCACGGGACCGCTGAGTTCGGGCCATCGTTGTACTTGAGGAGGGCCATCGGCGCAGGCCCGCCTTCCACGTGGCAGCGACCGCACCGATCGCGAAGGATCGGGAACGTGTCCTTGTTGTAGTCGTATGGCGACGTCACCGCCTTGTGCGCCTGCGGGCTCCGGATCCATAGTGCAGCCAGAGACAACGCACCGGCGACGAGTACGATGCGACGACTAGCGAAGTGAGGCATAGGCTGTATTCAAATCCGCAACGGCCGCGGTGAACGCGGCGTGCACAGTCAGAATCTTGCTCTGATCGCCAAGGTCTCCGAGGGTGTCGATTTGCCATGCGGCCAGCAGCAGCCGGTAGACGGCGCTCTGCGCGACCGGCCGATCCCGATCGGGGATTTCGTTCAGGTGATCGTCCAGCAGCGCGAGGGCGAGGTTCTTCGTTCGTAACGCTGGAAGCCATACCGCGGCAAGACCGCCTCCACCCGTTTTGATGAGCGATTCCACTTCCTCGGTCTTGGCCGCGAGTTCCGCCAGGATGTCCTTGGAGTTGTTCGGAACCGGATCCTCCTGCGGGATGATCGGCGCCATGAACTCAACCGTCCCGCCGCCGGGGATCTGTTGAACCCCCTGCGCATTTGGAGGTGCCACATACGGCGCGGGCTGCGCTGCCTTCGCCGACACCGGTGCCCCCGCTCGACCCCGGCCGGTTGCCGGTGCAGATCCACGACCCTGACTCGCCGTTGCCGGCGCGGACACACGGCCCGTTGACGAATCCTTCGTGTACTGCTGGAACGAAAAGTCGAATTTCCGCTCGCGGTCGCCCGGCTTGAAGCCCACCTGCAGCTGGACGACGAGCGGCAGCGTGGCGTCTGGAATCCGCGCTTCCATCGTGTTTGAAATCCGGCCCGCCTTCAGGGGAACTGCGGCGATGTCTTTGCCCGTCAGGTCCTTCATCACCGCACGCCCGGCGAAGCCCTTCGGTGCCATCGGCTTGGTGAAGTCGTCGTAGAAGTACACGCGGAACAACCCGGCGCTCGGATACGCACCCTCAACGTGATGCCACGCATCGTCTGCCATGAAGAGCGTGCCGCCATGCCGCGGGTTGTGATCCCCATGCGGACGAGGCTCGTATTTCTTCACAGGCGCCGATCCATCAGCGCACTTGTCGGGAGTCAGCTGGTGCTTGTCGGGTGTGCTCACGCAGGCCCAATACATCGAGACATTGATCGGCACGAGATCGGTTCCGTCGGTCCGGCACTTGCCTGGCTTGTCCTGAATGAAGGCGGTGTTGGAGAGGCACGACCACGCCTGAACGATACGGATTGGCTTCAAATCCATTCCGCATTTTGGGTTGGGGCACTTTCCGGGTTTATCTTCGAGTACCGCCTCGTCACCTGGCATCGTGCAGATGTAGGAGATCGGCGGGAGATCCTGTGACGAACTCTTCGTCGCTGGAGTTGCCGCCTTCGCGGCTTGAGCCGCGGCGGGCCCTGACGCCTGCTGAGCCACGGCCTTCAGGGGCGGCTTCAGCGAGGGATGAGCGGTGGCAGTGGAGACTGGAGTTGGCGTGGATGCCGGGGCAACCTGCCGCGCATCTGCGGCCAGGGGCTGAGCGGCGGAAACGGACGCCACCGGCTCCTGGCTCGAGTACGCCACTGCGCCCAGCAGGCTGGCTGCCAACACGACCCGCAAGCCGATGATGTGAGCGGGCATGATGTCTACCTCTGTATTCTAACGTAGGGCGGCGTGTCAGGGCCGCGGAAGGATCACGCCCCGCGCGCCCTCGCTGGCTCCCAGGGCTCGGAGCGCCTCATTGACTTCGCTCAGCAAATACGTCCGGCTGACCAGTTCCCGCAGCTTCAGTCGCCCCTGTCGATACCACTCGATGAGCCGGATCATGTCCTCGGTCGGTCGTCCCGAGCCGTACGCCGATCCGATCAACCGCTTCTCTTGCATGACGAGCGGGAACAGCTGAACGTTTCCTATCGCGTCGATCCGCGACAATCCGGTGAGCACGACCGTCCCGCCCTTTCTCGTCGCAGCGAACGCGGTCGCGAGGGTCGCTGGTGTGCCGACGGTGTCGAAGACGAAGTCGGCGCCACGCCCGCCGGTCAGGCCCTTGATTTCGTCGGCAACGGTTGCCGTCGCTTCGACGAGATCCGTCGCACCAAATTGCCGGGCGATGTCGAGCGGTGTGCGCTGCCGGTCGATGGCCACGATGCGCTCGCAGCCGGCGATGACCGCGCCCTGCACGACGTTCAGCCCGACGCCGCCGGCGCCGATGATGGCAATCTTCGCGCCCTGTGGCACCCGGCCGGCCGCCAGCACGGCGCCGACACCGGTGACCACGGCGCAGCCAAGGGTTGCGAGGGCCTCGAACGGGATGTCGTCTCCTACGACCACAGCGCCTTCTTCGGCAACGACCGCGTGACTGGCAAAGCAGGCGGTGCTGAGAAAGTGCGCGACATCCTGCCCGCGCGCGTGCAGGCGTGTGGCGCCCGAGGGGAGACGATTCCGGTACGTTGTGCGATCGAGACGGTCGCACAGGATCGCGCGTCCTTCGACGCAGCAGGGGCAGACGCCGCACGCGGGAGCCCAGCAGAACACCACGTGATCGCCCGGCTTGGTTCGCGTGATACCCGCGCCAACGTCGCGCACGATACCGGCGCCTTCGTGGCCAAGGACGAGCGGCGTTCGCATCGGCCAGTCGTCGCGCGCTGGATGCAGGTCGCTATGGCAGACGCCCGCCGCCTTCACCTCGACGAGGATCTCGCCGGGGCCGGGCGGGTCGAGATCCGCGTCCTCGACCGAGATCGGCTGTCCGCGTTCCCAGAGAATCGCTGCTTTGATGCGCATAGTCGTAGTCCGTGCTCGCGCTCGTAGCGCAGGCCTTTAGGCCTGCCCCTTGTCCATCAAACGGATCGCGTGGCGGGCGAGGTACGACACGCGGTCCCCGAACACGGCAAACCGAGGGTCGTCGGTCTGACCCTTCACGAACCGGTAGAAAATCTGCTGAATCACTACAGCGATCTTGAAGAGCGCGAACGTCTCGTAATAGCGGATATCGGACACGTCGCGCCCTGACCGCTCGGCGTACCGGTCGACGATCTCTTCCGGCGTGAACCATCCGGGCCGCTGCGTGACCGTCGTCAAAGCGTCGCGCTGATCGGGGGGCGCGGTCGGTGTCCAGTACGCGAGCACGATGCCGAGATCCACCAGTGGATCCCCAAGCGCGCTCATTTCCCAGTCGAATACCGCGACGATACGCCCGAGGTCGAGGGGATCGAGCAGCACGTTGTCCAGCTTGAAATCACCGTGGACGATGCCCGGCGCGCCGGGGTCGTGTGGGAGATGCGCGAGGAGCCACGTGCTGAGGCGGTCCATCTCCGGCACGTCCGATGTCTTCGATCGCTCCCAGCGCTCGCTCCACCCGCGCACCTGACGCTCGACAAAGCCGGTAGGCTTGCCCAGTTCCGAGAGCGCGCCCCTGCTGACGTCAATCGCGTGGAGATCCGCCAGCGTGTCGACGAGCGTAGCGCTGACACGTCGTCGCGCTTCCGGTCGGTCGGCCAGACCCAGTGGTTCCTCGTGACGAACCACCACGCCGCGGCGGCGCTCCATGACGTAAAAGACCGATCCGAGGACACTCGTGTCTTCGCAGACCAGGTAGGGGCGTGGCGCGAGCGGGAACACCGGATGAATGGCTGCCAGCCACCGGAACTCGCGCGCCATATCGTGCGCCTTGCGCGGCACCGGGCCGAGCGGCGGGCGGCGCAGGACGAGTTCGGCGCCGCCGATGCGAAGCAGGTAGGTGAGGTTAGAGTGCCCGCCGGGGAACTGCGAGACGTCCATCCCCTTCGAGAAGTCCAGGCCGGCAATGGCCCGCGCGGGCAGGTGCTCGCGCAAGTACGCAGCAAGCACCGCCCAATCGAGCTGCTCGGTCGGCCGGACGTCTCGCGTATCTCCCAGCACGGGCTGCTTAGACTATCATGCGCACTATGCACGCGATGAACGACAAGACTCGAGCCTTGGCCGTGCGACTGACCGCGTTCATGGACGCACACATCTACCCGAACGAGGCGACGTTTCGCGCGCAGATCGCCGCGGGCGACCGCTGGCAGCCGACCGCCATCATCGAGGAACTCAAGCCGAAGGCGACGGCCGCCAACCTGTGGAACTTGTTTCTTCCCGAGAGCCAGTACGGTGCCGGCCTCACCAACCACGAGTACGCGCCGCTCTGCGAGATCATGGGCCGATCGCCCTCGTTCGCGCCTGAAGTGTTCAACTGCTCCGCGCCCGACACGGGGAACATGGAAGTCCTCGTCCGCTACGGCACCGAAGCGCAGCGGCGCCAGTGGCTCGAGCCGCTGCTGGCCGGCACGATCCGATCCTGCTTCGCGATGACCGAGCCGGACGTGGCCTCGTCCGACGCAACCAACATTGCCTCGCGCATTGAGCGCGACGGCAACGACTACGTGATCAACGGGCGCAAGTGGTACATCTCTGGAGCCGGCGATCCCCGCTGCAGGATTGCGATCTTCATGGGCAAGACTAATCCCGGCGCGCCACGCCACGATCAGCAATCGATGGTCCTCGTCCCGATGGACACGCGCGGCGTCACGATCACGCGGATGCTGCCCGTCTTCGGCTACGACGATGCACCGCACGGCCACATGGAGATTATGTTCGAGAACGTACGTGTGCCCGCGTCGAACGTGTTGCTCGGAGAAGGCCGTGGATTCGAGATCGCGCAAGGACGGCTCGGGCCCGGCCGCATCCACCACTGCATGCGGCTCATCGGCGTCGCGGAGCGCTCGCTCGAAGCGATGTGCCGCCGGGTGAAGACGCGTGTGGCGTTCGGCAAGGCGCTGGCGGAGCAGGGGACAATCCGCGCCGACATCGCCGATTCGCGGATGGAGATCGATCAGGCCCGTCTGCTGACGATGAACGCGGCGCACCTGATGGACACGGTCGGCAACAAGGTTGCCCGCGGTGAGATTGCCATGATCAAGGTGGTCGTGCCCAACATGGCGCTGCGGGTGATCGACCGCGCCATCCAGGCGCATGGCGCCGCCGGCGTGAGCGACGACTTTCCGCTGGCGTCGGCCTGGGCGCACACGCGCACGATCCGGCTGGCCGACGGACCGGACGAAGTGCACCGCGCCGCAATCGCGAAGATCGAGCTGGCGAAATCCTGACCACGACGTTGGACGCAGAGGCCGCAGAGAACGCAGAGACATGAATAGATTTCACGTCACGCTTGCCGTTCTTACTGTCGTTGGGCTCACGGTGTACGCTCAGGCGCCTTCGGCGAGCCGAGGGCGATCCGTACCACCCTTCACCGTCGTCGAGGCGACGATTCCGCAGATGCGCGCGGCCATGGAGCAGCACCGCGTCACCTCCCGGCAGATCGTGACCGAGTACCTCACGCGGATCGCGATGTACGAAGACACGCTGCACGCGGCCATCACGGTGAATCGCGATGCGCTGAAGGAAGCCGACGAACGCGACCGCGAGCGCGCGGCGGGGCGTGTGCGCGGACCGCTGCACGGCATTCCCGTCGCGCTCAAGGACAACATCCAGACGACGCATCTGCCGACGACTGGCGGAGCGCTGGCATTCGACGGCTTCGTGCCGCCCTACGAGGCCACGCTCACCTCGAACCTGCGCGCGGCTGGCGCGATCATCATCGCAAAGACCGGCATGACCGAGCTGGCCAACTGGGTCGCGGTGGGCATGCCGGGCGACTACAACGCCGTCGGCGGCTATGGCATGAACCCGTACGATCCGCGTCGCGATCCGAGAGCGGGATCGGGCGATGGGCGGCCGGTGATGTCGCCAAGTGGATCGAGTTCGGGTATCGGCACGTCGGCCAATCTGTGGGCGGCCAACGTCGGATCGGAAACTTCAGGATCGATCCTCTCGCCCGCCAATGCCACGATGCTCGCGGCCGTGAAGCCGACGGTCGGCCGCATCAGCCGCTACGGAGTGATCCCGATTACCGCGGATCAGGACACCGCCGGGCCGATGGCCAGGACCGTGACGGATGTCGCGGTGATGCTGGGCGTTCTCGAGGGCGCAGCACCGGATCCCCACGATCCGGCGACGCGCCTCTGCGCGTCGTCTCCGGGGTCGCCGGCGCCACCCGGACGCGACTACACGCGGCTCCTGAAGGTGGACAGTCTGACAGGCGCTCGCATTGGCATCCCGCGCGCATCGTTCTACACGCGCCTGGCCGCCGGCTCAGCGTCGATGATGGCTGACGCGATCGCGATCCTCGGTCGTCAGGGCGCCGTCATCGTTGATCCCGCGGACATTCCGAGCGTCGCTGACGCTGATCCGAAGAACAACTTCCTGTCGTGGGGCACGTGTTCGGGCGCGCCGGGCCGTGGCGGGGACGAGAACTGTTCGGTCGTGCTCAAGTACGGGATGAAGCGCGACTTCAACAAGTGGCTCGTGTCCCTGGGGCCGTTGGCGCCAGTGAAATCGCTGAGCGAGCTCATCGCCTGGAACGCGGCGCACAAGGAGGCGGGCGCCATCAAGTACGGCCAGACGCTGCTCGAAGTGTCGGACGCGATGGATCTGGATCGGGATCGCGCGAAGTACGAGGCCGATCGCGCGAAGGACATCGCGCTCTCGGCGACCCACGGCATCGATGAAGTGATGAAGGCCGAGCGTCTCGACGCGCTGCTGTTTCCCTCGTCGAGCGGCGCGGCCATTGCCGCCAAGGCCGGCTACCCGAGCGTCATCGTGCCGTTTGGATTCGCGACGGTCGCGGCCGGTTCGTTTCCGCCAGGCTTCAATCCGAAGCCGCCGCCCTTCGGCGTGACATTCACCGGCATGGCGTGCAGCGAACCACGGCTCCTCGCGATCGCGTACGCGTTTGAGCAGGCCACGAAGCGTCGGGTACCACCGGCCAGCGCACCGTAGTCGTCGCGCTGAAAGCTGCACTGTAGTCGTAGCGCAGGCCTTGAGGCCTGCACACGGGCAGGGCTGAAGCCCTGCGCTACGAAAGCTGCTCTAATTCACCGACACAACCACTGTCGGCGGATGGAGCATCGACGCCGGGGTCGTGGCCGCGCCAATCGGCACCGGCGTGCTCACGAAGTGCTGGTAGATGCCGAAGCGGTACGTCGTCGCGCTGCTGCTCGGTGAGAATCCAAAAGACGCCTGGCCCTGCCCGTTGAGGGAGACGGTATACGTGCCGGGCGTTTCTCCAAGACCGTCGATGCCAAACGCGACGGCCGTCGCGGCGCCCTGGAGATGTCCCCAGCCTCCCGCGAGACGCGCCGACGTTTCATAGGGACGCAGCTCCGGCGGCGTGCCCGTGTCCACTTTCCAGCGGTGCGTGCTCGGACCGCCAGTTCCGACGACCTGTGTAAAGACAACCGTGTCCGTCGGGTTGCGAAATGCGCCGTAGGTGCCGTTCTCGGTCCCGAAATCCCACAGCCAAGGGAAGGCGCCGAGCGCCAGAGGCGTGTCGAAATCAAGTTGCTTGACGCGCCGCATTGGATCCTCGATGGTGGCCGACATCTTCACCCACGACTTGCTGTTCGGCACCTCGAACCAGAGCGTGAACGGCACGGCATAGCTCCCGTCGATGGCGATGCTTCCCGAGTACTGCAGAACGGACACGAGCGGGCCCCGTTTGAGCAGCTCGGTCGTCTTGGTGGCCTGAGCGCTGGAGAGTCTGTGACGGATGTCTGCCTGATCCACGATCGTGAAGCCGTTACGCGCCTCCGGAAACTGGCCGATGAACTCCGAACGAACGTAACCGACCGATGCGATGAGCGGCGCTCCGCTTCGAGCAAACTTCACGCTGCCCACTTGAACGACGTCGATATCCTGGGTGACCGTCATGCCCCGAGGTCGGGCTTCCGCGGTGACGTCTGATCCGTACTCGAGCTGATACGCTCGTGATTCTCCTGGCGCGAGCGTGACGTTGAAGTCCACGTCGAGCGAACGCGCCGAGCCGTCCGGCCAATTCGACGTCACGGTGTATTGGGCCGGCGCCTCGGCATCGTTGAGGCGCAGCCTGGCGTGGCTCGCATCGGTCACCGCGCGCTGAGGCACCGGCACGACGGCGCGGATTGGATATTCCGTCCGCCGGATGCCCGAGGTTTCGGCGACGCGGATGGTCGCGGTCTGACGCCCCTGGGCCTGCGGGCGAAGGCTCGCAAGAAGCGCCAGTAGCGTGCAAGCAAGCACGAGTCTTGATGTGGCCATTTCGCGCCGATCCTAACAG
>JBGOTP010000118.1:0-13426 GCA_041476545.1 Vicinamibacteria bacterium | reverse complement strand
GCAGCTTTTCATCATCGGTCTCGAGGTTGGAGAGCAAACGAATCTCCTCCAGGATCTCGTACGGCAGCGCGTGCGCTTCGTCGACGATGAGCGCGGTCGGAATACCGTTTCGCACGCGGTCTTCCAAGACTTGGACCAGTTCGGAGAGGAACCCGGACTTCGACGCGGCCGCATCGTCGCTCAAGCCGAACCCCTGAGCCAGATGCTGATGGAACTCGCTTCGTGTCAGGAGTGGATTGTTCATCAACACAAAATGCCCGACAGGCGTCTGCGACGCGACCGCCGCACGAATGACGGTCGTCTTGCCGGTCCCCGCCTCGCCGACCAGAACGATGATGCCAATGCGGTTGTTGATCCCATACTGCACCGTGCTCAATCCCTCTGCATGTTTCGACGTCAGCAGAAAGTAGCGCGGATTCGACGTGAGCTTGAACGGCCGTTCCAGCAGTCCGTAGTAGCGCTCGTACACACCCAATCCCTTCGTCTAGAGGCGGAACGTCAACCGCACAGCGGCGGCACAGGTCGCAAAGAGCACGACGAGCGCGAGCGAAAACCCCGCGGTTCGCCACCACGCCCTGCGCCGCTCGGCGCTGCTCATCATCGTCGGAATCGTCGCCAGCACCGGCAGGTTGAGCACGGTGCGAACGTCGGCCTCCACCTTCAGACTCTTGTCGAGAAACTCGAGCAGCACGGCCACGCCGATTCCGAAGACAAGCCCTGCCAGTGCTGCTCCGAGATCCATCAGAGGGCGATTCGGGCTGACCGGCCTCTGTGGCAAACGCGGCGGATCGAGAATCTTGTACTGTTGGCCAGCCTGGCGTTGCTCGAGGTTTTCCGAGACCTTCGAATCCTCTTTCTTCGTCAGGAGAATTCGGTAGGTGCTTTGTAGTGTGTCGTAGTCACGTGTGAGCGAAGCCAGGTCTGATTCCCGGGACGGCAAGGCTTCGACGCGCGCCTGATATGTTTGAGCGGAGGCACGAAGCTCCGCCTGCTCGGCGACCTTGTCCGCCACCTGTCGATCGAGGCTGTCGATTTCGGCGCGGAGTTCACTCGTCCGGTTATGCCTGGCAATCTCAGCTGCCGTCAGCGGCTTCGGTTTGTCGGCTCTCAATTTCGATGCCGCGGCGGCCTGCCTCGCGACTTCGCGCTGGAGGTCGGCGACGAGAGTTTTTGCGCGCAGCAGGTCGGGGTGTTCGGGCGTCACCCGAAGTTCAAGGGCCCGGAGGTCCGCGAGGGCGGTCGCGAGCTGGACTGAGGCGGGAGTTCCCGCGGCATCTGATCCGGCGGCGGTCGCACCCGGTTCGGCCAACGACTCCTCCGATTGAAGATCGGCGAGCTGCCGCGCGACAAGCAGGCGACGGTCGCGGTCGCGATTGATCCCTTCGCTCAGTGTCTGGACCTGCGTCTGAAGGTTCTGGATAACTTGAATGTTCGACTGGAGCTGCGTCGGGAGCTCGGACCCGTACTGCAGGCGATAGGTTTCCAACCGCTTCTCCTGCTCGACCAGCCGGGCGCGTGCGTCTTCGAGCTGGCTTCCCAGGAACCCGCTTGTCTCCTGCGCCAGGACCTTGCGGTCGCGCGTGCTTTCGTCGATGAACCCCCCTGCCAGCCTTTCAGTGACCAGCATCGCAAGCCGTGGACTCTCGTCTTCGTAGCTGACGCGGAACGAGTCGGAGCCGTCCCCTGCAATCGTGACCGCGATCCGACTCCGCATCTGGTTCACGATGACCTCGAGCGGCGTCGTCCGACGTGCTTCGTTGTACAGGTCGAGCTCCCGAATAATTCGTTCGACCTGCGTACGACTGAGAATCTGCTGGCTGATCGTCGGCAGCTTGTCTTTTACCGTCTGCGTGGTGACCGCGGCTCGTACGTACTCCGAGGAAACAGTCTGGGGCGTGGCCAGAATGAGTGTTTCCGCGTGAAACACGTCGTGCAGCCTGCTCGAGTAGACGATCGCGCCCGTGGTTGCGAGAACGAATGGAACCACAATGATCCACTTGCTGCGCCACGCCAACCGCACCAGATCGTCCGGTGTGTACTTTTTCCCGGGAATCATGAAGTCATCCTTGTCGCAGTGGTAGCCAGAGAGCAACACCTGCCCGCAGACCCCGCTGGTTTGACTGACGCGGAGACCCTGTCGGCAGGAGTGTGTTGGTCCCGAAGTCGTAGTGATGGACGACGTATTGGCCGTACGCCGCGACGAACCGGGCGAGCGCCACCTGGAGCCGTGCCGAACCCAAAGAGGATCTGTAACGGTTCTGAAGTGCAGCTACTCCGATATCGCCGTCCGAGTATCCTCCCGACAGCGTCAGATCGACGCGCCGGCCTATCCGGCCGACAACATCGAGAGCGGCGGCGTTGGAAAAGACCAGACCATCGCGGAGCCCTGCGCCGCGGCGGTAGGATATCCGGGCACTCCACCTGTCGCTCAGCGTCTGATTGACAGCCACTGCCCCCACGATGCTCAGCAGTCGGGTTCGTTCCCCTCCTTGGGGAATGGATGGCTCTTCCCGCAGGGATGGCCCGCCGGCAAAGCTGATCGCCGTCTGCTGGAATTTCGAATGTCGCCACTGTCGTTCAACGCCGAACTGGGCGTCGTGACTCCAAATCACGGCTCTCTCTCCGGCGATCCGCTGCAGGTCCTCGTGAAAGTTGTACGCGACTCGGAACGATGCGTCTCGGCCTATCGTTCGCCCGAACTGTGCCGCGACTGTTCCCTGATCATCACGCTGTCCAACGATCGACCTCTCGCTGTGTCCGAGGCCGTAGCTCAGCCCGAACGAGGAGCGCCTTCCCACCGTTCGTGTCAGCGCCATGGTTCCGCCGTACGACGTCGCTATGGTCGAATCCACCGAAGCGTTTTCGACCCCTGGCGTGGATGAGCTTTCCTGACCCAACCCCGACTGGCGCGTGAACGTGTCGAACGCGAGGCTCGACACGTGGCTTGCGTCAAGGCGCGTCTGAAGGACCGTCTTGCGTCCCAGATTGACGGTGAAGGCCATTCCGGCGGAGTCGCTCGATTCGGTGAAGCTTTTCAGGTCGGCGTAGTGGCGCAGTGAACTCGCCGCACGTGCAACCACACCGAAACGCCGGCGCGTCTGAGCGAACGACAAGGCCGTGTCGAGCACTGAGTACTGGCCGCTTGGCTGAAGGGTCGATCCGGAATCGCCATCCTCCGCGGTCGAAAGGGACCCTGTGATCTCGAGCGATCGAGGGCGAGCGCCAGACTGCGGGCCAGCGTCGCCGAAGAGGGGCTTGGTATCCCGAGTTTGGGCAAGAACCACGGGGACCTCGCCCGCGAACAGCGTGATGAGCACGGCAACCCGGAGTGGGTAATTGGAGATCATGGGGCGTCTGACGCGTTACGGAACGACAACAATGTCACCGGCCTTCAACTCGATGGCCTGCGACGTCTTGTTCTCCTTCATGAACTGCACGTAATCAAACCGCAAGCTCACGGAGTGTCCCTGCTGCACGCGCATCACGCGGATATCTTTGGCTTTCGCGTAGTCCGACAGGCCACCGGCAGTCGCAATGAGTTGAAGGACATTCATGGAAGCGGATGTCAGGGGGTACTGCCCCGGCCGTGCCACCAGCCCGGTGATGTAGACCTTCCGACTGTTGATCTGTCGCACAACAACCGTCGCAATGGGCTCGGTGACGTAGCGTCGCGCTTCGCTGATGAGCCGATCGCGTAACTGCATGGACGTCAACCCCGCAGCCTGAATGTCGTCCAACAGCGGAAGCGAGATCTTGCCATCCGGGCGCACCAGCACATCACCGGACAACTGCGGGTCGCGCCAGAACACCACCCCCAGCACATCGTCTGGGCCGATCACGTAGTCACCCGCAATCGCCTCGGTTGGCTTCATGGCCGTCCCGGTCACGGCATCGGCCGATTTCGGCGGGGCTGGCTGGAGCGTCTGGGCACTTTGCGCAACCTGTGCCTGACTCGGTTGCATGCCCGAGGCGATCCCCGGAAGAGCGATCGCCAGCGCGACGGCGGAGCCCAGCGCGGAGAGAACTCTCTGAATCATGACCATTGTCTGACCTACCAGGAATACGGCAGCGCCAACGCAGGATGAGTTGTGCGTGCCACCGGGAAAACCGCTTCCAGAACAACCGACATGGGCCCGAACCGGAAATCGCCGAGCAGCCGGCGCAGTCGAGCCTCGGTCTTATCCAGGTTCCGGTAGTGCCGAAAACTGCTCAAGAGACCTGCGCCGAGGCGCGGCTGCTCCGGATCGATCTCCCAGGGGTGCACATAGAAGATCGCCGGCTTGCCCTCGATCCTGTTGATGCGTCCGATCCCCCATGCGGTCCAGCTGTACGGCAGAATCCGGAAATAGCCGCCGCCCGCAACCGGCAGGTTCGTATAGCCCCACCGCGTGGTCGATCCCGGTACTTCGACCAGGTTGCCGGCGCTCCGCTCGATGACATACCGATGCCGTGGCGATCGCGGAATGCCATATCGATCATGGCGAATCGGAAAAATGCTCGAGTCGTACCGATAACCCTCCTCGATCAGAATGTCCAATGCCCACAGGGACCGTGCCGTCACGGAATAGCTGGGCGCACGGTAGCCGACCACCGGAACACCGCCTGCCGATTCCAGCAACGCTTTCGCCCGGCGCACGTCGTCGCGAAAGGCGCGAGGCGTCTGATCGTAGATGAGACGATGGCCGTATCCATGCGAGGCAATTTCGTGACCGAGCGATGAGATGCGAGCGACCAATTGCGGAAAGCGCTCGGCCACGCATCCCAGCACGAAGAACGTGGCCGTGACCTCGTGGTCGTCAAGGATCTGGAGCAGCCGTTCGGTGTTCTGGCAGACGCGGCTCTCAAAGCCTTCCCACTGGGCCCGCGGGACGATGCCGTCGAACACGCTGGCGTGGAAATAGTCCTCCACGTCGACGGTCATCGCATTGACAATCGGGACGTCAGTGTGAACCGGGCTCTGCATGTTCAAGCGGCCCCTTTTCGCAGTATCACAGTCTTGATGGTCGACACGATGATGAACAGATCGAGCGGTATCGACAAATTCTTGATGTAGTACAGGTCGTACTGCAACTTCTCCATCGCGTCTTCAACGGTCGCTCCGTACGTGTATCGCACCTGTGCCCAGCCGGTCAGCCCGGGACGGACGACGTGGCGCTGGCCGTAAAATGGAATCTGTTCCGTCAAGTGCCCGACAAATTCCGGCCGTTCCGGCCTCGGGCCCACGAGGCTCATGTCGCCGATCAGCACGTTCCAGAGCTGTGGAATCTCGTCGAGACGTGTGCGCCTCAGAAAACGACCGATTGGCGTCACACGATCGTCGTTCTCCTGCGCCCAGACTGCACCCGTTCCGGCCTCGGCATCCTCGCGCATGGATCGGAACTTATGGACTGTGAAGACGCGACCGCGCTGCCCGACGCGCTGCTGCCGATAGAGAACGGGTCCGGCCGATGTGAGCTTCACGGCAGCGGCCACCACAAGGACAATCGGGGACCCGAGCACCAGCCCTGTGAGCGAGCCGGCAATATCGAGCAGCCGCTTCATGCTCTGTCCGAGCCGGCCCGTCCGGAACCCCGAGGAGAAGATCAGCCAGCTCGGGCGAAGATTCTCGACCGCAATCTTGCCGGTCAATTCCTCATAGACCGACGCGAGATGGTCGAACGTGACCCCGTCCAGCTTCATCTCGAGGAGCTTGTCCATCGGCAGCTTGCCACGCGCATCCACCAGACTGACCACCACTCGACCGACGCCGCGCGCCCGGACGATGGACGGAATGTCCTCGATGGTCCCGATGACGCCAGGATTAATCACCGGCGCCCCGACGCGAGCGGGGTCGGGATCGATGAATCCCACGATCTCGACCCCGAGCTCCTGGCGCCGGGTGAACAGCTCGCGCGCAAGACCAACGGCGGCCGGCCCCGTCCCCACGAGGAGCAGCCGCTCGTGCGGGGCGGTGCGCGTCAGCCACTCGAACGCCATCCGCCATCCGGCAATTCCTGTCAGGACGAGAAACGAGGACACGACGAACACGCCCCGGCCGATGATGAGCGCGGGCAACCAGAAGTAAATCGCGGCCAGGAGGAAGGATGTCGCGCTCAGTGACCACAGGATCCCGACAAACAGCTCGCAGCGGTTGCTGGAAGCGCGGAGCTCATACAAGTCCGAGTAGTACAGACCCACCTGGCACACACCAGCGACGAGCAAGACCTTCGAAAAGCCGCCATCGATGAGGACACTCCAGGCGCCGCCGCCCAGGCGGATCCAGGCCCCCACGGACACCGCGCTCACGATTAGGAGCGTCTCGCATGCGACGAGCGCGAGCGACCGGCGGGAGATACTGAAAAAAGCCTTCATGGTTTTGGGGACAGAGCTTCGCCCTCTCACTTACAGTTTGATGTCCGACGCGTTACGCCGAGGCGTCCGCTGGAGCCGCGGCAATCTGGCGGCCCGCTGGCTTCAGTTCTCGGCGTCGCCGCGCACAAACCGAAAGCTGGCGATGGTGGCCGCAAGCGTCCCGCCGCCCTCGCCGCTTTGAACTCTGACGACCTTGCCCGAACAACGCAGGTTGGCCGCCTTTTCGCCCAGTATCTTGAACGGCAGGCGAACGATCAGCTCCAACGCTGTCTGTGGTTGAAGCGGCCGTTCTCCCCGAAGCAGGACGCCGGACCGGCTGATATTCGCCGATCGGCCCGTGGACCATTCCCTCGACCCGACCGCTCGATAGCGGACGGGTACCTCAATGGCAAATCGCACCGCGCGGGGAACCCCACCTTCAAACCGATCCCATCGCTCCACGGTATGCGTCCCAAAAAGCAGAAGCCCCCTAGGAGCTTTCCGCTTGGTCTCCGGAGCCTTCGGCGACTGCGCCGATCTCGCCTGCATATTTCACCGTCGATCTGGATGACAAAAACTCTCCTAAGAGCCGGTCGCCACGGCGTGCAACCCACCGCGACGTCACGTCGCCTATAGCTGAGGTGTGCAGTTTAGGTAATTGCTGAGCACGCGAAAATAGCCTGCCGGGGGGATACTGATGGCCTGAAGGTGCTAGGAGGCGGACCGTTAGGGAAGCGTCAGAAAGCCGCGGTGAATCAATAGCAGCGCGAGTTCCAAATGATCGTGCACGCCAAGCTTCTCGAATACTCTCGTGACGTGCCGGGCTAACGCCGTCTCGTTCACCGAAGCGCGGCTCGCAATCTCGCCGTCCTCGAGGCCACTCAGCAGATCCGAGACAAGCTGCAATTCAAAACGCGTGAGGCCAAGGGCCAGACCGGCGCTACGGATTTCCCGCAGAGACGCGGTTTCAGGAATGTAAAGCGCCGTCGTCGTTCTAGATTCGATCGTACCGGACCGTTCGGTCGCGCTTCTCATTACGAAATTCCCCACCGCACGAAATTCCCCACCGCGTTTCTCCGAGGCCGTGCTTCCCGAGCGCGGTAGAGCTAGAACCCCGCATAGGGAGTCTGCCCAAAGCCCAGCGCGTACAGTAGAGTTCACCACTTGTGGGGGCTGGAGAATGGCCCTTTGGTGACGGGGCCATCTGGCACTAAAGTGCCGGATGATCCTCTTCCACCAGCTTGTGGTTGATGGCAAAGAGGGCAAGTTCCAGGCGATTCGACACGCCGAGCTTGTCGAATGTGTTGGAAAGGTGGTGCTTGACCGTGTCCTCGCTGAGCTTGAACCGTTCGGCGATGTCCTTATTGGTGTAGCCGGCAACGATCACCGCCACGATCTGCAATTCGCGGCGCGTCAGCCCGAAGTTCGGCTTCGAGGGCGGCGCTTCCGCGGGTTGTCGCTCCCGCAGATAGCCGATTAAGTCCGAAATACTCTCGCGGCCGATCCAGTACTGTCCCGCCATGACGGTCCGAATGCTCTTGAACATCAGATCCGTCGCCGCCTCCTTCAAGACGACGCCACGGCCCCCCAGCTGAAGCGCTTCGACGATCTGTGCGCGTTCGAGCGCGGCGGCCAGGAGAATCACCCGGCAGTTGGTTGCTGTCTTCGATAGCTCGCGGAGGACCTCCATCCCCGAGGATCGGGGCATCATGAGGTCGAGCATCAACACATCCGGGCGAAGCTCTCGAACGAGCTCCAGGGCCTCCACGCCGTCAGCCGCCTGGCCGACGACATTGAAATCGGCTTCAGCGTCGAGCAGCCTGCGCAATCCCTCGCGAACGACCGGGTGGTCGTCAGCGATCAAAATGCGAATCTGGCTCTGCCGTTTCTTCATCGGCTACACTGTCGATGTCCGGGTACGCCCCCCAAGAGTGCGGGAAACCCGTTCGGTACTGCCGTCGGACACCCCGGATACAAAGCTACAAAGCTGTCTGCCAGCGACGTTAAGCCGCTCTTGACACAACAATTATCGCATATTGCACTGAATCTCTTTTGGGACCCCGACGTCGGCGCTACTGCCGATATTCCTTGAACGGAAGCTGGCAATCGTGTTTCCGGAGGAAGTTGAGAAACCGCTTGTAGTCTCGCGATTCCATGTTGAAGAGACGCAGGACGATCTTGTAGTTCCCGCGCGCCTCCTCGAGACCCTTGTGAACGAGATCCCGGATGTTGCCGCGCGTGATCTCGCGATTCATGTAGAGCGGGTATACCGTGCTCCAGAACGACTCGCGTTCTTCCCGGAGCTTTTTGAATAGGTCGTCCGCGACACTGCGGCGCCGCTCCTTGCGCGCCCGCATGCCAGTGGAACTGGGGGTGCGAATTTCCGGGCCGAGGTCTTCAACCTGAATCACTTCTCGGCGACCGGTGACGACAAGCCGCTCGATGACGTTCTCGAGTTCGCGCACGTTCCCTGGCCAGGAGTACTCCCTCAGGGCTGCAACTGCCTCGGGCGCAATGTCGCGCGCGATGTAGCGTGCGCCACCATTTACGCCAACCGCACCGTGACCGTTTCCGTTGGTTTCGCTCGCGTATCGCCTGATGAAATGTTCGATGAGCACCGGGATGTCATCGCGGCGCTCCCTGAGCGACGGTACCACCAGGTGAATCACGTTCAGCCGGTAAAACAGGTCCTCTCGGAACTGTCCCTGACTGATCATGTCGCGCAGGCTGCGGTTGGTGGCGGCAATGACCCGGACATTGGTCACCATGCTGACTCGTTCGGCCCCCACCTTCTGGATTTCACCGGTCTCCAGGAATCGGAGCAGCAGACCCTGCATGCGCAGCGTCATCTCACCGATCTCGTCCATGAAGATCGTGCCGTTGTTGGCCATCTCGAGCTTGCCGGGCTTGTCGCGATACGCGCCCGTGAAACTCCCTTTCACATGGCCGAACAGCTCCGACTCCAACAACGTTTCGGGAATCCCGGCGCAGTTCACAGGCACGAAGGAATGCTGCGCCCGCACACTCGCGGAGTTAATCGCACGGGCGACAACTTCCTTGCCGACGCCGCTCTCGCCGGTGATCAGCACCTTGGCGTCCGAACGCGCGACGCGTTCGATCTCGTCCTTGAGTTCGGACATGACGAGGCTATTCCCGATCATCTGCACGTAGTCGTTTTGTCTCATTAATATCTTCCTGCGATCACACCGTTGGAACTCGAAGCATCTGCCCCAAGTGCAAGGACACCACCAGCGCGGCGGATTTGTGCCAGCGGGACGTAACTTGTTCAATGGTCATTGCTTAACAAGATGAGGGCGACGCTGGTCGGGCGGCGGGATGGACTGGGAGAAGTCACTCCGGTGGGAAGACTGACGAATAAAGTCATCTCTTTCGGCGACTTTTGGCCCGGCGAACCGCGCCCCCAAAGAGCCTGAGAGTGTGTACTCGCCTTTTGCATCAACTTTCGAGGTTGACAATGTCTATAGAGTCATATTAAGCTCTCCATTATGCTCTTAATGCCTGGCGACTTTAGTCCATTGGCGGTCGGCAAGCGATGACTGCGAACCACGAACGCCGTGAACACGAACGCCGTGAAGATGGATATGCTCGCGCGCGCGCCTATCCGACCACACCAGCTCGACCAGAAACACGAATGCTCGGCGGCAGTGCGGCCATCCGGCGAGTCCAGGACGACGTCGAATGCGCCGCGCGCTCAGATGCCAAGGTACTCGTCACTGGCGAAACCGGCGCCGGGAAGGAAGTGGTGGCGCGCCTCATCCACCACCGGAGCACCCGGTCCTCGGCGCCGCTCGTCACCGTGAACTGCGCCGGCGTCCCCGATTCGCTGCTTGAATCGGAGCTCTTCGGACACATGCGCGGAAGTTTCACGGGCGCGTATCGCGACAAGCCCGGCCTGCTGGAGATGGCGCAGAACGGTACCGTCTTCCTCGACGAGGTCGGTGAAATGAGCCTGCGGATGCAGGTCGTGCTGCTCCGCTTTCTCGAGACCGGCGAGATTCAGCGCATCGGCGCCGATCGCGCGCACATCCGGGTAAACGCGCGGCTCATCACCGCGACCAATCGCGACCTGCAGGTACAGGTCGCCTCGGGTGCGTTTCGCGATGACCTGTACTTCCGATTGAACGTCATCCGAATCTCGGTCCCGCCGCTCCGCGAACGCGCTGAGGACATCCCGCTGCTTGTCGATCATTTCCTGGATCTCTGCAGCCGGCAGCATCGTGTCTCACGCGTTCAGCTCACACCGGCAGCCATGAATGTGCTCGTGGCCCATCGGTGGTCTGGCAACATTCGCGAACTCAAGAATGTCGTTGAGCGGCTGGTCTTGAAATCCAACGGACAACCGATACACCCCGCCGACCTTCCGGCAGATGTCAGCCGGACTGTCGGAGTGGCAGCTCAATCCCTCGTCGACGAGCCGTCCCGCCCGTCGGTCGCGGGAGAACTGACGGCGCGCATGCTGGAGCAGCGAGAGTCGTTCTGGTCGGCCGTGTACCCCGGGTTCATGTCACGGGATCTCACACGCACCGACCTTCGAAAGATCGTGCAGACCGGACTGGAACACACCAACGGCAACTACCGGCTCCTCACGCGCCTGTTCGGGATGGCGGACGGCGACTACAAGCGTTTTCAGAGCTTCCTTCGCAAGCACGAATGTCACTTGCCCTTCCAGAACTTCCGGCTGTCGAGCGCGCCGGTCCGCACGGCGCCCAGGGCCGTCATCCCTCAAGGATGACCGGTGCGATTGTGCGCCTCTTCGTGAACGCTGCGAGCGAACGTTTGAGAGCCCTGATACCCTTGATCGAATACATCTTCAGGTTCCTCCGCTCGAACGTGATCCACCCCAGCTGTCGAGAATCCGTCCCAAGCGACTTCTTGTATCGAATCTCACCAGGATCGCCGGCCATGAAGTCGTATGCGTCCATTCCCTGGTCGCTCCAGTACTGGATGGCCGCAGCATGGCTGACGACACCGGGCTTGTACCGGTTGTCGTCACGATAGGTCAGCCCGGATTGATAGAAGTGAACCAGCGTCCCGTGAATGAAGAAGTAGAGAATACCGACTGTTTCGCCAGCGGCGCTCACGCGAAGCAGTTGGACCAGGTTTTTGGCAAACGTCCGGCGAATGAGCTTGTCGTGAAACGCGCGGAACTGTTCCGACGAGAAGGCGCCGGGTTTCCCCCGCTCCGTCCACGCAGCCTGATGCAGGGATGCCAGTTCATCGAGCATCGCGAGTGCCTGGTCGTCGTCCTTCGCGGGCGTGACCTCCACGGCTCCGCCGCCGGCATAGAGCCGCGAGCTCCGTCGTATCTGGTCCCGTGTATTCTTCGAGAGGGCGGCGACGTAGTCCCGTTTCTCAGCGCGCAGGCGGGCGAGATCGACATAGTAGTCCACACTCCACGTGGGATCTGGATCCGCAAGGCCGCGTGTTGCCGCGCTCACATCACCGAATGCGGATTCCGTCATTCCGTTGACAAGAAATTCGTCCCACGGCTCTCGGGCGATGAATCCCGCGAGTGCGACAGCCATGTCGGCTTCCATTCCTGAACGACACAACAGCGCATTGAACTCAACGGACACGCTCTGCCCTGAAGGCTCTCCGGCTGTATTCAGGTACAATTGCCGCGTTCGAATCGGACCGTGGCGACTGACCTGGTCGACTAACAGGCAGATCCCGGCAACGGCCCCGTCCCGCTCGAACACAAGAAATCGTACTCGCAGTTGGTTGCCGAATACTTCCAGCCAGGTTTCTACCCAGTCGCGCCGGAGAAAAAATGAAGGGTTTGATGCCGCGGAGTAGACGGACTCCCATAGCGGTGCAGTTTTCAACCAC
Organism: Vicinamibacteria bacterium; assembly: GCA_041476545.1. GTDB lineage: Bacteria > Acidobacteriota > Vicinamibacteria > Vicinamibacterales > CAVVIG01 > JBGOTP01. Next base: position 1,246 of record JBGOTP010000118.1, on the reverse strand, counting down.
TCTTGCGTAGTGTAGTCTGACGCTCTCACATGAAAAGGTCCGATCACTTCACGATTGTAGTCTGCCGTCGGCTTGATGTCGAAAGCCGATCATGACAAGCCGTCGAGATCGCAGCGTGCTGATTGTCATGGACGATTTTGGCGGTGGAACCGGAAACCATGTGCTTGGCATGATTCGGCATTGGGATCGCTCAGATTGGCACGTGGGCATTTTCAGCTACGCAATCAGGACGGCGCGAGTCGTGCCGGATTGCGTCGTTGAGATGGCGACCCCGTTGCGCGGCATCACCATCTACCCAATCAACCAGATTCGAAGGCTGTTGCAGCTGCGAGACGTGGTCAAACGCACGGTCCCGGACATTCTGCATGCGTATTTCTTCTGGCCAATCATCTACGGACGAATGCTCAAGCTTCTCGGGTTGGTCCAGTATCTGGTCGAGAACCGTGAAGATCAGGGATTCAGTTGGGGTCGGCAGGAGTATTTCCTGTTGCGTCTGACGCGTTCTCTTCCGGACCGCGTGGTGTGCGTGTCGAATGCGGTCAGAGAGGTCGTGCTCGCCAGGGAAGGCCTCGATCCCAATCGTGTTGTCGTGATTCACAATGGCATCGCGCCGACCTTGCACGGGCGTCTGGGAGCCGTGGAGGCTCGTCATGAACTGGGCTTGGACCCCAATCACGTGGTTGTCGGTATGGTCGCGAATCTCAACAGGGCGGTGAAGGGGGCCGCAAACCTTCTGGACGCGATTCCTGAAGTCGTCGGCGCCGTCCCGGCAGCGCGATTTGTGCTGGTGGGCCGTGTGACCGACGAAGGGGTTCTGAGAGAACAGGCGGAGAGACTGGGAATACAGAGTTACGTGGTCTTTGCGGGATTTCGAGAAGATATCGATCGGTTCTACGCGATGATGGATGTGTCGGTGCTCACATCGTTCTCCGAAGGCCTGTCCATCACGTTGTTGGAATCGATGAACGCGGGCCTACCGGTGGTCGCGACCGCGGTTGGCGGGAACCCGGAGGTGGTGGTCGAAGGCGTCACCGGTTACTTGGTACCAGCCGGAGACAACCACGCGCTGTCACAGAAGCTCGTTGCTTTACTCGAGGATCCAGACTTGAGGCAGCGGATGGGAGAGGCCGGACGCCAGAGAGTCAATGCGTGTTTTCGCATCGACCGCACTGCCCATCGCTATCTCGACTTGTACGGAGAGATGTTGTCGGCAGAGCCACACGGAAGCTCTCAATAACACCAGCCG
>JBGOTP010000117.1:0-13465 GCA_041476545.1 Vicinamibacteria bacterium | reverse complement strand
CGCGGGAATATGAATCAGTGCGGACGGGCGTCGAATTCGGACGCAACTTCGACGCCGACTTCGTGTTATGGACCGCATCCGCGCGCCACAAGGTCACGAAGACACTCTCGGCGGAGTATTCGCTGGAGCGCCTGATGCTCGACCCTGACCCTGAAGGACAGGGGACGTGGATTCACGTCCTTCGGACCGACCAGTTCTTCACGAAAGACCTGTTCCTGCGATTGTTCTTTCAGACCAACTCCGCCATCGATCGGAAGAACGTCCAGGCCGTGTTCGTGTACCGATATCTCCCCCCGTTCGGGACGATTCAGGTGGCGTACCAACGGGGCACCGCCGCGTTCGGCCAGCGGTCGACGCAGGGCGACACGCTCTTTCTGAAGGCGACGACCGTGTTCTGAAGATCAGGTGGCCGCGGGGTGTTGTTCTTCGGGCGGTCGAAGGTGACGACGTGGAGGTCACTACGAGGAATGTTGAGCTTCAGGGCGTTGTCCTTGAAGTCGCCCTGGCGACCGATCGCCGTCAGCACGGCCTGGCAATCGGCAGGCATGGCGTGTCTCCTGCCCGCGAAGAACCACGACGCCTTACTGAACGTTGACTGTGCCGATCATGCCCGGATGGATGGTGCAGTGATATCGGAAACTGCCCACGGTTGAGAACGTCATCGTGAATGTTCCCCCCGGAGCGATCGAGCCCGAGTTCCACGTGCCGCCGTCCGCCGTCGACGTGTGCGTCGTGGTGTCGTTGTTCGTCCACGTCACCGCGCCTCCGACAGGGACACCGATCGGGTTTGGAGCATAGGCCGTTGTCGTCAACGTGAGCGCGCCCCGGACGATCGACACCGGCGAGCCCGGGTTTGCCGGCGCTGGGCTGGGCGTGGGCGCGGGCGTTGGTGACGGCGTCGATGGCGGATACGACGATCCACAGCCGAGTGAGATTGCCAACACTACAGTCGCGAGACTTATCCGAAGAGCAGCCATGAGTCCTCAACCCTTCTTCCTTGAACGTATGAATCGCAAAGGTGCTGCCTCGCGACGGCGAAGCCCTGTCAGGCACGGCGCCGGCGCCAGCGCCATCCAAGCAGCAGCGCCAGCATCGGCAGCGTCATCAGCAAAGCGGCCAGCTTGTCGTCGATGGCGGGCGCAATCCGCTGAATCGCGCGCGCCTGATCGCGGCGCTGCTGCTCCATGAGATAGCCCTGCAGCGCCTTCGTGGCGGGGGAGGGAGCCTGTTGGGCCTCCTTCGGCGCCGCGGTTTGTTGATTCACGGGACGCGGCGGGTTCGCGAGCCGCGCCGCCATCTGCGCTTCGTTGCGCGCCACGAACCGCTCTTCCGCGCGCGCCGTCTGGTTGATGTTGCTGCGCGTGGCGCGCTCCATCGCGCGCTGAAATCCCTCGATCGCGGGAACGGGAATGCCGGCAAGGCGCGCCCGTTCCATCACGTACTTCGACAGCCGCGGGTTGCCGCACGTGAACTCGGCGCAGCCAACGCCGTGGGCGTTGACATTCTCGAGGTACTCGCTGAGCAGTGTCGTCTCGGTCGCCGCGTCGGCCTTCCAATAGCCCTTGCGGATCGTCTCGATCATTCGCGCGGTGATGTCCTGATAGGCGAACGGTGACTTCTGCTCGAAGAACTGCTTCATGCCCAGGTTGTCCTTGTCCTGGACGTAGACGTCGAACGTCTCCTTCCACATCCCATCGTCCACAAGCTCGGGCGTCACCGCATCCCAGCCCCACATGTACTCGACGAACTTGCGCATCGCGCCGGCGCCGGCATAGCCCTCCTTCTTCTGGCCTTCAATCCACGTGGGATTGACGTACCGCGAGCGGAATTCAGTGCCGATGAACTTGTCCATCGAGGTCATCTCGGGATGCCCAGGGTCGCGCGTGTTCGTGACGACGAGCTCCGGCTCCTTGCCGCCATCGATGTTCCGGATCGCGTTGGCGAGGCCGCCCATGTACATGAACATGTCGTCGTTATCAAACGCGCCGTAGAGCATCGTCGAGTTCGAATGCACGACGGTGTCGGTGCCGGAGAGCGCCATCCGGAACACGTCCTCCATCGGCTCGCCCCAGAAGCCGTTGCCGAACCCATGACCGAGCTTGCGAAGATAGTCGTCGGCCATCCCCTTGTCGGTGTCCCACGTTCCGCTTTCAGCCGCGATCGTCGAGGTGTTCAGGTTGAAGATGCCGGGGGGCTCGTCGAAGATCCGGACGCCGGCTCGTTTGTCGGCCTCTTCCGGTGTGTAGCCCTTCATCTCGAGCGCGCGCTTCGTCGTCAGGTAGTGGCGGCGAACGTAGTTGTCGTTCTCTTCGATCGCCTTCACCTTCTGCACCGCGGCGTCCATCAGGCGCGTGACGTTGTAGAACATCCCTTCGGCGGCGCACGCGATCACGACATCGACACGCGGGCGATGCAGCTCTGAGCTGGGAATGACGTCGAAGCCCACCACCTTGCCGCGCGCATCCCAGACAGGCTTGGTGCCGAGCAGGTAGAAAATCTGCGACTCCAGCACGCCTTCATGGCGCATCGTCTCGTCCCCCCAGATGACGAACGAGATCTTCTCCGGATAGCGGCCGTGCTTCTTGACGTGATCGGACAGCATCTGATCGGCGAGCTTCAGGCCGAGGGCCCACGCCGCAGGCTTCGGCACCTTGTCCGGATCGATCCCGTAAAAGTTCTTGCCGGTCGGATACGAGTCCGGATTGCGGATCGGCTCGCCGCCGCCGCCGGCGGGCACGAACCCACCGCCCAGGGCGCGCACGAGATCGTCCAGCTCACGCGGCCCGGACGCCGTGATGCGCTGCTCCATCTCGTCGGCCAGCACCTTCGCGTTGTTCGGCAGGAGGCTGCGATCCGCGCTGACGATCGCGTCAATCGTGCTGTCGCGCAGCGCCTTCTCCGGCGTCCGGCCGAACGCGTGCAGGCCATACGGAATGTTCTGGCCTTTGAGCAGGATCAGGTGGTCTTCGATCTTGTGGACCACCTCGTCGGTGACGTCGGCCGCCGACGTCAGCGTGAGTCCGAGATCCTTCGCGAGACCAAGCTTGTTCACCTGCTCTCGCATCTGATCCGCGTATGCCGTCGCAAGCTCTGGATTCTTACTCTCGTTCTGGTCGTAGTCGTTGATCGTCTCGGTGAGCGCGACCAGCTCGGGGAGGAGCCCGCCCTTCTTGAACGGCGGCACCATGTGGTCGACAAGCGTTGCCATCCCTCGCCGCCGCGCGACCAGTCCCTCGCCCACGACGTCCACGTTGTAGATGTAGACGTCGGGCATGTCCGCGATGAGCGCGTCCGGCGCGTCCTCCTCCGAGAGGCCCATGTCCTTGCCGTCAAGCCACTCGAGGGTGCCGTGCGTGCCGATGTGGACAACGGCGTCGGTCTTGAACTGATGGCGAAGCCAGGCGTACGCGGCGAAGTACTGGTGATGCGGCGCCAGGTCCTTCGCATGATAGAGCTGCTCCTGGTTCTCGCCCCATCCGCGCGCCGGCTGCGGCATCAGCACGATGTTGCCGTACTGCACGAGCGGAACGATCAGACTGGGGCCGTCTGGTCCTGTCACGGTCATCAGCCGCGTCTGCTCCGGTGGTCCCCAGTCCTTCAACACCTTTGCCTTGAGCGCCGGCGCCAGCTCGTTCAGCCATTGCCGGTATTGACGCATCGGGATCTTAATCGCGCTGCCTTCCGCCACGAGCGCGTCCAGCTCTCCCGGAGCATACCCGCCCACGTTGCGCGCCTTCGCGGCCAGGTCGCTGAGCACGCCGTCCGGCGACGGATCGATATTGCCGATGTCGTAGCCTTCCTTCGCGAGCCGCCGCAGGATGTTCGAGAGGGATTCCGCGACGTTCAGATAGCTGGCGCCGATGTTCGCCTTGCCGGGGGGGTAGTCGTAGAAGATCAGCGCGACCCGCTTGTCGTGATTCGACTTCGCGCGCAGCGCGGCGTACCTGAGGCCGCGGGCGACCGCGGTCGACACGCGCGATGCGACGGGTCGCGTGACGACCATCGTGATTCCGGTCTCAGGATCGCGAACCTTCTCCTTGCTGCCGACGACGATCGGGGCGACGGTTCCGGCCAGCTCCGGCACCGCCACCTGAAACGTGCCTTCGAACAGCGTCAATCCAGTCGCCGACGTGCGCCACTCCTTCTCGCTGCGCCCGTAGAGGCTGATCAGATTGATGACGGGAATGTCGACCTTTGCAAGCGCCTTCGAGGCGTTGAAGTCGGAGAAGTTGAAGATGAAGCCGAGCCCGACATCCGCGCGGCGCTGCCCGTTCGCATCGAGCAGCAGCCGCTCGAAGGCGACCGCGCCGGGATAGCCGAAGGCCGGGATCGCCTCGGCGCCCTGTTTTTCGACTTCCGCGATGACCGCATTGAGGAGCGCGGTATCGCCGGTGTAATAGGTCGCGCGGTAGAAGCCGATCGCCACGCGCGGCGCCCCGGGCCGGCGTTTGCCGTGGCTCGCGCGCCAGGCGTCGAACGCGTCCCACGTGGCAAAGATCTGGCCGCTGTCGCCGTCCGGGTAGTAGTAGCCGAAGTCGAGGCTCGGCTGCGCCGCGGGGACCTGCACATCCCTGACACCGGCTTTCAATGCGGCAAACTTCATGAGTCCAAGCTGGTTGTTCAAACCGCCGTTGGCCCAGAACGCGCGCGCCGTGTCGTCCCACAGCACGCCCTGCGCCTGGTATTGCTCCTTCGGCACGAGACCTTCGCCGACCGCGACGACGGTCCCGCGACGCCGGACCGCTTGGACGAGATCGACCTTGTGCTCGGTGTTGAAGCGTTCCAGCATCCCCTGGTTCATCGTGTCGAAGACCAGCACGTCGGCGTTGGTCAGTTCTTTCGCATCGACATCGTTGAACACCGACTCGGTGAGGAACGTCACGGTGACCTTGCCGCGCAGATCGGGCCGCTCCGCGAGGAGCCTTTTGTACGCCTCGGTTATGCCCGGCATGTTGCCGTCACCGAACAGGAAGGCGATCCGCTTGGTCTGCGCGGATGCCGGCACCGCGAGCAGGCACGCGAGAACCGCGAAGCTAGCGAGCCGGTGCAGTCGGAACATCCTCACCCTCCGGGACATAGATGATCTGGCCGTTGCCGAGGCGATAGGCGGTGCCGAGCCGCTCGCCGTTGCCAGACGAGGCCTTGCCGGTGACCTTGTAGGCGGTAATCTGCGTCCCCTTCTTGACAATGATCTCGCGCTCGCCCTGGGCGTTGGTCTTGACCATCGTCACCTCGCTCTTGTTGTCGACGAGATCCGCCATGCGGTAGACGGAGAACAGCGTGATCATCAGGCCGACGATGAATACGATCGACACGTCGAAGAGATTGGCGATGCCGGCGAGTGGATCTTCTTCGGCCGGTTCGTCCGGGGACGGAAGATGAAGGAACCGCGCCATCAGTTCACCTGCTGGCCGAGTTCGGCCGCGACGTGTTCCGCAAGGTAGCGTTCCTCGCGGATCGTTTCGTTGACCCACCCCTGCCGGATCGCGGCAACCACGTAGGCGAGCGTGCCTGTCGCGAGCCCGATGATCGTGGTCGTGAACGCGACGACCATCTGGCCGGCCATCGCCGCGAGGTCGCCCGCGGCGAGCGAGGCCAGCGACGCGCCCATCGGAATCAGCGTGCCGAGCAGACCGAGGCTGGGGCCGACCTTGACGAGGCCGCGCGCGGTCGTGAGACTGTGACGCACGCGCTCCTCGCGCTCGAGCACGAGATGCTCGAGCCCGCCTTCGCGGAAATCGGCCATGTCCCGCTCCCGCCGTAGGTCGTCGAGGAGCGCGCGCAGCTCCGAGGGAAGCATCTTCCGGCGTGTATCGGATGCGGTGAGCACCGGGCCCTGCCGCAGCCACACGGAGATGGCGAAGCCGCGCCGCTCACGCCGGCGCGCGACGAATTCCACCACGCACGCACCCGCCATGAACAGGGCGCTGCCGACGCAGACCCAGAGCAGGAGCATGACCGGAAACCGGAGCACCTGGCCGAGCGCGAAGAGTCCGTTTTCAAGAAGCCGAAGCAGGTTCATCGACGCCATAGCCCATGTGCACCACCCAGGAACATCGCCCCGCCGCCAATCGCCATCACCCACGACGGGACCATGGGTGCAGAGGCATTTCGATCCGGCAGATTCAACGCCTGCGCGGCGCTCCAGCCCGTGACGACGCCGGGCGCCACGGCGACGACGAGCGCGATCAGCAGCAGCGCGATCGCCGCTTCCTCGCGCAGCGGCGCGGGAGCGAACACCGCGCGCGTCATCGCCAGATATCCACTCAGGCCGGCCAAGGCGGCCACGGGCGCCGCCGCGGGTCCGAGCGGCACCCCTTCGAGCCTGATCAACGATGCGCACACGCCGGCCAGCAGCCCTCCCACACACGCGACGAGGATCGTCTTCTGTGGCCACGCGAGGCGATGGGCGGCGCCGAGAGCGGCAACGAACCCGATACACGCCGGGTCGGGCGGCCGCTGCGCGCCAAACCACCACAACGCGGCAGAGAAGACGCCGGCGAAGATCCAGAGATCGCGCGCCCGGCGCATTTCCGCGGCGCAGACGGCCGTGCCGAGGGCCGAGAGCATCCACAGCGCATGGAAGAAGAGATTCAGCGTCACGGGATAAGCAGTCAATCCTAGCGAACATGGACGAGCCCTGCGTCTGAAGAGTTTCTGAATTTCCCGTCAGATCAAATCTGAGAAAAGTTCAGGAACTCTTAAGATGCCTTGCCCGCGGCGTTTCGCGTACGCTCGTTCACTTTCCAAGGAGCGTCCATGCGACTTCGATTCGGGGCGACGGCGGCGCTGCTCGTGTGCGGTCTCTACCTCGGCGCGACTGATGCCCTCGCGCAACAGCTCGCCATTTACGGCAAAGTCGGCGATCAGCGCGGTCAGGTCTCCGGCGTGGCCGTTGCCCTCACAGGGCCGGCGAGCCTCTCGAAGGAGACGGTAACCAATAGAGACGGGGAATACCGCTTCGACGGATTGAGTGCCGGCTCGTACCGGTTGTCGTTCACCTGGGGCGGCAAGGAAGTGGCAAGCCGGGATGTTGCGTTAGCGGGCGAGCCGCAGGAGGTCAGCGTTGCGCTGGCGATCGAGGGCGGGGCGCCGAGTGACGCGGCCGATCCGTTCCACCCACGCAGCACCGTCGTCGTCACGGCAACGCGCTCGGCCGCGGAGGCCGACAAGGCGCCGATCTCGACGAGCATCATCACGTCGAAGGAGATAGAGGCGCGGCCGCTGCGCAACGTCGATCAGCAGCTCACGCTGACCGAAGGGGTCTACGTCCTGCGGTTCCAGGGGATGTCTGCCGTCGACTCACAGGTCTCGGTCCGCGGCTTCAATAACAGCTCGAGAACGCTTGTGCTCCTGGACGGGCAGCCGATTAACGACGCCTATTCGAACAGCGTGAACTGGACGGGGCTGCCCATCGACGAGGTCGACAGCATTGAAGTCGCGCGCGGCCCGTTCTCATCGCTCTACGGGGGCAACGCGCTCGGCGGGGTGATCAGTATCCGGACCAAGCCCGTCGAGCGCCGGCAGCTCAATGCCACGGTGGAAGCCGGCAGCTACGGGACGACGCACGTCTCGGGACGGTTCGGCGATCGCTTCATGAGCCGGCTTGGCGTGACCGTCGGCTTCGAGCGGTTCGAGAACGATGGCTACAGCGCCCGGATGTTCACGTCGACGCCCGGCACCGGGACCGGTACGCCGGTCACCGGACCGATCCTCACGCAATCGAGCGCCGGCGCCCGCGTGGCGATCATCGGCGAGGGTGGCCGGAATTGGTTGAATCAGCACACGATTCGGGCCAAGGGTGAGTACACGGTGGGCCAGGCGTCAATCGTGTCGTTCCAGTATCTCCGGATGGATTATCGCTATGGCTTTACCGGGTACAAGAGCTACTTGCGAGACGCGAGCGGGAACACAATCGACAGCGGCGCCGTGGTCTTCGACGATAACGGGACACCGCGCCGGCTGGCAGTTACGCCGAACAACTTCCTGCAGGGGCCCGGCGAGCAGCACTCGAACTTCTACAGCGGAACCTTCCAGCACGCGTTCCGCGCGAGCTCCACGCTTCGCGTCGACGCGAGCTACTACGACATCCCGCTCAACGAGTTCCGGGCGCTCGGTGCCGGCGACACGCTGACGTCAGGACCAGGCGCGATTACCGGGGGTCCGCGACACACCACGCACGTGAACGCCCAGTACACACAGGCGGTCGCGAACAACTCCATCACGGCCGGCGCCGAGACGCGCCACGAGGTTGCGTCCAATACCACGTTCGCGCTGAGCGACTGGACCGTGCGCGAGTCGAAGCTGAATCAGACGTACTTCACGGCGGGCAAGGGCGACAACGAAAGCGTGTACGTCCAGGATCAGATTGCGGTGTCGCCGCGCCTGACGATCGTGTTTGGCGGACGCTACGACTACTGGAAAGGACACGACGGCGTGAGCGACACGTTCAACGCACTGTCTCCACGCACGCCGTACGCCGACCGGACGCATGGCCAGCTCAGTGGCAAGGCGGCGTTGGGCTACACCCTTCCCGCGGAGTGGAACGTGCGGCTGAGCGCAGGCACCTCATTCCGCAACCCGAACGTGTTCGACCTGTACGCGACCTCGGTCAGCGGCGGCACGACGATCTTTGCCGCGAACCCGGCGCTGGAGCCGGAAACGGTGCGCAGCTGGGAGACCGGTGTGCGCAAGCGTTTCGGCGAGTGGACGAGCTTCGACGTCGCGTACTACGAAGATCACGTCAAGGATCTGATCTATCGCCAGACGGACCTCACGGTGGATCCGACAGGTAACTACCGGATCAACATGAACGCCGGCGCCGGTCGGACGCGCGGGTTCGAGTCGGTCGTGCGCCAGCAGATCGTTCCCGGCCTCCAGTTCCGCGCGACCTACACGCGCACGCAGGCGACCATCACGGGCAACCCTGGCAATCCAGCCATCGTCGGCAAGCAGGTCACGGGCATCCCGAAGAACATGGCATCCGGTCAACTGCTCGGGATCCGTGGCAAGTGGCTGGGATCGGTCGGCGGTCACTACAACGGCATCGTCTACAGCACGGACGCGAACACGGATGTCGTGAAGGGCGTGCCGGGGAGCTACAGCCCGTTCTTCACGATGGATGCGAGCACCGGCTATAACGTCACGAGCCACGTGCAGGCGTATGTGACGAGCGAGAACCTCCTGAATCGGCGATGGTTCACCTTCTATCGCTCTCCCGGGCGGATGGTGTTCGGAGGGATCAAGATCAGATTGTAGGTGCGAGTTCTCGTGCCAGTGTCTCGGGCGAATACCTTTCAACCGGCAGGCCGGTTCATCAGAACAGCAGCCGAAATTCCGCTCATTCCGCGTTGGCGCCCTGCGTCCACAGGAAGGGCAGCATGCGGCCCCAGAACATCACCCCGACCCAGAGAAACAACGAGATCCCCGCGACGACCTTGGCTGATCGCGGCGCGTCGGCGCCGGGTCCCAGCGCGTCGACCGCGCGAGAGATGCCGGTGACGTAAAACGCGAGCACGTTAAGGCCGGCAAGCAGGATGAAGAGCACCTTGAGGCGAAACGCGATGCTGGTGTTGTAGTTCCCTGGGGCTGAACTCACAAAAATAAGGCCGGTGAGGAGATTGATCACGAATCCGAACACCGCCCACGGCACGAGCCGCTGCAAGGGGGCAATCGGCAGGCCCTTTGCCACCCCCAGCATGCGCAGGTCGAGGATGCTGACGATGCCCACCAGGAGGGCCATCCCGATGAAATGGAGCGTCTCTAACATGGGCCACATCCAGTGAAAGTGATCCACAAGCCAGAACGCGTACGCAGTCTTGAAATGAAATAAGAAGGTGTCCATTCAGTTCCCCGTCACCACAAAGAGGCTCGTGAACTTGCTCCAGCTGTCGACATAGGCCGTCAGGCGTCCCGCGGTGATTGCCGCGAGCCACACGGCAATCGACGTCGCCGCCAGGACTTTCCCCCTCATCGAGACGCTCGCTGAATCGGGGCCGGCCGCGCTGCGAAACACGGTGGTTCGGATGAGCCGAATAATGAGTACGCCCAGGAACACCAGGGCCATTTTCAGCAGGAAGTCCGGGTTGAACGTCCATCTGGTTGCTTCAGGGGCGAAGAGCAACGCTCCTGAAACGACGTTGATCCAGAAAGCGACGATCATCACCGGATAGAACTTCTCCATCGGCGGCAGGGGCAGACCTCGCGCAACGCCCAGAATGCTGAGATCGATCGCCACGCTCGTGCCCACGAGGAAGGCCATACCGAATGTGTGAAACGTGAGGATCATCGGATACGCGAATATCGAATCCGCTTCCTGAACCCATTTAAAAGCGTCCTCTAGCCACAGTAGAAAACTCATCGGGCGCGCATGTGCAGAAACTGCGCCGCTCTCTTTTCGCTGCAAAGAGGCTGGCAAGGACAAAGGTACGCGCCGAGACCTCGTGCCGTGGCGAGGAGTAATTCGCAGTAACTGGGAAAAACTTCGAGGGTCGACACCGGACGGCGACCGACCTAGAAGAGTAGTTTGAGCCCCAGTTGCATCTGACGCGCAGGTTGGGCACTGAAGATGCGGCCGAAGTTCGGCGTGAACGCCGTGCGGTTCGGGAGGTCGAAATTGGCGCGGTTGAGGACGTTGAAGACATCCCACCGGAATTGCAGGCGGATGCCGTGCCGCAGCGCGGCGGTCTTTTGCAGCGTCATATCGACGTCTGCATAGCCGGGGGCCAGGACCGTGTTGCGCCCCGAATTGCCGAAGGTGAACGGTGCCGGCAGCGAGAAGCAGCCGGTGTCGAACCACTGTTGCGGAGTGCGCGCACCGCCCACGTTCGGATCGCACGAGACGTCGGGTCGTTGCGCCGGCCCTGAGCCGATATTCGCGCGGTCCGTTCCCAGGTTCACCGTGAAAGGTGCCCCGGACTGGAGCGTGACGATGCCGCTGACCTGCCAGTCGGAGCTGAGTCCTCGTAGCGCGCGACTCGAGCCGCCCCAGCCGGGCGGCGCATACGTGAAATTACCGACGAACCGGTGCCTGTGGTCGAAGCTGGAGATCGCCCGCTCGGCAGCCATATTCCGAACGTTCTGCGGCACGTTCGTCTCCGACACCGTCGCGCCCGGATCCGACGCGTCGTCGATCGATTTCGACAGTGTGTAGTTGGCCGAGAAGGAGAGGCCGCGCGCGAGCCGCTGCGTTGCCTTGAACGTCAGCGAGTCGTAAAGTGAGTAGCCGTCCCAGCGAATCGCCGTGATGCCGCTCAACGCTGGAACCGGCCGGCGTGGCGCAATCGGGCCGGGGCCGGGTTCCGGCACGTTGAGGACCGTCGAACTGTCGGCGCCGACGACGCTCGATCGAAGGTACGAGATCTCGACCATTGTCGTCCGCGTTACTTGTCGTTGGATCCCAACAATCCAGTTCTTCGCGTATTCCGTCCGGTAGTCGTGGTTCATCGTGTTGCCGCCGATGGTGCCGTTGGCGGAGGCCAGCAGCATGTTGCTGGTTTGATACGCGGGTTGAACCGCATCCGCGGCGGCATTGACGGTCTTGGAGAAAAAGAAGGGCAGCGTCTGCGCCAGCGCCTGCTGCACGCTGTACGCCCACTGGTTCAGGAAGATACCGAACCCCGCGGTGATCACCGTGTCCTGCTGTGTGGGGAGGACCCACGCCAGTCCGACGCGGGGCGCGAACCGAAGATAACTGGGCCGGAGGAGGGCCGCCGTCCAGCCCGCCTCATGCGACGTCACGTACGGAATCGGCATCTGGGAGAGCAACGGCTGCGCCGTTGAAGAGATCTGTCCGCTGCGATCGCTCGCGATCACGAAGCGGCCGCCGGGGACCGACAGGTCAATCGCCGACAGGCGGTTACCCGCGTCGTGCATCTGGCCGTTGATCTCGTAGCGCAGCCCGTAATTAATCGTCAGATTGGAAGACGCCTTCCAGTCGTCCTGCCCGTACAGATGCAGCCACGTCGCTCGTCCCTGCTCGTCGGCGCGTCCGATGCCCACCTGGGCGGAGGCCGGGTACCCGAGGAGGAAGTCGGCGAATGCGTCACCCGTCCATTGCCCGGTGTAGGTGAACGCGCCGCGAGCCGCCTGGGGATTCACGGGGTTGAAGTTCAAGTGGAAGAGATACGCGCCGAACTTGAAATGATGATCGCCGCGCTCCGCGAGCACGTTGTCATAAAGCTCGACGCTGCGGTCGTGGCGCGAGACGAACGTGGTTGGATCGCCGATCGCGGCGTACAGACCGCCGAACGAGACTTGCGGGTAGCCCATGTCGCGCCGATCCTGCGTGGTGCCCAGCAATCCCGCGGGCGACGCGAAGTCCACGCCCTGATTCTGACTGGCCTGTCCGCCGCCGACGTTCAGATATCCGAACCTCGTCTCGTTGAGAAACGACGTCCCGAAGCTGTGGGTGTGGCCGAGCGCGAGATTCTGCGCGCGCGTCGTCACGACACGGCCAAAACCCGGGACGAGGGACTCATTGAGCTGGCTCGTGCCGAACGGCTGGGTGTCGTTGACGGAGTAGGCCGTGAACCGCCCGTACATCGTGTCGTTCGCCGATGCGCGATGGTCCACGCGGGCGGTGAACTGATCCATCCGGTTGATTTCCGGATCAACCCCGAGCAGATTCTGAACGGAGCCGCTGGTCGTCGGATGCGGCACCTTGGTCAGCAACGCGACTGCGATCGGGTCCAGGCGGTTTGCGGGAATCCTGTTGCTGGAGAACGGCGTGCAGACGCCGGCCGCCGTGCGCGTCGTCGGATCGCAGATCGGTGTGAGGCCCGAGAAGTCGCCTTGCCGCACGCCGGGCGATGGTACGGAGAACGTTTGTGTGAGCGACTTGCGGAAGCGCTGGCCTTCGTAGCTGGCGAAGAAGAACGTCTTGTCCCGCCAGAGCGGACCCCCGGTGTTCAGGCCGAACTGGTTCTGGCGCAGTGGCGGTGCGGGTCTGGCCGGATCGTCGAAGTAGTTCCTCGCATCCAGGCGGTCGTTGCGCAGAAACGCGAGCGCGCTGCCATGGAATTGGTTGCTCCCCGATTTCGTGACGACGTTGATCAGCGCCGACGCCTTGCCGCCGAATTCGGCGGGGTACATCGTTTTTTGAATCTTGAACTCCTGGATCGAATCGATCGAGGGGCTGACGACAAGGTTGTTGAAATACTCGTCGGTCACCTTCACGCCATCGATCAGGTAGATGTTGTGGCCGCCGCGCTGGCCGTAGACGTTCGGCAGCGAACCCGCCTGCCCGAGCGCGGCGCCGCGCGTCCCGCCCGGCGGAATCGCCACGCCGTCGGTCAGCTGCGCCAGTTGAATGAACTGGCGGCCATTGAGCGGCAACTGCTGAACCTGACGGTTGTCGATCACCTCGGCGATTTCGGCGTTGGCGGTGTGCAGCAGCGGCGCGTCGAGCGAGACCGTGACCGTGTCGGTGAGCTGGCCGATCTGCAGCGTCACCGGGAGCTCGATT
>JBGOTP010000116.1:0-13470 GCA_041476545.1 Vicinamibacteria bacterium | reverse complement strand
TGACGCTCGACCCGGCGTCGGGGCGTTTGACGGACCGGCGCCGGCGCGGCTGGTTTGGACGCGGCACGGCTTAGCGGCCCGCGGTGAAAGTCTGTAGAATGGCTCCGGCTTACGCGCAGTCGAGTTGAACGGCCCAAGAGAAGAAGAGGAGATTGCCTATGAACGTCACGAGACACCTGGCGCTGCTGGCCCTGCCAGTCGTGCTGGCCGGTGTGGTCGCTTGCAGTTCCGGATCGAAGCCCGGTATTTCCTTTGCCGAGCCCAAGGACGGCGCGACCGTCAAGAGCCCGGTGCACATGAAGTTCGCCGCCGAGAACATCACGATTTCGCCAGTCCCGGCTGGTGACATCACAACCGTGAGGCCCGGCATGGGCCACTATCACCTGGCCATCGACACCGAGTGCATGGCCACCGGCGTGGCGATTCCCAAGGGCGTGAACTGGATCCACTACGGCAAGGGCGACACCGAGGCCGACACGCAGTTGACCCCGGGCTCGCACAAGCTGACGCTGGCCATCGGCGACGACAAGCACATGACCATGGAAGGTCTCTGCAAGACGATCACGGTCAACGTCGCGCCGTAAGCTGACGGAGGGGCGGCGGAGGGAACGGTTTCGCACGGAGCCACGAAGAAACGGAGTATCAGTTCTGTACCAAGACATGACCTCCGTTGCTCCGTTTCTCCGTGTCATCCCGTTGTCTCCGTCAGCTCCGTTAGCTCCGCTCCCGTGATCAAACTCATCCTGTTCGATATTGACGGTACCCTCGTGCTCACCGGTGGCGCCGGTGCCCGCGCCATGACGCAGGCGTTCGAGGACGTCTTTGGCGACGAGATGGGGACGGCGAATCGTGCGGCGATCGCGAAGGTGCCGATGGCCGGCCGCACGGATACGTGGATCGTGGCGGAGATGTCGCGCATGTACGGCCTGCGGTACGACGCCCGTTCACTCCAGCAATTCCACGACATCTACATCGCTCACCTGACACGCGAGATTCATGTGCCGGGGCCGCGCAAGGGCGTTCTGCCTGGCGTGCGCGCCGTTCTTGATGCGATTGCTGCGCCGGCCCATCTCGCGCTATTGACGGGGAACTTCGCGGAGGGCGCCCGAGTCAAGCTGGAGTACTTCGATCTGTGGCGCTATTTCCGCTGCGGAGCCTTTGCGGAAGACGCGCCCGATCGGAACGGTCTGTTCGCGCAGGCGCTTGCGCGCGTGCGCGCGAGTGGCGGCCCTGTCGTGCAGCCCGCCGAGGTCGTGATTGTCGGCGACACGCCGCTCGATGTCGGCGTGGCTATTGCCGCCGGTGCCAGGTCGGTCGGTGTGGCGACGGGCAGCTACAACGCGGACGCGCTCCGCGCGAGCGGGGCAGACGTCGCGCTCGAGGATCTCAGCGATCTCCCCGCCGTGCTCGACGCGTTCGGTTTGTAGTCGGGTATCCGGCCCGGCTGGTTGGCGCGGGCCGGTTTGGAAAGAGGAGTGCTCAGCTCTCGATCAGGCGAACGTCGCCGGCCCGAGGTCCCTTGCCCGAGTCTTCCGGAGTGAATTCGACGCGCTGGCCTTCGCGCAGCAGCTCGAACACGGCGCCTCGAACGGAACTGCGATGGAAGAAGTGTTCGAGGCCGCCCTCGTCGCGGATGAATCCGAATCCCTTGTCGATGAGGAGACGTGCGATAGTCCCGGTCGGCATGCCCGAAGCCCTCCGTTCCGACCCCCAGGGACATCCCGGGGAACGTTCAGCCGGAGCGGGCGCCTACGAAGAGCGACGGTCGTCGGGACGCGGGCCGGCCGAAACTCATTCCACCCCGCCTTCACGCGACGATGAGGTGGAATTTTGGGCAGCATAGGCACTTCAGCGGCGGAAGTCAACCGAAGGCCGGGGATATAGGGCGCACCCCCCTGTTGCGCCCCCACCCCCCCCCGGCGCGCGGAAAAGGACCGCGCGAGCGTGAGGCGCGCGAAATGGCTCCTCTGGCATGGCGGCTGAGCAGGAGTCGTCGGGTGGTAGTCTATCGTTCTGTCGTCAAGGTCAAGGAGCGCGAGTTCACCGAATTCTCAACTCGAAGAGCTGAAATCGTTAGCCTCCAGAGCGCGATGCAGAAGAGGGAGACGGCGGATTGAGCAGGGGACTCGACCGTTCAGAGTGGAAAACCATGTCGGTGCAGTCGTAAATCAGGACAGAATCACAGCGCCCATTAACCATCGAAAACGAGCGGAGAAGACCCATGTCAATGCAAACACTCGGTCCAACCGCCGCCGTTGTGGTGCTCGCGGTGTCGACTCTAATCGCAGGAGCAGCGCCCACTCCCCAACGGACGCTAGAAGCCGCTGCCATTCACGAAAGCAAGATCTTGGAGGGGGGTGGCAGTCTCCGCTTTACGCCTGGGCGTCTAAGCGTCGTCAATGTTCAACTGAGTATGATCATTGAGTTCGCCTATCGGTTGCAGCCGCGCGGCTATCAGCTCGTGAATGCTCCCGAATGGGTGCGTTCCACACGATTCAACATCGATGCGATCTACACCGGGACGGCGACGGCCGATGAGGAGTGGGGACTGCTTCGACGGTTGCTGGAAGACCGTTTTTCGCTGCGGACCCATCGAGAAACGAGAGACGTCACCGCGTACGCACTCACGATCTCACGCGCAGATGGAAGACTCGGCCCGAATCTCGTTCGATCGGATGTGGATTGCGACAAATGGCGAGCGGAGAAGCGCGACTCTTTGGGCGTTGGTCCTCCGAGTCGTGCCGCTCCAGGATTCGTATTGCCCCAATGTTTGATGTTAGCCAATCCCCGATGATCCTGGGCGGCGCGATCCCAATATCGGACCTTGTGAAAGGGCTGGCATTCGCCGTGCGTGCTCCAGTCACTGATCGCACCGGGCTCGCTGGCCTTTTCGACGTCGACTTGAAGTACGCATCACCCTCAACCGATCTCGCGGCGCCCTCCTCAGACGGCGTCTACGTTTTCACCGCCGTTCAGGAGCAACTCGGGCTGAAGCTAGAGCGAGACAAAGGGACGTTGGAGGTGCTCGTGGTGGACGCCATCACCCGCCCGTCACCAAACTGACGAGCGCTCCCTAAGTTCGATTGACATAGCGCGCGCGAAATGGCACCCCACCCGGCGCCTGCGAGCGCGTGTGAGTGACCGTGTGCGGGCGTGCAGTGGCGGGTTCGCCTCACGACACGGCAGGCGGCACGCGTGGGAATGCCCTCCCGCCTGATGCTGTCAGTGTGCGCGAGCTGCGCGCGGTCTAAACGCGGGGCGAACCTGTGATCTATCTAAACCCCTCGTCGGTCTTGACTTCGAATTGACGGAACCGGTCGTATTTCGCGGTGGCTCTGACGGTCGCCTCGTTCTTCATCATGTACTCTTCCGCCATTCGAACTGGGACGCACACCTGAAAGCGTTCATCGAAACGGTACGCCACGACCACCTTGGACGTCTGCCCCGTCTCGCTCGCGGCGAGTTCGGCTTTGAGAATTCGGCCTGTCTGTTCATCGATCCAGTAAAGCCCGCTCGCCGTCACATCTTTATTGGACGCACCGCGAATCAGTGTCGGACGGATGATTTCCTTGTACTCGACGACGCGGACCTCGACGCCATCGAGTCGCTCCTGTCCCTTCAGGGAGAATGAGAAGCGCGACCGGTAAGCGTCCTGAAGGAACGCCAGCGGAAGAAGTGGGTTGTTGATGGTTCGCCGCGGGCCGATGTTGTAGCGCGCGCTCTCCTGCGCGATCGCCTGGGCTCGTGCGGCCGCGGTACCTGGCGATTCCACAAACAGTTTCGTCAGACGGTCACCACGATCTCGTACCGCCGATCCGTTCACCTCGAACACGTCCCGAAACGTCGTCCACCCGGTCGCGTCGTCAGTCTTGACGAGGAGGAAATCGGCCACCAATTCTCGGTGCTGCGCCGGGCCGTTGAGCACCGCTCCCGACGGTAGTCTCACGCTCGATGTCGAATCCTGGACGTAGTGTTCCTCCGCCACGACGTGCGAGAACCGATTCACGAACGTCGTGACGTACTGCGAGGCCCTCTCGACGACAACCACGCTGGCGGAAGCAGCTTGACCAGCGAGCGGGACCAGAGCCAACGCCACGATTGCGGCGCATGCGACGGAGACGTTGACTCTAGACTGACCCAAAACCATGTTTCACCGCACTGTGAAGGGGATCTGTCGAGATACTGCTTCTCTAGGTCTTTCGCTGTTCAACGCCTCAACCGTTAGGACGTAGCTACCGGGCGGTACGTCGACCAGAGGAATTGGGGTGACCACCGGATATGTTGTCTGATCGCCGATCCGCTTCAATGTCTGTTGCTGCTCAAACATCGTCTTCCCGGCGTCTGAGCGGACCGACACGGTGACGCGTGTCTCATGCGGCCGTTGATCGTTGTCGTAGATCTCCACGAACGTACGCAACTCGTCCGTCGTTCCAAATTCCCGAGCGGTTGTCGGGGGCATGCCGAGCGACGAGTTCCACCGCGCGTCAGTCCCCTTTGTCTGAACCCGTGACGTTTCTATGGACCCAAGGGCGATGCCACTCATGGCCAGCGGTTTCGAAAAATCCGGAACGGTCACGTCGTATCGAACGCTCCCTCGCGCCTGGCCATCACTCGCCGCCACGCTCACATGGTAATCGCCCGGTGAAAGGTCGATGGAGGACAGCATCCGCACACCCTGCGCCGCGATCCGTTCGCGCGCGGCCGCGGACAGATTCATGGTCAACGATCCGCTCTCGCCGCCAAGAATCTTTCCATCGGTCCCCGCGGCGGCGATGGCGATCTCCATGGTGCCGCTGAATCCCGTATCCGGATTCGCCAGCATCAAGGCACTCGGTCGCGCCTCGACGACGACGGCGACCGACGCGGTCTCTGCGGTGCGCCGGAACGGCATCACCGCGACGCTCATCGTGAGGCCGGCGACGGGAAGCGGACTCTTCATGAGATCCAACAGATCCGGAGGCAACACATCGGGGACCGGCGCGACGGTCTTTGCCGGAGGTTTTCCTGCAGCATACCCAGACCGCGCCCGCACGTGGAACTCCGGGACACGGCCGATGCTGGTCTTGCCATCGGCACGCTTGACCTCTACACGGATCTTGCGAAACTTCCCGTCCTGCACAACGTTCGACGGCGTGTAGCCCAGCAGATAGTAAAAGCTATTCTCCTCGACCACGCGGTCGAATGCACGGGCGTAATTGTTCGTGTGGGTGGCCGCGAAGCCGCCGGTTGTCTCCGACACGATCTCCAGGCTTTGCGTGCGATCGAGATCGAGCCAGGCCAGATCGTCGAGCGGAAGCGGCTTGATGTTTCCGGGCGTGCCGGTCGGCTGGCCGACGGGATCGATGGCGTACAGACTGACGTTGCCACGAGCCGCCGCCGCGACGAACGCCTGGACGTCTGCTGCCTCGTGAGAAGCCAGATCCATGTTGATCTCGCGTTTCATGCTGCGACCGAGACGATCGCTGACGAGCACGATCGACTTCCGTCGTCCGTTGATCTGCGCCAGCCATTCGGCAAGTGACGTGAGCGAGACCATCACGCTGTGCAGGTTGTCCTTCACGAAAACACACTGACCGCCGCTGTTGGGCTGGGCGCAATAGTAATCGATTCCGCCGAAGCCCCCCTGAAATCCATCGATCGTATCGAGCAGACGGCGCCGATCGTTGGTGAACTGGACCGTCATATTGCGTCGTCCGCTCGTGGTCATGAGCGCGGCACGGTCGCCGTCGGAGAGGTGATGTTCCACGAAGTCGCGTGCAATGGCTCGGACCGTGACCGACCGGTGCCCCTGGTAGAGTCCAGAATCGTCGCCCTCCTCCTCCAGATCGTCCAGTACGATGACGTACAGCCGCCCTTCGTCGACATGACTATTCGATACGACATCTGGCGAAACACTCGGCACGCCCACGCGTTCCGTGCGAGACGTGATCGGAATGTCGACGAGTGAGACCGTCGTGACGGTCTGCTCTTTGTCATCTTCGAAGACGCGGAAATCGTCCTTTGTGAGATCGGCGACGAACTGTTCGTCTTTGTCGACGACGCGCAGATCGACGATCACTGCATTAGTGTTGGTGCGAAAGTTGGGCCGACCTGGTGGGTTCTGTGCCGGTGGGGAACTTTGCGGCGATTGCTGCGCAGCGCCAATAACGACTGACGCTGTCAGCAGACCCGCACCCAGGCACGAGCCCAACAGCGTGGAGATCCTGAACGGAGCGTCTGTCTTCACGAGCGCCTCCCCAGGTCCAGTGACTCACTAAGTGTCAGGGCATTATAAGTCTGTCGGGATACCATCCGGGCCTGAGACGCCGACAAGCTGCGCGAGCGCGAGCCAGTGCCGAGGATGCGGACAGCGACGACCGGCGCGGACGTTGACCGCATAGGGTTCGGACACGCGAAGGGCCGCGCGCAACATGGACAGCTTGACATGTGCGAGCCGCGGTTGAATCTGTTCCGCATACACCTGCGGTGTGAGCCAGTCCGGTTGATCCGAGGGGTTCCATAGACGGGCCGCCGCGTTATTCCGTCGCTGCGTTTCAGCGCGGCGCGCTTGCGCGTCGGGCATCAGCGTCAGCGATCCAAGACCGGGTGCTCGACGTGGTCGATCACCACCAGTTCAACAGGCACCGTACGCCGTTCCAGCTTAAGACCGAGTTGCTCCTCAAGCGCCGTGAACACGGACGGCAAGTTGGAATCAGTCGACGGGGCGGTGTAAGGGAAAGCGGTCGTCGGTTCCCGCGCGAAGGTGATCGTGAACTCGTAAGTGCCGCTAAGACCCGTCTCGTCCACCACAGGTTGATCTACGATCGCGGCTTCGAGGACCTTCGCAAAGGCCTGCATATCAATGCCCGGGGCGTGCAGGCTTCCGATGCTAAGGGACGCCATCTTCACCTTCACATCCTGGGCTGCTTTCATCTTCGGCCCGTTCTTGCCCACCACCAGCGCGTAGCCCTTGCGCGGCTGCGTTTCCAGGTGCGTCAGCAGCTTGAATCGCTCCGCGAGAAACCGTTGAAGGCACAGCGCAAATGTCTCTTTGGTGAGGCGCACGCCGTCTTCCGCCTTCGCGGCGAAAACATAGAACTCGAAGCGACTCCAGTCCGGCACTCCGACCACATCCAAGGGTCGAAGGTCGAACGCCAATGCTACGAGGCGTCTTAGGTTGACTTGCGCCACAGTCCAATGATTTCCACCCAACGGACTCGGCTTACCACCAGACTTCGAGTCATGGTCGATCCGCAACGAGGCGACTTCAAACGCTGGCCCCGCCATGTCAGCCGTCTGAAGTGGGACTTGTGGCGCCTGACCGGCGACTTGCGCGTGCATACCACCAGGGTTCATGCCCACGACCGCGAGAACAAGTACTACGGCGGCAACCTGTCGCATAGAGCCTCCTCAACTACGGCGCATAGACAGCAGCGGCGCCGCCAGAGTTACGCAGGACCCGTGCTAAGAACGTCGAGGCGAACGTGATTCACCCACCTGTCCGGCGCGTCGCAAGGAGTGCACTCCACACGCTCACAGCAGCGCCTCGATGCAACACCCTTTGTCATCGTCCTACCCCGAAGGCACCGCGAACGCGGTAACGGTCGATCCGGCCGCGACGACGAGAAACTGTTTTCCGTTCGCCATATACGTCATCGGGGCCGCATCAACTGGAGCGCCCAGTTGGTGGCGCCAGATCTCATTCCCGTTAGACGAGTTCACGGCAAGCACGTAGCCATCACTCGTCCCAGTAAATATCGTACCACCATCGGTCGACAGCACGCCGGCCAACGCGATTGCGACGAGCGCCGCGAACACGCTCAAGAGTGGCCTCATCAAGTTCCTCCTTGGTTCCAGCGAGCATGATATTGCCGCGCTCGCCCAAGGGGGATGCCATTTCGCGCGCGCTCGCTCCTACCCCGTCAACCGATGGCGGGATAGTGGCCAACCTCGCGCACACTCGCGCGGTCTCAAGGCTTCGGCGTGGCCCGCCAAACAGTGATCCAGTCATACGAGCCTCGGCACTCGTCCATCACCGTCGCTTCGACGAGCCGGAACATCGCGCCGTCCCATACAAAATTTTCGCTGCTCCCACAATCGCCGAGTCCCCGTCCTCTGATATTGCTGTGGAGCCGCGCCGTCGTCGCGTCCCATCCACCGTTCACGAGAATCGGCCCCGAGCCTGAGGCGCCATAGCCAGGCTTGTAGTCGAACGTCGCGAGCACGAAACGGCGACGGCCGGTGGCACCGGTGCCGACGAGCACCGAGCTGTTGGAGTTGTAAGGACCCGAGTCGCACGTGACGAGGACGAGCGTCTGAGTTCCCGACAAGACGGCCACGTCAATTCCCTCGGGCACGCCCAGGCAACCTCCGACCTTGATTGCGGTGGCCTGCTCTTCGGCTGCCAACGGTTCGGCCTTTAGCGCAGGATCGGGCACGATTCTATTGATGATGGGTAGCGGCGGCGCGGCCTTCACGGTTTGCGCGCTCCGCGCGCCGGTCGCGACGAGCGCGGTCGTCGTGCCATCACGACCCTGCCTCGCATCCATCTCACGCACCGCCGCCGCCGACCCGGCGAGCGAAGGGCGTCCCAACACCTTGTCGCGCGCCTTGACTTCCATTGTCATGCCGCGCGTCATGGCCGCGACGAGCGCCGCGGCCTGCGCGCCGCGGACGGTCGCGGCACCCTTCTCGATCAGGGCGCTCGCAATCTGCCGGCCATCGACCCCGAAATCGATCGAATCGGTCTGCGCCTTGTTGTTGACCGGAAACCACACCTCAGCCAGGCCGTTCGGTCCGGCATCGCGGCGGATACCAATTACATAGACGACATCGGAATCGGCGCCGGGCGGCGGCTGCCAATTGGCAGCCGCCGGCGGCAGCGATTCGGCAATGCAACGCTGGACGTTGTCGCAGCCGATGACCCAGTCCTTGTACGTGTGAAGGGTGCCCAGCTTCGGCTCGTCAGGCGCAGCGAGCGTTCCAGCACGGAGGGCGTTGCCGATCGGCAATTGAGCCACCGCAAGGGCAACGACGAAGAAAGCGAGGACTCGTGCGGGGCTCAAGTGCTTCATGCGCCCTGGAGTTCGCAACGGCGCGTCAGGAAGGCGGCGGGTCGGTGGTGGCCTTGGGCTTGGCAGCGGCCGGCGGCGGATACGTCGTCCAGAAGTGACGACCGCAGTTGGCGCAGACCCAGAACTGATCGGGCGTCCATGGCATGCCGGGACCCGGGTCGCGCATTTCCATCTCCGTCCCGCAGCGCTGACACCGGATGTGAAGCTCGTCGCTCATGGGGAGATTCTATTGCAATTCTGACCTACCATCATTCCATGGTGCCCGCCGTCGTGCTTGCCGCCGGAAAGTCGAGTCGAATGGGACGCGGCAAAGCCACGCTTCCCCTGCCCGGCGACGCGACCTTTCTGAGTCGCATTGTCCGGACGCTGCAGAGCGCCAACGTAGACGACATTGTGGTCGTCGTCGGTCACGATCCCGAGCCGATCCTGAAGAGCCTCGGGTCGTTCGAGCTGACCTGCCGGGTGATCCTGAACGAAGCCTACGAGTCGGGCCAGTTGTCCTCAGTGCTCGCGGGCCTGCGCGCAATCGATCGCCCCGGCGTCACCGCCATGCTACTCACGCTCGTTGACGTGCCGTTGGCGTCGACCGACACCGTGAAGGCCGTGCTCGAACGCCATCGCACGACCGGCGCACCGATCGTCCGGCCCGTGAGCCACGGCCGGCACGGTCATCCGATCGTCGTGGACCGTTCGATGTTTCCGCTCCTCCGGTCCGCCGAGCCGTCGCTCGGAATGAAGCCGATCGTCAGAGCCCACGCGTCAGCGGCGGGAGACGTCGAGGTGGACGACGAGGGCGCCTTCACGGACATCGACACGCCAGAGGACTACGCCCGTGTCATGGGAGATGGCGGCTAGCTTAATGGACTGCCCCGCGGTCTATGCCGCCGGCTTCCGCTTCAGCGTGAAGGTGACCTGATACCCAGCCAGTTCCGCGAGCTTGAGAAGTTGAAGGAGCTGTTTGGATCCGCGATTCTCCTCCAGCAGACGAACGACCTGCGAGGGAGAGGTTCTCAACGCGTCCGCCAGCACCCGGACTGATAGTTTTGACGCATCGAGTTTGTCGCGGAGCATCCGCTTGAGCTGGTTGATTGGCGACCAGTCGTACTCTGGATCGCAGTAGTACAGGACGAAGTCTGCCGGCAGATCGCCGCGGGTGCCATCGGCCATCACGAACGTGGCCCCCTGACGCCCCAATTCCTCATCGATGTCGATCGATACCAAACGGTTCCTGGAACTGATCCGCGTCCCTTTGAAGGCCGCAAAGGGGAGGTTGTAACGGGTCAGCTTCCTTCCCTCCTGCAGGGTGATGTCGAGCACGCCCTTCCGGTAGTTTGGTTTAATCGCCTTGAACTTTGGGTTTCTCATCGAAGACGCCTTCCTGACGGAGACCGTCCAGAGCTTTTCGAGCTTTCGACGTCAGCTTCCCCTCCATGACCTTCCAAGATTCAAGGTCGAACTTCAGAAGCCGCTTGCCGTCCTCGAAGACATGGACGTGACGCGGGTCGTGATCCGTGGAGTACAAGACGACGATCACGCCGGCCCGTTTCCAGCGGCCCACAGTTATGTGTATCCTGAATTGATTACAGTTGTCAACGGCCGGGTGTCACCCAATCGCGTCGACGGTCGTCGGTCCGCTTGAGCGGGCGCAGCTGTCAGCGGCCCGGGAACCGGAGTCTCGACGGTCGCATGTCTACGTCAGCGAGAATGGTGGATAGTCGTCGACGAGCAGGAGCACGTAAGCCTCGACCCGGAGCAGCCACCTGAGCGCGCCGGCGCCGAAATCGTACAGCCCTTGGGGGTAGTTGCCCGTGAACAGAATGATGAACCACGCGGCAATCGTCGTGAGGTACCACGCCAGGAGCACGAAGCACAACCCGATGAGGTGGGGGACCGCGAGAAGAATTCGAAGGCCGACCGACAGCCGATCGCGCGGGCCGGCCGGGTCGACGACCTCAATGGAAGCTGGATAGGGTGCGTCCCCGAACGGCGGGTACTCGTCCTCGAGCAGCGTGACGTAGGCGATCGCGCGCACGCGCCACCGCATGTAGAACAGCGTGAACTGCCGGATCCCGACGATGTGCGTGCCGCCGATGACGATCGTGAACCAGCTGATGATCGCGAGGAAGAAGGCAACCGCGCCGAGCAGGCCGCCCTCGCCTCCGGCCGTCGTCGCGCTCCCGCCGCCGGAGGCGATGCCGATTCCCACGCCGCCGACGAGAATGAGATGGGGGATGGCCAGAATCAGCCGGAACGCCGTCGTCAATCGATTCCGATTGGTGAGGGCCGGCGGCACGCTGACGGAGACGGGATAAGACATGGGGAGACTATACAGAAGTTGTTGAGACCCCAAAGACCCCAGATGTGACCTTTCACCTTGCTCCCTCGTCTTCTGAATGAGCTCTTCCGATACTACGTAAGGAACACGAACATGACGGACCGGATTGACGAGCATCTGGCGGGCAGAGTTGAGCGGGCAGCCCTCACGCCCGAGGAGCGTGGGCAGGTCGACGCGCTTGTCCGTGCGATCAAGGAAACCCGCGCTTTCGTGGACCTGTCTCCGCCGCCGGATCTGGCGACTGCCGTGATGCGCCGCGTCGAGCAGCTCGGAAAACAGCCTGAAACGCGCGCGCCGCGCGGTGTATTGAGGCGGCTGGCCGAGGGTGCATGGATGCCTCGGCCGGTCGAATTCCGTGTCCGTCCCCTGTATGCCATGGGATCGGTCGCCGCCGTTATTCTGTTGAGCGTGTTCTCCGCGTCCGTCTGGCGGTCGTCGGTTGCCCAGGCGCCGGTCGTCGCCACGGCAGCACCGGATCCGAGGCTTTTCGTTCAGTTCCGGCTCGAGGCGGCCGGGGCGTCCGCCGTGCGGCTTGCCGGCAGCTTCACGAACTGGGAGCCGCAGTACGAGTTGCACCAGACAGCGCCCGGTCTGTGGACGATCATGCTCCCGCTCTCACTTGGCGTGCACGACTACGCCTTCGTGGTTGATGGCCGGCGCTGGATGGCCGACCCCTATGCGACGCACGTTGACGATGGCTTCGGCGGCGTCAATAGTCGTATCGCACTCTTATCGCCGGACACGCCGCGTTCATGAGCAGGCGGATTGTGCACGCGTGCGCGCTCGCATCAGCGCTGGTGGCGGTCGGTCTGCCGACCGAGGCCCGCGGCCAGGCGTGGTCCGTCGATCTCTCCGGCGGCCAGATCGTGTACAACCCGGCCTCGTCTAGCGTCGGCACGAACAACCTCGTGGGAAGTCTCAAATACGACGGGCGCCGCGACACATGGATGTACGGTACCGCTGCGGCGCCACTCGACCGGGATGCGCCGACGCTCGGCGGCTTGGGCGCGGGCGGGCGATTCACATCGTCCGGCTCGGGCGCCCGGCGCGCCACACTCGGAGTGGACGCTGGCGCGAACGGATTCGTGTTCCGCGACGCCGTGGTCGATCGCATCGGCAGCGGTGGTCTTCTCGAGGCGATTCCGTTTGTGGGCCTGTCGTCTGGTGCCGCACGTGTCGAGGTGCGCGGCGGCTGGCGAGGCCAGACGCTCGCCTTTGCGGGGGCCACGGAAACCCGCGGCGTTTTGGAGACGGGCGCGCGCGCCAGTTACGGATCCACGCTCCGGCTCCAGGGGGACGCGCGCGTGGTGCGCTCGACGGAGGGGACCTATCCCTTTGCCGGTGCATCGCTGTTGTACGGGGGCTCTCCCTTCAGTGCATGGGCGCGCGCAGGTAAGTGGGTCGGCTCGCAGCTGGACGATGTAGCGTGGGCCGCGGGTGTCGGCCTGACGATGAGCCGCCGGGCGAGGCTATGGGCCACCGTGCAGCAAGATGCGCCCGATCCGCTGTACTGGAACGCGCCGCGCCGCTCATGGAGCATCGGCGTCACGCAGCGGATCGGTCGGACACCGCCCGCGCGACTGCCGGCGCCGAAACCAGAGGGCGGCCGCATGGCGATTCACGTTCCGGTTTCGGAGGCACCCGCGGGCGACCTGCAAATTGCCGGCAGCTTCAACAACTGGCAGCCGGCGCCTATGCAGCGCGAAGGTCGCGAGTGGGTCATCCGTCTGCCGCTCGCCGCCGGTGTCTACGAATACGCCTTCCGTTCCGCGAAAGGTGAGTGGTTCGTGCCAGACTCGGTCGCCGGCCGGCGAGACGACGGGATGGGCGGGCATGTCGCCGTGATGGTGGTGTTCTGATGGCGATGCCCGCCGACGTGTACGTCTCCGAGGATGTACTCGCCGACATCGCAGCCATCGAGCGCGTGCTCGACGGCGACACCCAGGCGTTTGCGCCGATCGTGAACCGTCATCAGGCGGCACTGTACCGTTACGCGGTGTCCATCGTGCTGAATCACGATGCCGCGGCGGACATGGTGCAGGACGCGTTCATCCGTGCGTATACCAGCCTCGCGTCCTGCCG
>JBGOTP010000115.1:0-13474 GCA_041476545.1 Vicinamibacteria bacterium | reverse complement strand
TCACCAAACCGCGCGCCTCGTACTCCTGCAGGTCGTCTTCAAAATGATCCTGATCGCACATGATTCGCTCCTTGTCGGTGTTGGGTTGCGCGGCGGACTCGCACGCGTACCGTGACACTTTATACCGAGTCGAGCGCACTTCTGCAACGATGATCCACACCCGGACCAACCCGGTCCACGACAGCCGTTCCCTCAATCGAGGTGCCTGAGTTACACTCTGGGCGTTTGGCGTAGTGCCGTTTCGGAGCCGACTCGCATGAAAAAGCTGGTGACCGCAGCCGCGTGTGCCGCTGCCGCCGTAGTGCTGACCGTCGCACTGACACCCGCCGCCCGGGCGCAACGCGGGGCGGCCGCGCCGCAAGGTGCCACTCCACAACCTTCACAGGCGGCCGCGCAACGGGACGCCATCCCGCAACGCGGCGCCGCACCTCAGCGCGGCGCCGCGCCGGTCCAGCCCGCGTCTTCGTACAACGGACCACGAACATCCGACCGCAAGCCCGATCTGAACGGCCTCTGGCAGGTACTCGGCACGGCCCACTACAATCTCGAAGCGCATTCGGCGAGCGAAGGCGTCCCGGCCGGCTTCAGCGTGGTCGACGGCAGCACCATCCCGTACACGCCAGGGGCACTGGCCAAACGGAACGAGAACTTCAAGAACCGGCTCGTGGCCGACCCGTTGCGCAAGTGCTACATGCCAGGCGTGCCCCGCGCGACCTATCTGCCTTTCCCCTTCGAAATCACGCAAACGCCAAAGCACATCCTGATGGCGTACGAGTTTGCCCATGCCACGCGGACCATCTTTCTCGACGGCACGCCGCACATGGAGGATCTTGATTTCTGGATGGGTGACGGACGCGGCACGTGGGACGCCGACACGCTCGTCATCAACACCATCAGCCTGGGGGACAAGACCTGGTTCGACGAAGCCGGAAACTTCCACAGCGACGCGCTGAAGGTCACCGAACGGTTCACGCCGACCGATGCCACCCACATCAACTACGAAGCCACGATCGACGATGCCAACGTGTTCACGCGGCCGTGGAAGATGAACATGACGCTGTACCGCCGCGTCGAAAAGAACCTCGAGCTCCTCGAGTACGAATGCGCCGAGCACGTCTACGAGAAAGTGTTCAAAGAAAAGGCCGGCAAATGAAAAGACTAGTGATGACGAGCGCACTTGTCGCCGTGGTGTATCTGCAGGACACGGCAGCGCAGGCCCCTGCCGGCCAGACGCCTGCCGCCCAGGCTCCGGCAGGACAGGCACCGGCGGGACGCGGTCGCGGCGGTCAAGGGGCCGCGGCGCCCGCCAACTACCCGTCGTACGTGCGGCCGGTATCGAATTTTGTCCCGCCGCGAACGCCCGACGGTCAGCCCGACATCTCGGGTCTCTATGTCGCGATCGGGCTGCCGCGCGGCATCGAGACGCACGTCGCGCCGATGGCCAACCGGACGGCCAATCGCGCCAACTCCGAATACGGATTCAACGTCCGGAACGGCGCGCCGAAACTGCCTGAAGGCGCGATCGTTCGTCCGATCGGCGTCGATCCGCCAGACGGCAAGATCCCGCTGACGCCGGAAGCGCTGGCGAGGCGCAAGGACATCATCGCCCATCAGGAGAAGATCGAGCGCCTCGACGGACGCGTGTTGTGTCTCGCCAATGGTGTCCCGCGCGCCATCATTCCCGCGCCAGTCGTCGGCTACCAGATTCTGCAGAAGCCGGGCTCGGTGGTCCTCTTCTACGAGCAGAATCACATCGCCCGCTCGATTCCCCTCGATGGACGGCCGGCGCTCGATCCGAGCATTCGCAAGGCCATGGGCGTGTCGCGCGGACACTGGGACGGCAATACGCTCGTCGTCGAGGTGACGAACTTCACCAACAACTTCGAGAACAACTGGGTGATCGGCGCGATCTCGGCGACGCCGGGTGTGCCGGCCGAGTCGCTGACCACCGGCCACGGCATCCCCCACAGCGACCGGTACAAGGTCACCGAGCGCTTCACCCCGATCGACGCCGATACGATCCACTACGAGGCGAAAATCGAAGATCCGAAGGTGTTCACCCAACCCTGGACCATCGCCTACTACGCGTTCTCGCGGGCGCCGAAGGACTACATCCCCATTGAATATGCGTGCTTTGAAGGCAACGACAAGAACATCCTGCTCATGACCGACACGGACATCAGCAAAATTCGTGTCGATGTACCATAGGGACGAGGAGGGGACTTGGATGAGTACCAAGCGAGCGTCCGCCGCCGCGAGTCTGGCCGTGCTGCTGTCGGTGGCGTCGGTGGCCGCGCATCATGCGTTTTCCGCCGAGTTCGACCCGAACAAGCCGGTCATGCTCGTGGGGGCGATCACGAAAGCCGATTGGACCAATCCGCACGCGTGGATTTACATCGATGTGAAGGGACCGGACGACAAGGTCGTCAACTGGTCGATCGAGATGGGGCCGCCGAGCGCGCTGCTGCGCCGCGGCTGGAAGAAAAGCTCGATGCAGGCGGGGACGATTGTGAAGGTCGAAGGGTTTGCGGCGAAGAATGGCAAGGAATTCGCCAACGCCACGAACGTCACGATGCCCGACGGCACACGCGTCTTCGTCGGCGCGGACGATCCCGTGCAGTAGCCAGCGCCGTTTTCACGTCATCGTAGCGCAGGGCTTCAGCCCTGCCGGCGTGGGCAGCCCTGAAGGGCTGCACTACGAGACCACGGTCAATTCAGCCGCGAACAACAGCGTCCGGTCGTTGTCGCGCGCCGCCCACTTCAGGAGCGTCCGCAGGTCCTTCTGGACCATCCCGTCGAACACCACGCGACCATTCACCGTCACCGTTATGGCACGCGTCAAGTCGAACTGATCCGGCGACAG
The DNA here is from genome assembly GCA_041476545.1 of Vicinamibacteria bacterium. GTDB lineage: Bacteria > Acidobacteriota > Vicinamibacteria > Vicinamibacterales > CAVVIG01 > JBGOTP01. The sequence goes on along the minus strand of JBGOTP010000115.1, from coordinate 10,611 downwards.
GAGCAGCGTGAAGGCGCCAACGCCACGTGTGGTGGCCTGCACCCGGTTCCCATTGCGCAGGAGATCCACGCGTCCGCTTGCCTGCCCGGGCGGGAACATCGCGTCTGCTTCTCCCGGCAGCACCGCCGGCGCGTAGCGGCCCGTCACCCTCACCGTGTCGCTGCCACGAGAGACGGTCATCAGGATCGGACGGCCAGCCGGAAAGCCGCGAATCATCTCCGCGACGTCTGTACCGGCAGACACGGGTTGATTGTTGACGGTGAGCACGACATCACCCGATTTGAGGCCGATCTGCAGCGCGTTGGACCCCGGGAGCACGCGATTGATGCGCGCGCCGCTCGAACGGATGCCCAGGTCGGGCGACGGCCTCGTCGACATCCTGTTCACGTCGGGCAGCGCGGCCGCGTCTGATGCGCGCAAAGCCAGTGGATCTGACGCCAGTCGATCGATCACCAGCCAGTGCGCCCGCGCCGGGACGTGCGGCGGTCCGGTTTCCCAACTGAGCGTGTCTGGCAGCGGACGACGGGGATGGGCGGCGACGAAGGCTTCGAAGTCGTCTTTCACGGTCGGCCACCACGACGTGTCGTGCGCGGCGTCTGGTTGCGGCCGATACACGAGGTCCACGCCACCCTCCTTGAACCGCGCGACGAACGGATCGACCATGCTCGTCGGGTACATCGGATCGCGGCCGCCGTTGACGATGAACATGGGCTTATTCACCAGGTTGTTCGGAAACAGGTCGCCGTCGCTGTCGGTCGTCTCGTTCCTGAGCACCAGAATGAAGCCGTTGAGCGGCAGGAAGCTGGCAAACGCCGTCGTCTCCCGCATCGCCATGTAGTAGGTGCCGGTACCGCCGTCGGAAATGCCCGAGAGCGCGACACGGTTCTCGTCGACGTTGTAGCGGCGTTTGACGACATCAAGAATGGTCTGCAGGTTCTCGCCTTGCCGATCGCTCCACCAGGGAGCGTCGCGCCAGGCGTACGGCATGACGTAGATCTGCTCGGCTCCAGCCAGCCGGCCGCCTGTCGCGCTTGTCCCTCCGCGCGGCGCTGCGTTGTCTTCGATCCGTCCCACGCCGCCGTGCAGCTGCACACGAACCTGGTAGGTGCGGTTCGGGTTGTACGTCTCCGGAACATCGAGCGTGTAGAAGTACTCCCCGGCGTCGCCGCGGTAGCTCGCCTGCACGACACCGCGCGGGACGTCAGTCGAGTACGGGCGGCCCTGCCGGAGCCGGCGGAACGCCTCGTCGAAGCCGACGCCGCTCGCCACGATCCGGTCGGATGTGGTGGCGGCCTCTTGTGGATTCCGCGCCGCGAAGAAGGCGGAGAAGTCGTCCGGGACAGCCCCGCCGCGCAGTGCAGGCGTCTGTCCGGCCGACACCGCCACGGCGCCGGCGAAGGCGAGCGTCAACGCAAGGAAGGGCGGGCGGCCCATAGTAATGATGATGCCTATCTCGGCGCCGCGACCGTCACGTCGGGTTCGCCGAACTTGGCGGCCGCGATCGGCACGTTCAGCTTCACGTCGCTGAACTCGAACGTGTCGCGTCCGTCCAGCCACGCGAACGTCCAGTGAAACGGAAACCTGATGCCGCCGACGACGCGGTAGTCCGAGTAGTCCACCTGCGTTGGCACACGGCCGATCGGCGATCGACCGTGACGCACCATCCGCACCAGCAGCCCCGAGGCATCGTCGAAATACAGCGTCGCGAGTGTCCCGTTCGGACCGTCGCCCTGCACCACCGTCATGTCCTTGTCGCCGATGGTCGCGGACGGCCCCACGCGCAGGTTGGTCAAGGCTTGCGTGATCTGCGCCGGGAAGGACAGCATCGCGTCGAGTCTCGCCCCGTCGCGCTCGCTGCCGCTCAGCTCGTATTTCGGCACGACGGCCAGCGGCGTCGCGATCCAGCCGGTGCGGCCGTCGTAGGTTCTGACGCTCACGCCGCGATCGGGGTACTCGGGGAAGTTGATGTGCGTGGCGCGCTTGTCGGGCGCCTGCGCAACCACCTCCACCACCGCGCCGCCGCCGAAGCCTCGATAACCCAGGCTCTTGCCGGTGGCGACGAAGCTCGTGACGCGAGCAAGGTTCTCGGCGCCGCCAATCGCCTGCAGATACTTATTCAGCACCGGATCGGCCGGCGGCCCTCCCCTCGACGGCGTGAGCACGTCGTCGAATTCATCGCTCGACGGACCGTAGACCATGTCGAGTGTGGGTGTGGTGATGGGCCGATCGCGGCCGCGATGGCAGGTCCAGCAGGTCACGACCTGACGCCCCTGGAAGCTGTCGCGGTTGATCGCGGTAACCATCTCCACCATGCGGCGCGCGGTTCGTTTTCTTGGTGTGTCGAGCGCCCAGTCCACCTGATCGGTGCCGGCGGAGGGATGACAGCCCACACAGTCGGAGCCCACCGCCGCCGACATGATGCCCATCGTCAACATGAAATCATCGACGCCGATGCCCTTGAGCGCCTGGACGTTTTTGAACACTTCGTCAACGGTTGGAGGTCTGCTGGGCGCGGCCGGACGCGGCTGCTGCGCGACGACAGGCTGACCCATACCCAGAAGCGCCGCCATCAGCACGGCAGCGGCCAGCATCATGATTCTCATTTCCGTGATCCCTTAGTCCGCATTTCGCGGTATTCGTCCAGGCGGCCCTTGAGCTTCTTGTAGAACTCGGCGTTCTCGCCAGGATACCAATAGCTCTTGTGACAGTTCTCGCAGGCGTGGTCGAGATTTTCGCCGGCGTCCCACAGTTCGCTCACGTCTTTCCGTTTGACGATGTCGAGCACTTCGCGCGCGACGTTGCGGACGGCCTCGATGCGCGCGTTCCACTCCACCGGGTCCTTCTCGACCTTGGCGGTGATCTGCGCGGGCGACAATTCCACGGCCTCCGGGCCGGTGCTGTTGTTCTCGTCACCCGGTGGGGTAAACGGCCTGGGAACTTTCAGCAGATAGATCCCCTCCGCGAGCGTCACGGCACCGATCTGAATCTTTTCCCAGTCGGCATCGGTTTTTGGCTCGAGGTCCACGGTTCCCTGCTTGGTCACCACGCTTCCCACGGCGTTGAAGATGTTGTCGGCCAGCGGATCGATGGTGTAGCGCATCAGTTCCCTGACCGACACCATGGGCTTCATGTCTCCCCACAGTATTGGCGCTCGCGCCGCGGCGGGAGGAGAGGCCGGTGCGGGACTGGACGACGATGAACACGCCGACAGCAGGACGGTCAGACTGAGTAACGCGGCGTGCAAGGCGCGAGGGCGATGTCCCATCAGGGCAACTTTCCGTGTGGCAGGCTGATCCTAGCAGGTCTGGAGGCTGGTGCTCCATACTGCGATGGTGAAAAACTCGCTATGCGCATGAGAAAATCCCGCTCGTCGCTGAGCGGCTCTTTACGATGCGCACCATGCCGCGCGACGCCGAGTTTTCGTGGAACATCACGCACGTCTCACGTCCGATGCGCGCGTGCGATCCCGTTCGCCATGGCACAGCGGTTGCTTCGACATGCGCCAGCGAGCGTTACAAGTCTAGAGGAGAGTTCCAATGGACGGGCAACAGGCAGGTAGCAACCGTCTTCGACGAGGGCTCGTCCGTGCGGCAGTTGTTGGCATCAGTGCCGCAGTTGTCGTCGCCGGCATCAGTGTGGCGGCCGGCGTGAGCACGGATCCGCAGTCCCGAAGAGCTCCCGCCGCGGGTCTCTATACCATCGAGCAGGCCAAGCGCGGGGAGCAGATCTACCGTCGCGAATGTACCGTGTGTCACCAGGACAACATGACGGGCAGGAAGTCCGACGGCGGACCGCCGCTTCGAGGACGGCAATTCACGAGCCGTTGGGGTGGACTGAGCATTCAGGCCCTGCTCACAACGATGGAGGAACTCATGCCCGCGAAGCACCCCGGCAGTCTCGACAAACAGGGGTATGTCGACGTCGTGAGCTTCATCCTGCAAACCAACGGAGTGCCCTCGGGCAAGACCGAGCTTCCGACAAATCGGGATGCGTTGCGGAAGATCATCGTGAAGTTCGAGTAGCTCGGGGCCAAAGGCCTTCATGAGCCATCTCAGTTGCCGGGACCGCTCGCCGAGCGGGGGCCTGCCCACGCGCCGCATCGCGCGCAGGTCTTGCGGAGCACACGACGCGGATAGGGATTCTTAAGTAAGATTGTTGGCATCACGTCTTCCAGCACCGAAGGGCTTCAGATCCCGCCGATCAGGCGCCGCGCGCGGCTGCGGCGGGTCGTCACGTTCGGGGTCTTGCTCGCGAGCGCCGCCGCCGCAACGTTCCTGATGCGGCCCAGACCCGTCGCCGAACTGTACCGCACCGTGCCGCTGGCCCGCCGCTCGATCGTGCGCCTGGTCGATGCCACAGGGCACATCGGCGTCACCGGTCGGGTCGAAGTGGCTGCGTCGTTCTCCGGGCGCCTGGTGCAGATCCTGGTCGAGCCGCGCGCCCAAGTGAAAAAGGGTCAGCTGCTCGCGAAGCTCGATGACCGTGCGCAGCGTCTGGCGGTCAGCCAGGCCCAAGCCAGCCAGCGCGCCGCCGCGGGGCGGCTCGCCGAAGCGCGCGTCGCCTACAACGCCGCGTTGGAAGAACAGCAGCGCTCGGAGCGCCTGGCGCAAAGAGGCCTGGCCAGCCAACAGGACGCCGTCAACGCCAAGACCGTCGCCGATCGTGCAGCCGCTGCGCTCGCGGCTGCGCAAGCGGAGGAAGGCGTCGCGTCCGGGAGCGTGGCCTCGGCCGCTCTCGGTCACAACTCCACCGACATCGTCGCACCAGCGGACGGCATCGTGCTCAAGGCGCCCGAGACGTTGGGCATGATGGTCGACCCCGAGCGGGGCGCGCTGTTCGTGATCGGTCGGTCGCTGCAGGTGCTGCGCATCGACGCGCTCGTCAACGAAACCGACATTGCGCAGGTCCGCGTCGGGCAAGCCACGCACTTCGAAGTGCAGGGCCTGCCCGGCCGAACGTTCGAGGCGCGCGTCGAACGCATCGCGCTCGAGCCGGAGATCGAAAGCGGCGTCGTGAGCTATCCGGTGACCTTGAGCGCGAACAACGCGGACGGCACGCTCCTGCCCGGCATGACCGCGCTCGTGCATCTTGAAGTGGCGCGCGTCGAGCACGTGCTGGCCGTGCGCGAAGCGGCGCTGCGTTTCTCACCCGACGACGCGCCGCCGGCGCCGCCACGCACGCGGCTGTGGCGCCGCACCGGGCCCGCGCAGGCCGGGCCGTTAGGCATCCGCGCGGGCTTGTCCGACGGCGCCTTCACCGAAGTGACGGCGGCTGAAGGCGAGCACCTGCAAGAAGGCGATCTGATCATCATCGGCTTGTTCCGTCCCGACGAGAAAGACGCCGGGAAGCCGTCGATTACCCTCGGCAAGAAGCCGTAGTCTGCGCACTATGGCTGCGCCCATCGTCGAGCTCGAACAGGTGGAGAAAGTCTATGCGGAAGCCCTGCTGAACGCACCGGTCCTCGGTGGCATCGATCTCGTCATCACGTACGGGGAGGTGGTCGCGCTCACGGGGCCCTCGGGGTCGGGCAAGTCCACGCTGCTCAACATCCTCGGCTGCCTCGATCGACCGACCAAGGGGCAGTATCGTCTGGGCGGCCGCGACGTGTCCGGCCTCGACCGTGAAGAGCAAGCCTGGGTGCGCCTGCACTACGTCGGCTTCATCTTCCAGTCGTTTCATCTGGTGAGCGACTCGACCGCGCTCGAAAACGTCGCGCTGCCTCTCTACTATGCCGGCGTCCCACGCGCCGAGCGCGAACGACGCGCGGCGGCGCTCCTGCAGCGCGTCGGCCTCGGCGATCGGCTCGAGCACTGGCCCAGACAGCTGTCGGGCGGCCAGTGCCAGAGGGTGGCGATTGCCCGCTCGCTCGCGTGCCGGCCCAAGCTGTTGCTGGCCGACGAGCCCACCGGTGCGCTCGATTCGCGGACCGCCAAAGACGTGATGAGCCTGCTTGGCGAACTGCACCAGGAGAGTGGGATCACCATCATCCTGGTCACGCACGATCCGCAGGTGGCCGCGTTTGCCCATCGACAGATCACCATGCTCGACGGCTTGATCGTCGCCGACGAAGAAGGCAAGAGTGCTCATGCGGCTGCCCGGTAGCGAAGTCCTCTACCCCGCGCTGCAGGTGGTTGTGCGCAACACAGGGCGCAGCCTGCTGACCGTGCTCGGCCTGGCCATCGGCGTCGGCGCGTTCATCGCCATGGTCAGCTTTGGCCAAGGCGCACGCACTTCCGTCGTCTCGCAATTCGAGCGCATCGGCACGAACCTGTTGCGTGTGCGCATCAGCGGCAGGGTCGATCCCAAACCACACCGCCCACTGACCGACGGCGACTTGCAGGCCCTGACGCGCGAATCCACGACGCTCGTCGATATCGTGCCGCTCCGGCGCAAGAACGACGACGTGGTGTTCGGCGGCGTGTCGTACCGCGTGTACATCGCCGGCGTCACACGGGGCTATGCCGTGCTGCACGATCAACACGTCGTCAGCGGAGGCATGTTCGACGAGCTCGACCTGTCGCAGCGCGCCAAGGTCTGCGTGCTCGGCCAGACGCCGGCCCACGCGCTGTTCGGGGATCGCGATCCGATCGGCGCCACGATCACGATCGGTGGCACGCTTCCGTGTCGCGTGCTCGGCTTGGTCGCGGCCAAAGGCATGTCGATTAGCGGGGACGACCTGGACGACTTCGTGTTGATGCCGGTGACGACGTTCGCCGCCTACCTGGGCAATCCCACCGACGGCTACGCGTTGATCGAGATGCGCCCGCAGAGCCCGGCCCTCCTGCAAGCGGCGCGCGGCGAGATCGTCGACATCCTCCGCCGACGCCATCAGCTCGATGCGCGCGACCCCGACGATTTCGAAGTGATCAGCCCGGACGAGGCGACGCGCGTGGCCGCGCAAACCGCCGCCATTCTCACGGGGCTGCTGGCCGGCATCGCGGCCGTATCGCTGCTCGTGGGCGGCATCGGGATCATGAACATCCTGCTGGTGTCGGTCGCCGAGCGGACGTACGAGATCGGCATCCGCGCCGCGGTCGGCGCGTCACCGTGGCAGATCCTCACGCAGTTCCTGGCTGAGGCGTTGGTGCTGGCGATCATCGGCTCGGGCGCCGGCGCGGCGCTCGGCGTCGGCGCCGCTCTCGCGGTCGAGCATCAGATGGGTTGGGACAGCGGCACGTCGGTGCCGGTGGTGGTGTTCTCGGTGTTGTTCGGCATAGTGATCGGCCTCGTTTTCGGCTACATCCCGGCGCGCCGCGCGGCGATGCTCGATCCCATCCAGGCGCTGCGTCGCGAATGAGCAAAACATGAACAGAACGATTTCCTGCTTTCACGCCCTCCTCCTCGCGGGTGTGTGCGTGGCCGTCACGGCCCCTCTGGCGCACGCACAGACCCAGACCGTCACGCTCGAAGCGCTCGAACAACAGGCGCTGGCGTCGCGACAGAGCCTGTCGGCGCAGCACGCGCGCATACGCCGCGCAGCGGCCGAGGTGGAACGCCGTCGCAGCGCCTACAACCCCAGCATCACTCTCGGCAGCGACGTGTCGCTCTCGCCCGGCGGCACCCTGGTGCACGTGGCCGGGGTCGATCTGGATCCGGCGCACGACGTCCTCGTGCAGGGCATCCGTGAGATCGGCGATCGAAGCGCCTTTGCGGCGCAGACCCGCTATGGCGCGACCCTCGACATCTCCATGAATCTGTACGACTTCGGTCGTACGGCGCTCTCGGTCGAGGCCGCGCGCGCCGAACAAGCGGCCGCGAGCGCTGACGACCGAGCCATACGCCGCCAGGTGCTGGACGACGTGCGCGCCGCGTATCTCGCGTGGCTGGGCGCAACGGAGGTTGCCACCCTCAGCGAGCAAGCCGTGGCCGACGCGCAGGCGAGTCACAAACGCGTGGCCGATCTGGTCGCCGAAGGCATGAAACCCGCGGCCGACATTTCACCCGTGGCTTCGGACGAGGCGCTCGCCAGGCTCGAGGCCTCGCGTTCACGGGCCGATGTGGAGAACGCGCGCATCATGCTGGATGCCGCCATCGGCGGCGGCCTTTCAGCAGATGCCGAACCCGATCGCCGTGCGCTGCAGATCGATCTGCCGCCGTCGAGGACCGCCGGCGCGACGTCTGAGAGCAGTGCCGATGCGGCGGTCCACGCGCTCGACCGCCGGCGCGACGCAGCGCAAGCGACGGCCAGCATGTACGACCGCCTGCATGCCCCCGTGATAGGCGCCGACGCGCAAGTCGGCGTCCGCGCGCAGAATCCGATCGCGGGAGGCGGCTTGTCCGGCGTGTTCCCGACGTACCGCGTCGGCGTCTCGGTCAGCGTCCCCCTCTGGGACGGCGGCAGTGCCAGCGCGAACGCGAACGTCGCGCGTGCCCAGGCTGAAGAGCTCGCAGCCCGCTCGCGTGATCTCTCGCAAGCCAGGCAAACCGCACGCAGCCAGGCTGAAGCGGACGCGGCCGCCGCGCATGAACGGCTCGGCATCGCACGCGAACTGTTGGCGCTGTCGGATGGACGCGTGCGCGAAGCCGAAGAACGCTACGAACAGGCGGGAGGCCGTATCGAAGCGATCGCCGAAGCCAATGCCATGCGTCGCCGCGCCAACACGGAGATCGTGCTGGCCGAGATCGCGACGGCTCGCGCGCGTTACACCTTGCAAGATCAGTGATACGGCGAATTTGCCAGGAAGTGGCGCCGCTGCTGCCTACCCTTACTGGCGGGGCGCTGCGGGCGCCGCCGGCATACCGCCGATGATCTCGAACGTGATCGGCACGCCTGCCGCGTGCATGTCGACGTAATTGGCCGCGTTCGAGTAGTCCTGCGTCTGGATGCCCCCTTTTGATTCGAGATAGGCGCGCGCTTTCGGGACGTCAGGCACCGAGAAGCCGATGTGGTGGAGGCCGTCGCCACCCCTCGCGATGAACTCCTTCCACGGGCTCTCGCCCTCGAGCGGCTGAAGGAGCTCGAAGGTGATGCCGTTGATCGTCATCGCCATACGGCGCACGTTCATCACCTTGCCGGGAAACTTCGGCCCCCACTTGACGTCGCGGACGTCCATCGACTTCGGCACCCCTTCGACGCCGAAGGCATCGGCGAATGCCTTGGCGGTCTTCTCGACATCCGTCACCGCGAAGCCCAGGTGATTGAGCTGGCCGAGCACGGGACTCTCCGCCTGCTGTCCCTGGCCTTGCGCGATCTGCGTGTTGGTGAACCAGCCGATGAGGCAGCCGGCCGCGAGTGCAACTCCGAGATTGATGTGTCCCTTCATGCGTCTCTCCTATGCGGGAATCATAGTACGGAACTTCTCGTGATCGAACCATGAACTCCATGTCTCTCGCTCGCTGCTGGCTTCTGCCTCATGAAGTTCATCGCCGATTCTAGACGGTTCGGCGTAGTATTTGTCCACAGGGGATCACCCGCCGGCGGCGCGCTTGCCGTGGTGGTCCGGCCCAAGTGAGGAGTTTATGAAGCTGACGCACACATTGCTCGTTGCCTTCTTATTGACGCCGCTGCTGCCGCAGGGGGTCGCGGCGCAGAGTGCAGCGCTGAAGGGTGACCCGAAGGCCGGGGCCGGTCCGTGGCGCTCGCATCTGTGCGGTGATTGTCACGGGGAGGAGGCCGAAGGCGGCTTCGGTCCCGATCTTGCCGGCGGCCGCGGGTTGACGCTCGAGCAGTTCCGCCACTCGCTGCGCAACCCATGGGGCGTCATGCTTGCGTTCACCGAGCAGCAGCTCACAGACCAGCAGGCGGCCGACATCTTCGCCTATGTCTCCTCGCTGCCGAAGGTAACTAAGCCCGGCGAATGGCACTGGGCGCCGGCGCCGGCATCGGCCCCGCTCGGTCAGCGCGTGTACATGAACACGGTCGGATGCGGCCAGTGCCATGAGCCCGAGAACAAGTTCTCGCGCATGTGGCTGGGCGAGCACGCGAAGAAAGTGAACTTCGAGTACTTCGCCAAGCAGATCTACAACCATACCGACAAGTACCCGAGGGGGGGCATGGGCAACTACAGCCGCGAGCGGCTCCCCGAGTTCGTGCTCCGCGAGATCTACAAGTTCCTGGTGGAGGATCTCGGACTGCGCGCGTCCATCGGCGGCGCCCTTGCGATCGGCGACCAGAACGGCGGCAACACGACCTACACCCTCACGATCACCAACCGGGGCGTGAAGAACGTGGGGGCCGACACCGAGAACATGACGGCCTTCGTCAGGGTGCTGCCGGGTGCGAAGGTCGTGTCCGGAACCGGCCCTGGCTACAAGGGCGTCCAGCCGCTGGCGAGCCTCGGCCTCGAGCCGGGTATCACTTTGGCCGGGCACAGCCCGGACGCCATCATCACCCGACCCAAGGCCGATCTGGCCGGCGATGTAGTCGTCTGGAAGATCCCGAAGCTCGCGGCTGCCGACAAGGTCGTGTTGTCGTTCACGCTGGCGGGGGCGCCGAGCGCCGATCTCATCAAGGGGTTCGACGGGTCGACCGTGTGGTGGGAGAAGCCGGGACGCACCGCGTTCGGCGCCAAGCTCACCTACTTCGACACCCGTACGCCGCCCAAGGGCGATCACGAGCGCATCAGCGCGCCGCGCCCGCCCGCGCCGGCTGCCCCGGCGGCAGGACGCGGG
>JBGOTP010000114.1:0-13529 GCA_041476545.1 Vicinamibacteria bacterium | reverse complement strand
GGCGCGCTCATCATCGCGACCGCCTTGAAGACGTCAGGGCGCGCGCATGCGCACCATCCCGCGAGCGGCGAGCCCTGGTCATGACCGATGACAGCTGCGACAGAACGGTAGCCCAGCGCCGACACCAGCGCCAGCATGTCCTTAATCTTGTTGAGCGATCCGAACGGCCGCAGGTCGTCCGTGTAGGCGACCGGCGAGCTGGTCGTGCGTCCGTAACCGCGCACGTCTGGTGCGACGACGTGGAAGCCTGCCGCTGCGAGCGGCCCCATCACGTTGCGCCAGCTGTACGCCAGCTCGGGGTAGCCGTGCAGCAGCAAGAGGGCGGGACGGCCCGGCGTCTCGAACCCGGCCTCGAGCACGTGCATGCGCAGGCCGTTCACCTCGTCTACAAATCTCGATCTGATGCCTGGAGGTAGGACCGAGGCACTGAGCGGCCCGATCCCGGTGGGCGCGGCCTGTGTAGCCTGTGCGGCGCGAGTCACGCCCGTTCCCAAAGCAGCGGGGACGAGCGCGGCTGCGACACCCTGTAGCACGTGCCGCCGAGTCAGGCCGCGCGGATCACTGGTGGGGTCCTTGGATGCGTTGCGATCCTGCATCGGCGACAACCATACCAGATTCGAGCGCGGCACAAGCCCTGAACGCATCATCGCGACAGCGGGGTCATGGCACCCGCCGGGATCCCAGTCGGAGAACTCGCGCAGCGAGTTGTCGCCGCCCACGCGGCGCCGCGGTAGCAGCCCTCAGCTCAGCGATTCGCTTCTGAACGCTTGAATGGGCCGGCCTGTACGGGTATCCTGCGACGCTGCCATCGCGGCGCCGGAAGACGCCGGCTCGCGCAGGAGACCGTCACACAGGGGTTGTCCATGACGCACGGGACCGCGACGATGAGTGGCTGCCCGCCTCTTGTGCTGGTGGTTGACGATCACGACTCCTCACGAGAAGGGCTGATTGCGCTGCTGGTGCTGCAGGGCTATCGCGTCACATCCGCGACCAACGGTGTCGACGCCATAGAGGCAGCCGTCCGCGAACAGCCGGATCTCGTCCTGATGGATGTCATGATGCCGGGGCTCGACGGCTTCGACGCGTGCAGCAGACTCAAACGCCTGCCTGCGACGCGGCTCACACCGGTCGTCCTCATCACGGGACGCCAGGACAACGAGGATCGCATTCGCAGTATCGAAGCGGGCGCCGACGACTTCCTCAGCAAACCGTGCAATGTTCATGAGCTGACGGCCCGTGTGCGATCGCTCGTACGCTTCAAGCGTTATACCGATGAGCTCGATTCGGCCGAGGCCGTTATTGACAGCCTCTCGCTGACCATCGAGGCGCGGGACCGCTACACGGAGGGCCACTGCGTTCGTCTCTCCAGATACGCCGCCGCCGTCGGAGCGTCCCTGGGTCTCGATGAGGGCGATTGCTCGGCCCTCGCACGCGGCGGCTACCTGCACGATATCGGCAAGATCGGCGTGCCCGACGCCGTGTTGTTGAAACCGGGACGTCTGACGTCCGCGGAGCACGAACAGGTGAAGCTGCACACAGTGATTGGCGATCGACTGTGCACCGAACTGCACTCGTTGCGGCACGTGCGCCCCATCGTTCGCTCGCACCATGAGCGGCTCGACGGCACCGGGTATCCCGACGGACTGCGAGGCGACGCGGTCCCGCTGCTCGCTCAGATCATGGGCATCGTGGACGTCTATGACGCGCTGACGACGGAGCGCCCGTACAAGCCAGCATGGCCGATCGAGCGGGCCCTCGACGAGTTGGCGGCCGAAGGCCGCCGGGGCTGGCGCCGTATGGATCTGGTCAACGTCCTGGTCGATCTGGGCCATCGTGGAGCGCTGACGGCGGCTTGACCCCGAACAATGTCCCCCGGGCCGGAGACACCTGCGGCCACGGATGCGCGCTGGTCGAGAATTGACCGCGTACCGCGGACCACAGCCGGGAGTTTCCTGGCACATGAGTTGCTGAAAATTCGCGCGAGGGCCGCCCGCACGCGGCCGCGACGACCACAACACCGGCCGGCGTGGAGGTGTCATGGAACCGCTGCGCGAACTGTTAGCGACCGATCATCGACAGGCGTTGGCGTTCTTCGTGGTCGGCCTGCGAGATGTCTGCGACTCTCCCGTCGATCGCGAGGAGCTGCTGTACAACGCGAGCGTGCTCGCGCACTACGCCCAGGTGTCCACCTCGGCGGGCACCGACCTGCCAGCGCCCGCGAACCTGAGCGCAGTGTTCGACCAGTTTGTCTACGACACCAGCATGCTGCACGACAGTGCGATGATGGAAACCGCTGGGGCTCAGTGTCTCCTGCTCACCGGATTTTTCGAGGATCAGATGCGCCGCCGGCATAACATCCGTTGGTATGCCGAGCTGGGCACGAGCTTCTTCAGTCGAGCGGCCCTCCAGGAACGCTCTCTCCCCAAAGCGCGGCTGCTCGACACGATCGCCCGGGGCTTTGAACTGTGGCGCCAGCGCCACGCGCGTCTAAGTCGCGAACTCCGCGACCGGCCTTATCTCCTCACCCCACCAGTCTCGCCGGCCGCGATGTAGCGCAGCCGCCGTCTACGGCGGCGCGGCGCACTACCCACCATCGGCGACATGGGGTACGTCACATTTGTAAGTCGATCACGAAACAGTAATTCGCGGAGCCGTCGACGCAACCTTCGCCCATCCCTATCCCGCGCCAGCGGGACGAAAACGCAGGCCTCGCGACCGGACGATGCCCGTGCCACCGTCGACCTTGCGGTACGCGATCAGCCCGGACATACCCGGAACCGAATCGATGAGCGCGAGGCCGGCGGTCGGGCCGAGGATGAAGGCCGCTTTCGACATGGCGTCGGCCATGGTCCCGTCGCGAGAGAGAATCGTCACGCTCAACGCCGCCGCCGATGGCTGCAGCGTGCGCGGATCCAGGATGTGCCCGTACTTCCTGCCGTTGATCTCCACAAACGTCGCGTAGTCGGCCGAGGTAGACACCGACGATTCCGGCGTCTCGATCACACCAAGGAGTCGGTCGGGCCGGTCGGGATCCTTGACGCCCACGGTCCACGTCGCCTTCCCTGGCGGCGTGCCGAGCAGATACTGGTTGCCGCCCGCGTCGATGAATCCGCGCAGCCCATGGCGGCGAAGGACGTTTGCCGCGACCTCGACCGCAAAGCCTTTCGCAATACCGCCCAGATCAACTTCCACTCCGGGCCTGGCAAAGCGCACAGTGTGCTGCTCGGCATCAAGAACAAGGTTCCTGTAGTCGATGAGCGGCCGCACCGCGGCGAATTCCTGAGCGGTTGGCTGGCGGGGGTTCTTGTCGTGAAATCCCCAGAGCCGAACGAGCGGACCGATCGTCACCGCAAAGCCGCCACCGCTCTGCGCGCTCACCTTCTGCGCCGCTTGGAGCACGCTCATCATGGGATCGCTGACGCGAACCGGCCGTCGTGACGCGTCGCGATTGATGAGCGCGAGTTCGCTGTCGTCCCGGTAGTTGCTCATCAGCCGATCGACTTCCTCGACCGCGCCAAAGGCCTCGTCGATGGCTGCGGTTCTCGTGTCAGCCGTTCCGCCGAACGCCTCGACCTCGACCGACGTGCCCATGATGTAGCGATACGATTTCGACTCGGAATCAGCCTGAGCGAGCGCCGGCTGGGCGAACGCCCGCGCCAAAATCCCCACAGCCGCGAAACAAGCTGCCACCCTCATGAGCCACTCCTGACGTACTCTCAAGCGGACAGACGACGAATCACTGTGCGATTGCAACAGAAAATCCAACAATGCGACTCATCGTCGCGGCACATGGGTTGCACTTCTGCGATAGGGATGCCAGCCGCGTCGGCCGCTGCGAAATGTCTCCCCTTTCTATTGATCGGCGCTCTTGTTCCAGTCGTGGTCAGCGGATGCATCAACGGGCAGCCGGCCAGCGACACCGGCGACCCGGGATTTCCTTTTGGTCCCAGTTCGGTAGGGACGCAGCCGCTTGCCTACGTTCAGGACATCAAACCCATTCTGGATCGCGATTGCTTGAGCTGTCATCGCAGCAACGGGGCCGAGGGCGGCTACTCAGTCAGCACCTACGCCGACGTGCTGGCTGGCCAGAGGCCGGGAGATGCCAAGAGCAGCCTGGTCGTCACCTGCGCGCCCGGAGGGAGCATGTATGGTTACCTGCGCGGAGATGCGCTGACGTCCGCGACGATGATCTTCCGCTGGCTGGTCTACTACAACGGCGCGCAAACACGTTGAAGCGATCGGAGTGATGAAGTACGTGAGATGATGCGAACAGTTCGTGCGTTGCTCTCGCTGGCCGCCGCGATCGCGGCAGTACTCATCGTTGTGGGACCTGACGTGGTTGCGGCCCCGGCGCCCACCGCCGCGCCGGCCGTGGAATGGCGAGGCGCGGATGGCGCCGTCGTGCGGCTGGCCAATGCGAAGGGCAAGGTGGTGCTCGTCGATTTCTGGGCGAGCTGGTGTCCTCCGTGCAAAGAGTCGTTCCCCGCGCTCGATGTCATCCAGCGCGACTACCGCGCCCGCGGGGTGGACGTGATCGCGGTCAACGTGGATGAGCGGCGAAAAGATGCCGATGCATTCCTCGCGGCGCATCCCCACCAGCTGCTCGTGGTCTTCGATCCGCGTGGCGAGTCGCCGAAAGCGTTCAAGGTACGAGGCATGCCCAGCTCGTTCGTCATCGATCGCCGAGGAGAGATTCGTTACACGCACCAGGGGTACTCGCAGGGCATCGAGCGCACATACCGGCGAGAACTCGATGTCCTGATCGCCGAACCGGTCCGCTAGCGAGACGAAAGGAAACGGAGTTGAGACATGCACACACACGCCCTCGGTCGGTTTCTGCTATTGGCCGCAATTGCCGCCGTGGCCCTGATGGGCGCGGGATGCGTCACCGTTCAGCCCTGGGAACGCGGGCGCCTCGCCGATCCTCAGATGAGATTCGACGAGAACGGGAGCCTTACCGCCTATCAGGCCCACTGGCTGGAAGCCCGCGAAGGATCGGCGGGCGGTTCCGGCGTGCAGGGGGGCGGCTGTGGCTGCAAGTAGAGCTGGCGCGATCGCAGCCCTGATGACGACCCTTTTCGCGCTGGCCGCCACGCACACGCTGGCCCAGAACGAACTGAACGTGCAGTTTCACCAGTTTCAAGACACCCGCGGCGTGACCGTTCTCAGCCCGACCGTGGAGCTCAGCCAGGACTTCACCGACCGGACGACGCTGCGGGGCAGTTTCGGGGTCGATGCCATCTCGGCCGCCTCGGACTCCTGCGCGCGGTGCCACCATCAGGGGGTGAGCAGTCAGCGTCTGGTGGGCAGCGCGTCCCTCACCCGCAAGTTTGGCGACTTGAAGTGGACGATCGGCGGCGAATACAGTCGCGAGAACTTTTACCGGGCGACCACGGCGCTCACGTCGCTCGCGCGCGATCTCAACAATGGGAACACGACGATCGCCGGCGGGTTCACGTTCTCACTGAATCAGCCCACGCTCCATCCCCTGCCGCAGGTCGAACAGCAGTACGCGAGCAGTGGCTATGCGGCCATCACACAGACGCTGACAAAAACCACCATCGCGCAGGTCGGGTACGAACTGGCACGGGTGAATGGATTTCAGAGCAACCCGTATCTACGTGCCGACGTGCAGGGCATCATGCTGGTCGGCCAGGCACCCGATCTGCGCACGAGACAAACGCTCACCGCGCGCATACGCCAGGCCTTGCCCGCCGACACGTATTTCGAAGCCAACTACCGGCACTACTTCGACAGCTGGCAGCTGCGCTCGAACTCGATCGATGTGGGCCTCTCCCACTATCTGACGAAGCCGGTGCTCGCAAGTGTCGTGTATCGCCGGTACGGCCAGACGGGCGCATTCTTCTTCCAGCGGCAGTATGCCGGCTCGCCGGAGTTCTTCACGGCCGACTTCCGTCTGGCGCCGTTTGCGTCTGACCTTTACACGGGCAAGCTCGTCATCACGCCCGGCGCGATGGCGTGGCTTCCCAAGGGAAGCAGTCTTCTGGTGCAGTACGACAGGTACCGGGCCGACAACGGCTTCGAGGCGGGTACGTTGACAGGCGGCCTTCGCGTTCCCTTGAAACTGAAATGAACGCGGCTTCTTTCCGTCCGACGGACAAGCGCGTGTGACTCGCTACTGGCGGCCGCTCGCCTCAGCAGCCTTGACGGCCACCTTCAGCATCGCCGTCGTCCAGCAACAGCCCGAGCCGCCACCGCCATTGCCGGAATAATCGTTCCCGGTCACCTGCAGGACATAGTCGCCCGGCTGACTGAACTTGACCTCTGCCGAAGCTTTTCCTTTGTACGGTTCCATGGGCTTGCCGCCCTGCAACGTTTCGAACGTGACGCTCCCGGGCCCCGCCGCCACGGCCCGGCCCCCGCCCCGACCCGCGCCCCGGCCCGTGCTCGGGCTCGCGCTCGTGACAGTCACCGTGCCCGGCCCGCGATACTTGGCCACGTTGGCGGTCACCACCGCGCCCTGTGGCCCTTCTCCGCCGCCGCTGAAACGGGCGTCGTCGTCGGCCCAAATCTGGAGGGGCATCGGCGTGCCCACCGTGGCGGTGCGCGAGACGGCCTTCGCGATGGTGCCCAACGGTCCGGTAAACGACGGACCATTCTCCTCGAAGCGCAGCACGGGCGGCAGGTCGTACGTGCCGTCCGGGCTCTCTTCGGATCCCTTGAGCGGCGTGACGTTGTAGTCCTTGTGCATGTAGAACGGTATCGTTGTCGTCACGCCGTTCACTGTCAGTGTCCAGCTGATTTTCTGGGTCTTTGGGAATTCCTTCGGCACCGTGACGGTGAACACGCCGAAGCGCCGCCTGGTGATGAAGTGTGTCGGTTGACCCCTGTCGGGATCGCCCGGTTCGAAGTGATTATTCGGGCCGATCGGCACGTCGATCTCGGCGTCGGTATTGCGGCTGTAGTACCCGATGAGGAAGCTATGGGTCCCATCGGGGTTGTCGAACCAGCCCTCGTACGCCGGGCTGATGCTTCCACCAAACTGCTTCGGCGGGGCGCTGGGCAGCTGGACCTGCGCGGACACCAGCGCGCCGCTGGCCACGAGCAACACCGGCGCGCACCAATGGAGGGCAGTCTTTCGATTCATGGAACATCCCCTTGGGTTGAGCGGCCGCGAACGCGGCGGGTGAAGGATGGCGGCTCCTGGGGCCGAGAGTCGGGGGCGGGCGTTCACGCGCCCGCCCCACGGCTTGTGTTTCTCGCCTACTGCTGGTTCTGCGTGGCCACGGGCTTCTTGTGATCCGCCGCCCATGCCTGGTAGTCGGCGTCTGAGAGGTAGTAGACGTTCATCCACGCGTGGGCCATTTCGTCCACCGTGCGATCGCCGTAGCCCACCCACTGATCGGGATCGGGGTTGTTCTTGTTCGCCTTCGTGTTGTCGTAGAAGGCGGTGACGTGGATGATCGTGCCCTTCGGGAACGCCGGCGCGACGTCCTCCGCATAGATGTAGTTGGTCATCCAATTGAAATTGAAATTGTCGACGTAACTGATGATCTGCGTGGCGCCGTCGGGAAGAATCGCTTCAACCTGCATCGCCTTGCCGCGCAGGTGGAAGTGCGGCTGGAAGTTGGTGATGACGGTGTTCTCTTTCAGCACCGTGAAGCCTTCCGTGTGCGCGATCGAGTTGGGTGGGATATCGAGCCCGACGGTCCCGTTCTTGAGACCGGTGAAGCCCACGAGATAAGTGCGGTGCTTCGGCTCCTCGCCTTTCGGATATAGCCAGATGCCGAGTTCCGAGCCGGCGGTCACGGCCTCGCCTGCCGCGTGCACGTGCTGGTCCCACCTGATCTTCTCACCCGGCTTGATTAGCTTGCCTGCGCCGTCCGCGTAACGGTCGTAACCCTTGCCGATCGCCCATTCCATAAGGGTTGGCTGCGCGTTGACGGCTGCCGCGGCGATTGCCGCAGGGTCGGTCGGCTGAGCCGCCCCCCCGCGTCCACCCACTCCGCGATTGATCGAATCGGCGTCCACATCGGCCGGATCCATCACGACGTGAGCGATCGAGTGATGCAGAATCTTGCGACCCTGGAGATTCGTCGGGCGGATTTCCACCATCCGCACCCAGCGAGGCTCGGTGAGGCCGGGGATTTCCACCGTCGGCCGCCACCACTCATCCTGGCCAATGGCCGGCATCGTGTACTCCGGCGACTTCACGAGGAGGTCGGGCGCGCCGTAGCCGTCGCGCTCGCCCTGCCAATACATCGTCGTCGTCACGGGCTTGGGCGCCGGCAGGTCGGCGGGGTTGCCCTGGACGGCACCCTGGTCCACCCAGTCGACGATCGTCTGCACTTGATCGTCGCTGAGCGAAATGTCGTTCTTGAACTTCTGGATGCCGACCGCTTTGTCGATGTGCCACGGCGGCATCTGGTGGGCCGAGACGCGGGCTTTAATCGACTTGGCCCAGGGACGCGCGTCCTGGTAGGTCACAAGCGACATGGGCGCGATCGATCCGGGCTCATGACAGTTCTGACACTTCGCCTGGAAGATCGGCGCGACATCCTTGGAGAACGTCACGGTCTTGGTCGGCTCCGCGGCGAGGGCGGCACCTGGCAAAGCGAGCAGCATTCCAACAGCAACGGCACGAGCGGGCCAACGGCGCTCTGTTCCAACCATCATCGGCTCCTCCTGGACGGGCGCGGACAGACTTCTAATGTTTGGATTCTAGCAAGAACCCTGCCCGGAATCGACCGAAAACTTCACGGGTGCCCGATTCGGCACGCGGGCGTTGACATCTGGAACCCCATCCCTATGATGGGCGTATGTCGAAGATTCCAACGCTTATCGCCCTGGTCACACTTACGGTTGTGTCGGCCCCGCCCCTGCACGCCGCGGTTCCCGAGCCGATCCGTGTGGAAACCGGTCTGGTTTCAGGGGTTCCTGGGGCCTTTCGCGAAGTTCGCCTCTTCAAGGGCCTGCCGTTTGCGGAGCCGCCGGTCGGGGATCTTCGGTGGCGTCCGCCGCAACCACCGAAGAGCTGGAACGGCGTCCGTGCCGCGGACACCTTCTCCGCCAACTGTATGCAGCGTGCGGCTGGAGGCGGTGCGTTTCCGCCGTACGGCGGCGACCGGTCGGCAACGACGATGAGCGAAGACTGTTTGTATCTGAACGTCTACACGGCCACGGCCTCGGCAGGCGACCGCCGGCCCGTGATGGTGTGGATTCATGGCGGCGCGTACACGAGCGGCGCCGGCGCGATCTATCAGGGCGAAGACCTCGCCCGCAAAGGCGTCGTCGTCGTCACCGTCAACTATCGCCTGGGCGTCTTCGGGTTCCTCGCGCATCCTGAGCTGACGAAGGAATCCTCGACCCACGCCTCGGGCAACTATGCGTTCCTCGATCAGATTGCCGCCCTGAAATGGGTCCAGAAGAACATCGCGGCGTTTGGTGGCGACCCCTCGCGCGTGACCATCTTCGGCGAGTCGGCTGGGTCCTGGAGCGTGAACAATCTCGTCGCGACTCCGATCGCGCGCGGGCTGTTTCAGCGCGCCATCGGGGAGAGCGGAGGACAGTTCTCCATCACGCGCACGCTCGCCGAGGCGGAAAAGGCCGGTACGACGTTCGCCGAGGCCGCGGGTGCCTCGTCGCTCGCCGCGCTCCGCGCGATGCCGGCGGATACTGTGAACCGCGCGAACGGCTTCCAGACGTCGGCAACGGTGGACGGATGGGTATTCCCGCAGGATGTGGCAACGATTTTCAGATCCGGCAAACAGAACGACGTGCCCGTGATCATCGGGTCGAACGCCAACGAGGGCAGCATCTTCACGCCGGAGACGACGACCGGCCAGTCGTTTCGCGCGCAGAGTCAGCGACGATACGGCGCCGAGACGGATGCCTTTCTGAAGCTGTACCCGTTCACCTCCGATCAGGAGGCGCGCGCGGCACAGGCCGCCAGCATGCGCGACCAGACGTTCGGATGGGAAATGCGGACATGGGCGCGCCTGCAGACGGCAACCGGCAAGTCCAAGGTGTATCTGTATTACTTCAGCCGCGTGCCACCCATCGCCAACGCCGCGTGGCTTGGCGCTCAGCACGGTTCGGAAATTCCGTACGCGTTCAACTGGCCGAATGGCCAGCACAGCACGCAGGTGCCATGGACAGATACTGACAGGACGCTGGCCGATCAGGTGTCGTCGTATTGGGTGAACTTCGCGACTACCGGCGACCCGAACGGGAAGCTGAACGGAAAAGACCTCCCGAAGTGGGCCCCGTACCAAACCAGGGATGATCAGGCGATGGGCATCTCCGCTGCTCCTGGCATGATCCCCGTGCCAAACACAGGTGCGCTGGATTTCCTGGACGGCTATGCGAAACGGGCCCAGCCCTCTCCGGTGAGCAGGCCGTCGGCTGGGCGCTAGTTTGCGCGCGACGGTACGCTGGATGAACAGGACGACGCTCTTCTGGCCGGGGACCCTGGTCATCCTGGCGAATCTGCTCACGATATCTCTGGCGGCGCAGCAACCGGCCGGCATCGCAACACCGGTCTCCGGATTCGACGCGTCCATCAGCGTGGACAGTAATCACGGCGGGAACGGGACGTGGCACCAGCTGACACCCGGGATCGGCTACACATTCAATCCACGATGGAGCGTCACGGCGGCCGTTCCGCTGTACGTCGTGAGCGCCGGGGCCACCGATGAGGGCACCGCGGGCCTGCAAGGCATCGGTGACGTGTACGGCAGCCTGTCGCTCGATCTGAGCTCGGACGCGGTGACGTTCTACACCACGGTCACCGCCAGTGCTCCGACCGGCAGCGTGGACAAGAATCTCGGGGCGGGCCAGACCAGTTGGGACTGGACCGGACATCTCGCCAGCGAGTTCGGCCGGTTGGTACCGTACGTGACTGGTGGCGTGGGCAACAACACCAAGGCGGCGAATGAGTCGCTGGGATTGGGAGCGGGAATGGCGCGGCCGGGCACCGACATAACGATCGGGAGTCTCGCCCACGCTGAAACCGGGGTGGAGATCAGCATCTGGAAATCCATCACGCTGACCGCGTCCGGTTACGGCGTGTTCGCGCTCAAAGGCCCCGCCGCGTTGGACGAAGTCAGTGACCATGGCGTCGGCCTGGTCTTGTGGGATCAGGTGACGCCATCGCTCGATCTGTCACTGTGGCTCAGTCACAGTCTGGCCTATCTCGATTACACGACGCTGTCAGTCAGCGCAACCTACAGCTGGAAGCATGCTGGCAAGCGCCGGCAGTCGCGCGCTGACGGGCCGTAAAGATTGCATAGCCATTGCAACTCTATGACGAAGTTCTGGTCTAATCATAGAGATGACTTCGCCTGCGCTCGCCGCGTCGCGTTCTAGTGCGCCTCGAACATGCCGAGTGCGAGTCTCCGGTGTTCCTCACGCCTACCGGATCGTGGCGACCGAACCGATTGGCGAGGGCGAGGCGCTGTTCCATGTCGAGGGCTTCACGACCGATCGACCCTCGCGCTACTCGGTTCAGGTGGACGACCACACACACGTCGACGTCGATCCTGGTGCGACCCTGGAAGACATGATCACTCGCTGCCCCTGGCGGTTCCTCAACCACGGTTGTGAACCGAACGCTGTCCTTCGCGGGCAGGACTTTGTCGCCTTGCGGCCGATCGAGGCGGGTGAAGACGTCACGTACAACTACAACACGACTGAGTTCGACATGGCCGCGCCGTTCGACTGCCGGTGCCGTCACGATCGGTGCGTCGGACACATCAGCGGATTTGCGCATCTTCCTCTCGTCGAACAGACGCGCCTGCGCCCATGGCTCGCCGGCCACCTGCGGCGCCGCCTGGATTCCGCGCTCCGGTCCGCTTCGGCGTGAGCGCGCACGATCAGCCGCTCCAGTCATTCTTCGAAGAGTCTGTCCGGCGCTGGCCGGACGCGGTCGCGATCGACGTCCCGCCGGGGCGCAACCGGCCGGCGCGGCAGACGACCACTTACGCCGAACTCGCCCGTCACGTCGACGCGATCGCTCGGCTGCTGCGCCCGCTGGTCACCGGCGAATCGATCGTCGCGGTCGTGGCCGATCGCGATTCTCCGAACGTGTATGCGGCGCAACTGGCGGCTCTCACGGTGGGAGCCGCCTATACCTGCATCGATCCCACATGCCCCGACGAGCAACTGCGCGAGACCCTCTCCGATTCGGGCGCGGTGGCTCTTTTGGCCGACCCTGCGACGTGCGCTCGGATCCGCGGTGTCGGGTTCTCCATCCCTCGGGTTATTGACATCGCCCAGGCGATCCGAGAGAGGCGCGGCGAATTCGATCCGCCGTCCGCACCCTCGTGGCTGACACCGCGCACGCTGGCCTACGTCATCTACACCTCAGGAACGACCGGCCGACCCAAAGGCGTGATGATCGAGCACGCGAGCATTGCGAATCTCGTGACCGCCAATCTCGAGGCTTTCGACCTCGGACCCGGCGATCGAGTGGGACAGATCTCCTCCTCGGCGTACGACTCGTCGGTGGAAGAGACGTGGCTCGCGTTCGCCTCCGGCGCCACGCTCGTCGTCATGGACGCTGACACGGCGCGGATGGGACCGGACCTCGTCACGTGGCTTCGCCACGAGCGCATCACCGTGCTCACGCCGCCGCCGACGTTGCTGCGCACGACCGGGTGCGCCGATCCGGAAACGGCGCTGCCCGATCTGCGCCTGCTCTACGTGGGCGGCGAGGCCCTGCCTCCGGACATCGCGAGCCGCTGGGCCCGCGGGCGGCAGCTCGTCAACGGGTACGGCCCGACCGAAGCGACCGTCACTGCGATTCGTGAATGGATTCTCGAAAGCAGCGTCATCGCCATCGGGCGTCCCGTCCGCGGCGCGCAAGCCTGGGTCCTGAACGAGGCGGGCGATGAGCTGCCGGACGGACAGCACGGTGAACTGTGCCTGGGCGGCGCGGGCCTGGCGCGCGGCTACAGAAACCTGCCTGATCTCACCGCGCAGAAGTTTCCCGTGCACCCGCGGCTCGGCCGCATCTTCCGCACCGGCGATCTGGCGCACCGAACGCCGGATGGACAGTTCTTCTGCCACGGCCGGATGGATTCGCTCGTGAAAGTGCGCGGCTATCGCATTGAACTCGAGGCGATCGAGGCGCGGCTGGCCGAGTGCCCCGGTGTCCGTCAGGCGGCATGCTGTGTCCAGGGCGACGCCGATCGGCCGACGCTGGTCGCATTCGTGGTACCGGAAGATCCGCTGTCCACGCCACGTGTTGCAGAACTGCGCGCGGCGCTCGAGCGTGTGCTCCCCGCGCACATGATCCCCGGTCGCATCGGCGTGCTGCGGAGCCTGCCGACCACCGTGGGCGGCAAGCTCGATCGCGCGCGTCTCTCGGGCATCGACGCAGCCGATGCCGCCGGACACGCGATCGTGGTCCCACCGAACACCGCACTCGAGAAGACGCTCGCAGCCGCGTTTCAGCACGCGCTGAACCTTCGTGAACCCATCTCGATCCATGACGATTTCTTCCGCGACCTGGGAGGAGACTCGCTCGGCGCCGCGATTCTGGTGTCCCTGCTGCGCGAGGATGAGGC
>JBGOTP010000113.1:0-13572 GCA_041476545.1 Vicinamibacteria bacterium | reverse complement strand
GCCCTCACTCCCGGCACGCGCCTCGGCGTCTTCCAGCTGACCGGTCTGATCGGCCGCGGAGGCATGGGTGAAGTCTATCGGGCGCGTGACACCAAGCTTGATCGCGACGTAGCGATCAAGGTGCTGCCCGAGGCGTTCGTCGCCGATCCGGAACGCCTCGCACGGTTCACGCGCGAAGCCAAGACGCTGGCGTCGCTGAACCATCCGAACATCGCCGCCATCTACGGCCTGGAAGAGAGCGGGGGCATGACCGCCCTCGTCATGGAACTCGTCGAGGGCGACGATCCCGTGGCGGCGAACGTGGACGCGATCCCACCGCTCGCGCCGCGTCCCTCGTGGTCTCGTCGCGCCGCCGGACTGGTGATCGTCTCGGTCGCCGTGGCCCTCGCGTCAGGGGGCGTTGCGGGCCGTTGGTGGGAGCGCCGGCAGGCGCCCGCTCCGGTCGAATGGCGCGGTGACCTGCTCGGAGGCTCGACGGTGGCCTTGAACCCGCGAGTGTCGCCGGATGGACAGCTGCTCGCCTTTCTGGCCATGGTCGATGGCCAGACGCAAGTCGCGGTCATGAAGCCCCAGTCGGGCAACTGGGCGATCCTGAGCCACGATCGATCGCGTGGCCTCGTGCAGGACATGTCCTGGTCGCGCGATGGGACCCGCATCTTCTTCGATCGATTCTCGGAAGTGCCGCGCGACGTGTTCAGCATTCCAAGTCTGGGCGGCGACGAGCGGCTCATTCTTGAAGACGCGGGATGGCCACAACCGCTTGCCGACGGCAGCCTGCTCCTGGTGCGCATCAACGCGCAGCGAGTTCTGCAGCTGTTTCATTTCTGGCCGGACACCGGACGGCTGGATGCGCTCAATGCCCTCTTTCCGGCCGGCGTTAGCTCTTCTCTCTCGATTCGCGTGTTTCCAGACGGACGGGAGGCGGTGTTTTCCGGAGCGCCCTCCGACAGCCCGACAGCGCACGGTTTGTACGCGATCGATCTCACGTCCGGGCGCACCCGACGTCTGGCGGCGAAGTTGTCGGACTACGCCCATCAGCCTGCGCCAGCTCTTGCGATCACCCCCGACGGCCAATCGGTGCTGTTCGATCTCCTCGCTGGCAATGTGCACCGAATTGTGCAGGTTTCGCGCGACGGCTCAGACGTCGTCCGGACCCTCGTCACCTTGCCCGCTCAGGGGTCGGGCCTCGACGTGGGACCCGACGGAAGTCTGTATGTGGGCCAAGCCGAGCGGATCGCCGACGTCTTTTGGTACTCGCCGCCGACGGGCAAGGTGGAGCGACGGACGTTGCCTGACACGGCCCAAAGCCAGGTTCTTCCTTTGCCAGACGGCCGTGTCCTGTTTCGCTCGAGGTCGGCTGGACGCGATCAGCTGGCCGTGCTGGCGCCGGGTAAAGACGCGTCCCCCTTCCTCGAAACGGAGGAGCCGACCAGGAGTCCGATGGCGCTCCTCGGGAACGACCGCGTGGCGTTTCTCATCGGGAACGAATCGAGCCAAAACATCGCCATCGCGTCTCTTGTCGATGGCCGGATTTTGCGCCGCCTCGCCCGCCCGGACGCCGCCAACGTGAGCGCCCTTGCGGGGTCGCCGGACGGGAAGGCCCTCTACTATGTCGAATCCGGCATCGTCTGGGCGATGCCGAGCGAGGGAGGAGAGCCCAAAAAGGTGCACGACGGCGATCAAGTGGCCGTGGACCCGACCGGCCAGAGCCTCATCATCGAACTGACCACGAGAGATGCGGTGAGATTGGTGCGTGTGCCAGTTGGTGGTGGCGAGGAGGAGGCGATTCCGACACCGAGCGGTATTCGCTTGTTTCCGGATCTCTCTCCAGGCGCCGTGGCGCCGGACGGCCGGATTGCGGTCCGCATCGTGCCGAAGGATTCGTGGTTCTGGCCCGCGGCCATTCTCAATCCGCGGTCTGGCGAGCTCCTCCAGCTGCCCGGCGTCCGCGATCTGGATATGTTGGCGGCCGCCTGGGGCGCCGATGGTCGACTCGTCTCGCTGGCCCTGCCTGAGCGGTCGTCGCTCTGGCGATTTCGCCAGGCCAACGCGTCGCGATGACGGGCGAGCCGTAGGCGCTGCCTCGGCTCGTCCGTCGTACCTCACTCCACGGGCTCGGCGCCGTGGTGTTCGCATGCGCGCTCTATAATGGCGCGGTGGACCACACGTCCGCACCCCACAGGGCGGTTCTCGCTGCCGACACCACGGCCGACATCGAGCAGCGCCAGGTCGATGCGTGGCGGCGGCTCTCGCCGCTCGAGCGATTGCGCCTCGTCAGCGACACCACCCGCGCGGTGATGGATCTGTCGCTGGCCGGAATTCGCCGTCGCCATCCCGAGGCCGCCGAACGCGAGTGCTTCCTGCGCCTGGCCGCCATCCTGCTCGGCGTGGACACGGCTCGGCGCCTCTATCCCGATGCCGCGCAACTGCCTGACCTTCGCGGGCCGTCGTGAGCGACCCGGTCGCCGTCGCGCTCAGTGTCGCGCAGATTCTTGAATCGTGCGAATTGCGTTACCTGGTCGGAGGCTCGCTCGCCAGCTTGATGAGCGGGGAGCCGCGGTCCACCCTGGACGTCGATATCGTGGTCGCGATGGACGCGTCGGACGTCGGCCGGGTCACCGATGCCATGCGCGGCGAGTTCGACGTCGACGATCTGGCGGTCGCCCGAGCGGTTCGCGAGCGGTCGAGCGTCAATGTCTTCCATCGGGCGAGCGCCATCAAAGTCGACCTGTTCATCATGGGCGAGTCGCCCCTTGACGAGGAACAGATGAATCGACGGCTACGGATCCAGGTGACGGCCAACCCCGACGGCTATCTCTACGCCTACACGCCCGAGGATATTCTGCTGCAGAAGCTGCGTTGGTTTCGCAAGGGAAACGAGGTCTCCGACCGCCAGTGGCGCGATGTGCTGGGCATTCTGCTGGTGCAGGGTGACGCGTTGGACCGGGACTATCTTCGAGATCGCGCCGATCGTCTCGGCCTCGCCGACCTCCTCGCTCGGGCGGAGGCCGCCGCCCGCCGGGCCTGAGTCTGCGGCCTCGTCGCCACAAGGACGGGAATTCGGCAGATCGATCGCGTGGCTGCCGCTCGACGAGGCGTTGCCGATCGCGAAGCAGATCGCGGATGCCCTCGAAGCCGCGCATGAGCAGAACATCATCCATCGCGATTTGAAGCCCGCGAACATCAAGGTCCACGCCGACGGCATGGTCAAGGTGCTCGACTTCGGGCGTTGGGGCTGGTGGGACAGGTGGGGCAGGCAGGGGAAACTGCAGCCAGTCTCCGACGATCACGACACCCGCGATGACGCAGGCTGGCATGATCCTCGGCACCGCGGCCTACATGTCGCCGGAACAAGCGCGTGGCAAGACGGTGGACAAGCGAGCGGACATCTGGGCGTTTGGCACCGTGCTGTACGAGATGCTCACGGGCCGGCGGGCGTTCGAAGACGAAGACGTGTCGATGACGCTCTCGAAAGTCTTACAGCGGGAGCCGGACTTCGACGCGCTTCCGCCCATGGTCCCCGCCCGCGTCACTCAGGCCATTCGCGTGTGCCTGCGGAAGGACCCGAAGCAGCGCGCGGGCGACATCCGCGACGTGCGCCTCGCGCTCGAGGGCGCGTTCGAGACGGCCGCGCCGAGAGTCGGGGAGGCCGCGGCCTGTGCGGTGAGCGTGCCCGAGACGGCAAACACGTAAGCACTCACGAACACGAAGAACGTCGCGATCACGCCGCGCTGTTGACTCATGATGTGCTCCTGATGGGCAGACATTCTACCGTAATCTCCGTTCGTCGAAGCCACGCAGGCCGCGACGCGACGATAACTCCGTCATGGAGTCGTTCGGCATGGGAAGCGCCCGCGGCTCTGGGAGTGCAGACGCCGACACAACGCGCACAGAGAGGGGCGCGTCGGTCGCGGTCTTCGCACGCCGATGATAGTCAACCCGCCGCGCGCGCCGCCATACGGCGAGCGTCATCGGATCCACATCGCGCTGGTTGTCCAGGATGACGTCGAGTGTACGCAGCGCGGCGAACCCCGACGCCAACGCCCCTGCCACCGCCGCGTTCGAGCCGGCCCGGCGTGCCTTCACCGACTCCCGGCCGCGAATCGCCTCCTCGAACCTGTCCACCAGTTCGCGAAGCTCCCCGACGAAGGTTGGCGGCATGCCCCGCGCGACGAACTGGCTCGCACACTGCTCCGCGCCGCGGACGGCAACGCGTCCCGAGGTGAGGAGCGTTTGATCCAGCTGCCGTCGATGCGGACGACGGAATGGTTCGTCGAAGCCGGGAGTCTTGTCGGCGATCACACGTGCGGTCCGGCCGATGGCGGCGAGACGATCCTCCAGCGCCTCGCGCGCCGTCTTTTTCGCAGCCGTCCCCCCTCGTATCGTCGACTGCATCGTGACGGCGTGCTCGCTCACCTGAGCTACAGCCTTTGCGATCGCAGCGAGCGCCTCCGCGGCTCCGCTCGATTCCGGGAACAGGTCATGGTGTGCCTCTCCGAAATCACGAACCCTGACGAACATCTCGTACTGACGTATGGCGGTCCTTCGCATGCGCGGCACCTCTTGGAGTGCATTGCGAGACAGGGCTCAGGGCCATAGGGCCGAGGGCTCAGCGCGCTCTTACGCCGCTATCGTGAATCGGAGGGTCGCCAGAAGTCGTGAAGGCTGCATGAAATTCCTCTGAAACAATTTTCAGAACAACGCGCACAGCAAGACACGCCAACGAAGAGGGAACGCGTCCCAACGGCAACGAAACGACGTTCCGGGATGGTAGACGGCAGGGGCGAGGGCCTGCGAGGCGCTGCGCTGCGCCGTTGACAGTCGTCCGGCTACCGATCAGTGGGTGCCCGGCCGCCCGTCGACGTCTGCGGCGGCGGAAAGACGGCTGTACGCGTCCTGCTTGTGGGGAACGAGCCGCGAAGGAATCGATCGTGGAGGCCAATCCACCGCCGATGGACGGGAAACACGCACAAACGGACGCGGGTCCGTGACCAACGGACGCGGAACGGGGGGTCAGCCTCTTCCGACGCTGAGCAAGCCATGTCGGGCAGCTGCCTTGCGCCGTTAGCAGTCGTCTGACGGCCGTTCAGTGGCTGCCCGGCCGCGGGCGACGCCTGCCACAGCGGAAAAACCGGTGCACGTGGACTGTTGGTGACGAACGAGCCGGGGAAGCATCGATCCTGACGGCCGAACCATGGCCAATGGGCTGGGGACACACAATAACGGATGCGAAAGGCCGCAACCGGTCAGCGAGGGTGTCGCCGTCAGGCATTCCTGGGGTCTCGCTGGAGATCGGACCACTCCGTATCCAGCTCGTGGTCGGCGGCGACCCTGGTCTGCCTGCGCAGATGGAAGAAGAAGGCGACGAACGCACCCTGGACGGCCAAGACCAATCCCAGCAGGAATCCGGCACTGAACGTCGCAGCATCGACCATCAACAAACGGCCCATGGTCTCCCCTGAAATTCTAGCATCCCACGATGACCGCTCCTCTTTCCTTCGCGCACGACATCAACAGGCCAAAGCGAGGCGCCGGCGGCTCGGCTGGCAGGGAAGTGTGTACACAGAAGTGACACGGCGGCGGTGAAACTGACGTCTGTCAGTACAGCACCCGCTGCGCTCTCCTCGGTTCCCGCACACACCCATCTCTGAGGACCGGCGCTGGTTTTGCAGGCCTGGCGGATTCTTGACGCGCGACTCCGTGCCCGATACGTCCGCCTGGAGGAGACATGCCACGACCATTTGTCCCGCCGACTGCACCCGAAGTTCACGTCTCTGTACCAATGGACTACGACACAACCAACACGTGCCCGCGGTGCTTCAGCGACGACGTCACGTCGATCGAGACCATGCGCCTGCATACGTGCGACGCGGACCCCTGGGTTCGATGCAATGAGTGTGGACACACCTTCACCGCGCGAGCGTACTACTACTAGCTGTCTTGGCGGTTCACACGAGCGGATGGCGGCCCGGCGGTCCGCGTTGTCACGCCGGCGCCACGACGAACCTCGGTGCACGCGCGGCTCAGGGCCGGCCAGTTCATGGCCGGTACCCTGAGCCGTCTGTTCCCAGCTACCGCAGGACAATTCCCATCGCCGCTCGCCAGTAGCTGAATTCGCCGAGATTGAGGTTGAGGTTATTGGCCGTGCTGTTGTCTCTGATATTCCTGAAGTAACGTACATCACCCCTGAGGCCGAAGTGATCGTTGAAGTAGCCCATGACGCCTCCCCCGACGTTGAAGCCCAGGTCGTTATTCCTGACAGCGCCTGCCCCGAGGCGGCCGTCGATATCAGTACGGATGAGACCGAAACCTGTGGCGACAAATGGGCGGAAGCCCGGGCCGTGCATGCCACCGATCGGTATCCCGACAATGAGATTCCCCATGGTGCTCAGCACACTGTTGCGGCCGATGACGCTGCTCTGGCCGAAGAAGTTCGGGGAGTAGCCGAAGTCGAATTCACCGCCAATCGTCCCCGCACCCATGTAGCCGGCACTGACGCCGACGCTTGCGCGTCCACTCGACGGACTGTGCCCCACATTCGCACCCGTCCATGGACTGATAAACCCATCGGCGCGTACCTGCGCCGGTGCGCACATCACCACGATGACCGTGGACAACAGAAGAGATTGAATTGCGCGTCGCATGGTTCAGCTCCTTTCTGAGGGGCGCGATATCGCGCCAGCCTCGGAGAATTGCAAGCGGCGTACCCCGATCGGATCGCGACGCGACTCCCGGACGCTCGTTGACACTCAGCACGTGCTTTGCAGGCGTAATGCAGAGGCATTGTGTCGTTGACGGCCTCGCCCATCGCGACGCCGGATGGCGAGATTGTCGGGGCCTGAAAGATTGCACGAGGCGGCTACGCCCTACGGCCGGTCGTCGTTGTCGATGCCGGCGTCCCAGATGGCGATCTGCGCGCGCGTCATGGCGCCGACCGGCGCCACGCGCGCATCGATGTACCCGAGCCGGGAGATGTCCCATTGGTACTGAGCGCGTGACAGCAGCGTGCCCTGGCAGACGCGCGCCGCGGGAACGGTGCGCTCGGTGTTGAAGCGCCGCGTCAATTCTTCGATCACCCAGCGCGGCACCTTGTCCACGTCGGCCGGATAGACATACCCGAAGAGCACGACGCAACCGAACAGGACTCGCCAATGCGCGTCGAATCGCCGCAGAAGCCGTATCCAGTCGAGGGTCGGTCCGAGTGCTCGAACGAGGTGGAGGACATCGCCGCCATCAAATCTCTCCCGCTCCTGGACGAAGGCCTTGGACCAGATTATTTCCTCCGGCGGACACAACCGGATAGAGATGTCGCCCATCCGGGCAGCCACGCTGTGGCGGAACCACAGATCGTCGACGCGCGTCATACCATTGCCGGAACTGAAGATCACATCAATGACGTGTTCACCCTGCCGGATCTTGGCCAGCCAATGCGGAAAGGACAGCTCGGTGTCGTACCCCGCGGCGTCGAGCAACGCGAGCACCGGGCGGACGTCGCCGGGCCGCACGAAAAGATCCAGATCCCGCTTGTAGCGCTCGACGCCCGAGTAGTGCGCGTAGGCGAACCCGCCGCCCACCAGAAACTCGCATCCAGCCAGGGTCATGCGTCGCAGCACATCGCGGTAGAAGTCCGATACCACAGTCCCGTCAGGCTCGGGAGATCGCCGCGCTTCGTTCGACACCGCGCGAGTTCGTGGCATCATGCGCGTACCTCATCGCGCACGGGCCGCACGGCCACCACCGGGCTGCCTTGCCGTACTTCGAAAATCCTGAATGGTGGCCGTTGTGGGAATGCACGGCTGAGCAGAGACAAGGACACGTTGTAGACAGGCACGCCTGTCGTCGTGGTTCCTTCCAATCGTCCGCCATGCGCGTGACCATGGAGGATGAATGAAACGGGATAGCGGCTGAGCGGCTCCTCGAGCCGGCTCGATCCGAGAAAGGCGTGAATCTCCAGCGGCTCGCCCTCAACGGTCTGGCGAATCGGCGCGTAGTGGAGCAGGACGACTCGATGCTCGGTTCGCAGGCGGGCGAGCGCCCCTTCGAGCCTGAGGGCCTCATCGACGGCCTCACGAACGAACTGCTTGATGATGGTTTCTCCCAAGGGGGCGAGCGCCCGCGCTCCGAAGCCGCCACAGAATCCCTTGACGCCGGCGATTCCGATCCCGTGCAGTTCGCACGCTTCGCCGTCGAGCACCGTGACTCCCGCGTCCAGCAGAATGGCCCGGATCTCGTGACTCTTGTCGGATTCGAAATCGTGATTGCCCAGGACCGCTGCAATGGGCAGTCGCAACGCGGCCAGTTCGCGCGCCAGCACGTGCGCTTCTTCGGGCAGTCCCAGATTGGTCAAATCGCCGGCCAGCAGCAGCAGATCCGCCGCCTCCGTGATGTGCGCGAAGAACGATTGCAGTGCCCCTTGCGACCCTTTGGTGCAATGCAAGTCGCCGGCCGCGGCAATGCGAACGCTATCTGGCATCACCACGAATGGGTTCAAGAGTTGCGCCAACTGCAACCTAACCCCGGCCGTGCAGCCGGGATCATGACGACGGACAGCAACCTCAGCGTCGCGACCGACCGAAGGGACTATTGCCCATGGCGTAGTACTTGCCAGCGTCTACAGGTTCGAGTCTGTCGGCAACCTCGCTACACGCGAAAACGGAGGAGACGATGAGGATGAAGGTCAAGGACATCATGTCCACAGAGCCCGTCTGCTGCACGCCCGACACGCCCTTGCGCGACGTCGCGCAGTTGATGTGCGACCACGATTGCGGCGAGCTTCCGATCGTGGACGATCTGGTGACTCTGAGGGTCGTCGGTATCGTGACAGACCGCGATATCACCTGCCGAACCGTTGCCCTCGGCAAGAACCCGCTCACTCTCAGCGCGAAGGACTGCATGTCGGCGCCAGTCGTCACCATCACGCCGGATGCGAGCCTCGCGGAGTGCCTGGGCCTGATGGAGTTGAAGCAGATCAGGCGGATTCCGGTCGTTGACGGACCCAACGGATGCCAGGGCATCGTGTCGCAGGCGGATTTGGCATGGCATGTACCCGCGAGTCGGACCGCCGCGTTTCTCGCGGAGGTCTCGCGGCCCCGTGCGAACGCCTAAGGTCCTCGTCGTGCGGCTTGCTGGATTTTGGAGTTTTCGAGGCAACGGCCGGGCTTCCCGGAGCCGGCCGTCGCGACCGCTTCATGCCCGAGGCCCCGGTGGACCAGAAGTTGCGACCGATTTCGCACGCGGCCGGCGGTCCATCCATTCTGTTGAGCTGTCGTAAATCACGTCGTATGTGAACTCTCATTGACGCGGATTACTGCGCCTGCCATCTTCGAAGAGTCCGCCCCGTCCGTCGAATGTTTTCCGAGCTCAGCGTTTTCCGAGGGCCTCATCCTGCTTCACGCTTGGGCTTCACGCTTGGAGTTCTCGGGTGAAGAGCTGATGCGAAGTTCCCGTGAGCCAGGGTTCCCGCGTCTTCACAGAATCGACGGCGCGCAGATCGACGCAATCATCCGCACGCTCTGCACCTTGAGTTTCGGCGCGCTGGCGGCGCTCCCCGTCGTCGACTGATCGACCGAGCCGGCCGCCGTGCCAGCCAATTCGTCCACGGTGCCGACAACCTCCACTTTGTGTCCCACGTGCGGACTCAGCTTGCTGTTCTCGGCGTCGAGACGGTAGGTCGGCGCGATCATGGGTAACCGGCCGGTGGCGCCCAGGACGGCCGCGGGCTTCACGGCGTCGGCAAGAATGAAGGCGCTCGCGGGCGAGCCCGAGGTGCCCGTCGCTCCTGCCACGGCGCTTGGAGCCAGCGCTATCCGTTGGATGCAGCCCTCCAGGGTGATGGTGGCGGGTTTGGGCGCGCGCTGATCGGATGTTTGGGGCTGGGTTGCCGCCGGCGCTGGTCCCGACGCCGGTTGTGTGGGTGCCTGTGCCGCGATGACCGAAGTGCAGGCGCAGACAGCGACGAGACTCGTCAGTATTCTGCGATTCATGCGTCCTCCCTTGCAACGTACACGAGTGAGGAAAGCGACACCTGACGCGAAGCAAGGCCGCGGCCATGGCCTTGTCGAACGCGCGGCATACCACTGCCGCGCGCGCTGCCTGGTCCTTACGCTTCACGTTTCGTCAAGTGCAGGAGCTCGCGTCGTCGTGCGGGAGGAAAACGTTCGATTGCGTAGCGGACCGTTGTCCTCGGCATCCTCGGACCATTCGCTCGAAGATAATGCTCGAGTCTCGCGGCGTCGGCCTTGCCGGCTTCGCGCAGCATCCAGCCAACCGCCTTGTGAATGAGATCAGCGGGATCGGGATGAAGAATTCGCGCGACCTCATACGCAGCATCGAGCGCATCGCCCTTCCGGGCCAACGCGATGAGGCTCACTGCCGACGCGCGCCTCACCCACATGTTGCGATCGCGCGACCAGCGCACAACCTGTGGCGCGAGCCTGGGGTACGCCACGAGCAGCGGACCGATGAGTGAACCACAGATCGAGTCGGTCGTCGCCCAGTTCGCCGAATACCCGCGCGCGAGCCAGCGCTTCCAGGCGGGTAGGAGTCGTGGGTGGAACGCCTTCCGGTAACGCGAGACGGCTTCCACGCCAACGGCTTTGACTTCCAGATGCCAATCCGGCATCAGTCGCTCGGCAAATGCCATCACGTCGTTCACGCCCCACCCGGGATGACTGCGGACGATGTCTTTCGCCAACGCGCGCACGCGGCTCGCGCCGATGTTGTAGAAGCCGAGATCGACATCGGGATCGGTCCGGAAATAGCGGCGCGCATCGAACGGCCCGGCCGGCCGCGCGAGTCGCGCGAGATCGCGTTTGGCACGCCGGACAGCTTCGATTGGTGAAGTCCGGCTGCCGCCTTCGCGCGTTGCGCTTCGGCGAGCCCCGCCAGAGCGAAGCACAGGCGGGAAGCCGGACGCTGCAACTCCAGGGCAGGGCTGAAGCCCTGCGCTACGAGTGGCTCTTGTCTTCACAGTTTTCTCAGAATGAAGCATTTCAGGTAGTACGTCTCCGGCACGCCCAGCAGCACCGGATGATCGCGGCCCTGCATCCGCTTCTCGACGACCGTCACCTGCGCCTGCGCATCGATGGCTGCTTCGTACACGATCTCGGCAAATGCCGCTTCGCCGATGTTGTACGAACAACTGCACGTGATGAGCGTCCCTTCGTGATTGAGGAGCTTCAGCGCGCGGAGGTTGATCTCCTTGTAGCCGGCGGTCGCCTTCTCGATCGCGCTCTTGCTCTTGGCGAACGCCGGCGGATCCAGGACGATCGTATCGAAACGCTCGCCGAGACGATCGAGCCCTCGCAGTTCATCGAAGACGTTGCCGACCCGGGCGTCGATCGACCGGCCATTCCGTTCCGCATTTGTCCTGATGCGCGCGACGGCGTCTTCTGAAATGTCGAAGGCGATGGTTTCCCGACACTGCTTTGCCAGCCTCAACGCGAAGCCGCCGTGGTAACTGAAACAATCGAGCAGCCGGCCCCTGGCATACAGCGCGGCCGCCTCCCGGTTCTCGCGCTGATCGAGAAAGAGCCCGGTCTTCTGGCCGCGCCGGAGATCGACTTCGTAGGTCAGCCCATTCTCGGTGACCGTCACCAGTTCAGGCACCTCGCCGGCAAGCAGATCGACCCGCTGCTCCAGTCCTTCGAGCACGCGCGTCCGCGAATCGTTACGCGCCAGGATGCCGAGTGGGCGCCGGAGCTCCATCAGTGTCGACACGAGCAGGGGCAGGAGACGATCGGCGCCCTGCGAGAGCGTTTGCAGGACCAGGTAGTCGCCATAGCGATCGACGATGATGGACGGCAGCAGGTCGGCCTCGCCGTGAATCAGGCGAAATGCCGAACCCTCGATGGCCAGCGACTCGCGGAACGCAAGGGCCGCCTCGATGCGTGTCCGCACGAGCAGGTCGTCAGCCGGCCGGTCGCCGTACGTGAGCATGCGGATGGCGATCTGCGACCGGTCGCTGAAGAAGGCATGACCGAGTGTGTGACCTCGCGGATCGCGGACGAGCACGCGATCGCCGGCCTCTGCCTGCACCTCGATCACGTCGCTGCGATAGATCCACGGATGTCCGCTTCGCAGCCGGTCTTCCCCGCGCGCGGCAATGGTGAGACTGGGAATCATGAAGCTCTCGACTGTCAGCCGTCAGCTATCAACGGCTCTGGCGTGTGTGAGTCTATCGCGTCGCTGAAAGCTGAGAGCTGATGGCTGAGAGCTATCGGCCGTCGGCTCTCAGCTCTCGGCTCTCAGCTATAGTACAATCTCACCCTTGTGCGCATCGCGATCGGATCGGATCATGCCGGGTTTCTGCTGAAAGAGCATCTCAAAGGCACGCTGCAGCGTCTGGGGCACAGCGTGGACGATCACGGTACCAACAGCGAGGCATCCGTCGACTATCCGCCCATCTGCATCGCCGTCGCCCGGGCCGTGGCCGCCGGACACGTCGAACGTGGGATCGTGTTAGGCGGCAGCGGGCAGGGCGAACAGATTGCCGCAAACAAGGTCGTGGGCATTCGCGCAGCGCTCTGCAACGATCTGTACACCGCGCGTCTGTCGCGCGAGCACAACGACGCCAACGTCCTGTCCATCGGCGCGCGCGTGGTTGGCGTGGGACTGGCCGATGAAATCGTCGCGCTCTGGCTGAACACGGGATTCGATGGCGGACGCCACCAGCGTCGCCTCGATCAAATCGCAGCGGCAGAACGCACGCCGCAACCCTGAGGGGGCGCGCGAACAATGTAGCAAAGTTCGCGCGTCGACGACTGCGCGACGTAGCTCGGGCCTCTTCGAGCCCGTGAGAGGATCGCAATGGCAACCGACACAACCATGCTCCCCATCTTGCGGACCCTGGCGGAAACCGATCCCGAGATCGCCCAGGCGATCCGCCACGAGCTTCATCGTCAGAACGACGGCCTGGAGCTGATTGCATCCGAGAATTTTGTCAGCCGCGCCGTCCTCGAGGCCGCCGGCTCGGTGATGACCAACAAGTACGCCGAAGGCTATCCGGGCAAGCGCTACTACGGCGGCTGCGAGTTCGTCGACGTCGCGGAGCGCGCCGCCATCGCGCGCGCCAAGGCGCTCTTCGGCTCGGATCACGTGAACGTCCAGCCGCACTCGGGCGCGCAAGCCAACATGGCGGTCTACATGACGCTGCTCAAGCCCGGCGACACCGTCCTCGGTATGAACCTCGCCCATGGCGGGCACCTCACGCACGGCCACCCGCTGAATTTTTCCGGTCTGC
Source organism: Vicinamibacteria bacterium (assembly GCA_041476545.1). Classification (GTDB taxonomy): domain Bacteria; phylum Acidobacteriota; class Vicinamibacteria; order Vicinamibacterales; family CAVVIG01; genus JBGOTP01. The sequence continues at coordinate 332 of JBGOTP010000113.1, read as the reverse complement.
TCTATACGATCGTGCCCTACGGCGTCCGGCAGGACGATGAACGGATTGACTACGACGAACTGGCCCGCCTGGCCGACGAACGTCGTCCGAAGATGATCATCGTCGGTGCGAGCGCGTATTCGCGCGTCATCGACTTTGCCCGCATTCGCGCGACCGCCGACCGGATTGGCGCCGCCGTGTTTACTGACATGGCGCACATCGCCGGCCTCGTGGCCGCCGGCATCCATCCGAGTCCCGTGCCGCACTCCGACTTGGTCTCGACGACCACGCACAAGACGCTGCGCGGACCGCGCGGCGGAATGGTGCTCTGTCGCCAGCAATACGCGAAAGAT